>DATHMY010000203.1:0-5217 GCA_035486535.1 Candidatus Acidiferrum sp.
GGCGACAAAGACGTTCTCGAAGACGGTCATATCGACAAACGGGCGCGGCACCTGATGCGAGCGGCCAATACCCATGCGGCATCGCGTAGCCGCGTCGGTGCGCGATACATCAACACCGTCGACGCACACGTTGCCGGCCGAGAGTGGATACGTTCCCGCCAGCAGGTTGAGCAGCGTCGTTTTGCCCGCGCCGTTGGGACCCACGATGCCGACGGCCTCGTTGCGCGAAAGCGAAAAATCTACGCGGTCGACCGCGATGAAGTTGCTGAAGCGCTTGGTTACGCTCGTCGCGGTAATGACGTCGTCCGCCGCCATCTTATATCGCCTGGAGGGTCGTCGAGTCTCCCCCGATCGCAAGGACGGTCGCAACGACCGATCGGATGTGCGCGCGCATCGTGTGCTCCGCGTCATCCTCGTTGTGCGCGGCGATCGCCGCAACGATGGCTTCGTGCTCGGCGAGCGAGCGTGTGATACGCCCGGGTTGAAGGACGGTGCGAAATTGATACCGTACGGCCTGCGACTGCAGCGATGAAAGTAACCGCGCCGCTGTCTCATGATCGGCGATCTCGAGAATCGTCCGGTGGAGCTTCGTGTTGAGCTGCGAATATGCGAGCAGATCGCTCGAATCATGACAGGCACGCATCTCTGCGACGATACCGCGTAGCTCGCGCTCGCCCCCGCCATCGATGCGTCGCGCCGCGCAGCGCGCGACCAAGCCCTCGAGCGCAGCGCGTGCTTCGAGGATTTCCACGGCTTCTTCCGCCGTGTAGGTTCGTACGCGCACGCCGCGGTTGGGTTCGCGAACGAGCAATCGCTGGTGCTCGAGGTGTGCGAAGGCGGCGCGGATCATCGCGCGATTGGTGTTGAGATCCTTAGCAAGATCTTGCTCCACCAAGCGTTCATTGGGAGCAAGGTCGCCGCAGACGATCGCGCGCCGAATCGCTTCGGCGATCTCCGACGCGGAGCGACCACGTGCAGGAGCGTCGGAAATTTCGCGAAAAATCGGCGACATGATTGTCAACAATTTTGGCAACGATTTGTTTCCCTCCTGGTGATTTAGCAGCGATGATCGATTATCAAGCGTGCGCGCGTCTGGGCGTCGCGACGATTTACGAAGCTTCGGGCAAAGAAGGCCTCATCGATATTGCACTGCATCAGCTGGTTCCGCACAGCCGCGTCGCCGGTCCCGCACGCACCGTCGCGTGCTCGCAAGACGACAATTTGATGGTGCACGCAGCGATCGAGCGCATCCAGCGCGGCGACATCGTCGTGATCACGATGCCCGAACCGCGCGCCGTTGCGGTCGTCGGCGACCTCTTGCTCACGCAAATGATCGCGGCTGGCGCAGCAGGCGTCTTGGTAGACGCAGCGGTTCGCGACGCCGAAGATCTCTCGTCGATGGCGACGCCGGTGTGGGCGCGCTGGATCCGGGTGCGCGGCGCCAAAAAAGCGATTCCAGGAGCGCTCGATGTCGCGGTCACGGTCGGCGGCGCGGTGATCTCGCCGGGCGATCTGGTCGTGCTCGATGCCGATGGGGCCTGTACGGTTCGGAGCGAACGCGTGGAAGAGGTCCTGGTTGCGGCGCGCAAGCGCATTGAAACCGAGAGCACCAATCGTGAACGCTACGCGCGCGGCGAGCACTCATACGATATCAACGATCTTCGAAAATTGGTCGAAGGTTCGCGCGCGTGAAGCAGCGCGCCATACCGTGCACGTTGATGCGCGGCGGAACGTCGAAGGGTCCATTTTTTCTCGCGAGCGATTTGCCCGATGATACGGCCGTGCGCGACGCAGTGCTGCTCGCGGCGATGGGCTCGCCCGATGCACGCCAGATCGACGGAGTGGGCGGCGCCGATACGCTGACCAGCAAAGTCGCGATTGTCGGCCCATCGAGCCGGCCGGATGCCGATATCGACTATCTCTTCTTGCAGGTCGTCGTCGGCGAAGCGCGCGTCGACGCGTCGCAAAACTGTGGCAACATGCTGGCGGGCGTCGGACCGTTCGCAATCGAGCGCGGGCTGATTCGCGCAACCGCGCCGCGCACGAGCGTGCGCATCCATATGGTCAACACCGCCTCGATTGCGGTCGCGCATATTCAGACGCCCGACGGTCAGGTTCGGTATGACGGAGACGCGCGCATCGACGGTGTTCCCGGAACGGCCGCCCCGATCGACATCGATTTCCTCGACGTCGCCGGCGGAAGCTGCGGCGCGCTGCTGCCGTCCGGACATGCGCGCGACGTCATCGCGGATACCGACGTCACCCTGATCGATAACGGCATGCCGGTGGTGGTGATGCGTGCCTCCGATTTCGGTCAGACCGGCCGCGAAACGCCGGAGCAAATGGAAGGCGATAGCTCGTTGCGTGCGCGAGTCGAGGCGATACGCCTGGAAGCCGGGAAGCGCATGAACTTGGGCGACGTGACCAAGAAGACGGTGCCCAAGATGTGCCTGGTCGCACCAGCCGAGAACGGTGGTGACATCTCCACCCGCATGTTCATTCCGCACAAAGTACACAAGGCGATCGGCGTATTCGGAGCGGTCAGCGTCGCGACCGCATGCGCGCTGCCGGGATCGATCGCTTCCGAGTTCGTGCCGTGCCGCAGCGATGGCTCACGCAGTTTTGAGATCGAGCACCCGACCGGCTTCTTCACCGTCTCGATGGATATCGAGTCCGGTCCTTCCGGACCGAACGTCCGGCGTTCCGCGCTGCTTCGCACCGCGCGAGCGCTGATGGCCGGCGACGTGTTGGTTCCCGGTGACGTTTGGAGGAACGGCTCGCTGTGATTATCGATTGCCACGGCCACTATACGACCGCGCCGGAGGGCTTGCAAACTTTTCGTGCAGCGCAGATCGCAGGGCTCGCGGATGCTTCGTTGCCGTCGCCGCTCGATCCGAGCATCAGCGACGACGAGATTCGTAGCAGCCTCGAGAACGCCCAATTGAAATTTTCTCGCGAGCGCGGCACCGACATGACGATCTTTTCGCCGCGCGCTTCGGCGATGGCGCATCATATCGGGACGGAGGCCACCAGCATCGCCTGGGCACGCGCCTGCAACGATTTGATCGCGCGGGTCTGTGCACTCTATCCGCGCAGCTTCGTCGGCGTAGCACAGCTCCCGCAGTCGCCCGGAGCCGATCTCGCTGCCAGCATTCGAGAACTCGAACGCACCGTGAGCGAGCTGGGATTCATCGGCATCAACCTCAATCCCGACCCATCGGGTGGTCACTGGAATTCGCCGCCGCTCACCGACAAATTCTGGTATCCACTCTACGAAAAGATGGTTGAGCTCGACGTGCCGGCGATGGTCCACGTGAGCGCGTCCTGCAACCCCAACTTTCACGCGACCGGCGCCCACTACATCAACGCCGATACGACCGCGTTCATGCAATTCATCTCCGCCGACCTGTTCGTCGATTTCCCCACGCTCCGATTCATCATCCCGCACGGCGGCGGTGCGGTGCCGTATCACTGGGGCCGCTATCGCGGGCTCGCGCAAGATATGAAGCGGCCACCGCTCGAAGAGTCGGTACTGAACAATGTTTTCTTCGATACCTGCGTCTATCACATGCCGGGCATCGAATTGCTCTTCAAGGTGATTCCGCCGGAGAACATCCTGTTTGGCTCGGAGATGGTCGGCGCCGTGCGCGGCATCGATCCGCGTACCGGCTTCAACTACGACGATACCAAGCGCTACATCGAGGCACTCGGGCTCGACGATGCCACGCGCACGAAGGTCTATGAAGGCAACGCGCTACGCGTCTACCCTCGTTTAAAGAGCCGGCTGGGCTCGGCGGTCTCGTGATCGATCTGAATCGTTACCATCCCAGTCCCACCCGTCCGGCGTTCGTCGCTCCGGCGGGGGCGGTCGACGCGCACTGCCACGTGTTCGGACCCGGTGACGTGTTCCCGTACGCGCCGCAGCGCAAATACACGCCCGGCGACGCGCCGAAGGAAGCGCTCTTCGAGCTGCGCGACTTCCTCGGCTTTGCGCGCAACGTGATCGTTCAGGCCAGTTGCCATGGTTCGGATAACCGCGCGATGGTGGATGCATTGGTCACGGCCGGCGACAAAGCCCGCGGCATTGCGGTGGTGGATCCCGAGGTGAGCACCTCGGAGCTCGCAGAGATGCACGCCGCCGGCGTTCGCGGCGTACGCTTCAACTTTTTGAAGCGCCTGGTGGATACCACGCCGCGCGAGCACTACGTGCAAATCGCGGAGAAAATTATCCCGCTCGGCTGGCACGTCGTCATCTACTTCGAAGCCCCGGAACTCGAAGACCTCACCCCGTTTATCACTTCGCTGCCGGCGACCGTCGTGATCGACCACATGGGGCGCCCCGACGTCGATTTTGGGGTCGAGCATCCGCAGTGGCAGCGGTTTATCGCCCTGATGGACGAGCATCCGAATCTGTGGGTGAAAGTCAGCGGGCCCGAGCGGCTTTCGAAGATCGGCTCTCCGTACGACGATGTGGTGCCGTTTGGCCGCGCGCTGGTGGAGCGCTATCCCGACCGCGTGCTGTGGGGCACGGATTGGCCACATCCCAACATGACGACGCATATGCCCGATGACGGCACGCTCGTCGACTTCATTCCGCGCATCGCAACCACGCAGGCGCTGCAAGAGCAATTGCTCGTGCGTAACCCGATGCGACTCTACTGGCCCGAACACACATGATGGCGCAGCGCGAGAATCCGTTCGACGATATCCCCGGGACCACGCTCTTCGATGCCAAGCGCTCGCGCCAGGGCTATCATTTGAACATGTTCTGCATGTCGCTGATGAAAGAAGCAAACCGCGTCGCCTTCAAGGCCGGCGAACGCGCGTATCTCGAGCGTTGGCCGATGACGCCGGAGCAGCGCGACGCGGTCCTCGCACGCGATTGGAATCGCATGCTCGAACTCGGCGGCAACATCTACTACACGTCGAAGCTTGGCGCCACCGACGGTCTCTCATTTCAGGCGCTGGCCGCGAAGATGACCGGCCAGTCTCCGGAGGAGTATGCGGAGATGATGCTCGCCGGCGGCCGCCGCATCGACGGCAATCGCAGCAAATCGGAGTGGCAGGATGGCTAGAATCGTGGCCGGCGTCGCGACTTCGCACATCCCGGCCATCGGAGCCGCGCTGGATAACGGACGTTCGGGCGAGCCGTACTGGAAGCCGGTCTTTGCCGGGTATGAATTCTCGAAGCAGTGGATCGCCGATCTCGCGCCCGAC
>DATHMY010000204.1:0-3100 GCA_035486535.1 Candidatus Acidiferrum sp.
GCATTCAAGACGTACGTCCTGGTCCGCGACTACGAGCGTTCCCAAGACCGTCAGGGACGCGAGCGCTGGGGGCGAAACGTCGAGAACGATGTACTTGCCGGCTGGTATCGTAACGTGATCGCCCGCGCGAGGCACGAGGCCATTCCACGTGTGCGGATCGGACCAATGTTGCCCGGCTTGCGCTAACGGGAAGAGGCGCAGTGCAACGATGATCACGAGGACACATGTCGCCGAGGCAGCCGCAAACCATCGTAGGCCCATGATACACGTGCGCGTTCGCTTCATCTGGTGAGCAGCCTCTCAGCAAAGAACCAGACATCAGCATGAGCCGCTAAGGTCCGGCAAGTTCTGCGGCGCGCACGAGGAGATAGTTACGTTCAGCAGCGTTGCCCGTGCGTTCGCTCGCGCGACGGAAGCAGCTGATCGCACCGGCGCGATCGCCCGCCATCTCGAGAAGGTGCGCGCGCACCGCATCGAGGCGATGAGAGTGCACGACCGCCGGCTGCGTATCGAGTTCGTCGAGCAATGCGAGACCGGCGGCCGGCCCGTGTACCATGGCCACCGCAATCGCACGATTGAGGTTCACCATCGGATTGTCCGAGATGCGTTTGAGGACGTCGTACAACGCGAGAATCTGCGGCCAATCAGTTTCGTCGGCGCTTGGCGCCTCATCGTGAACGGCGGCGATGGCCGCTTGAATCTGATACACACCGAGCGATCCACTCGAGAGCGCCGCCGAGACGAGCGCAACACCTTCGGAGATCTCCGCCATATCCCAAAGGCTGCGATCCTGCTTCAGAAGCGGAATCAGTTCGCCGTCGTGCCCGGTCCGCGCTCGACGTCGCGCGTCATTGAGCAGCATGAGGGCGAGTAATCCCATCACGTCGCCGTTCGCTGGAAGTAAGCGCGCGAGCATGCGCGTGAGCCGGATCGCTTCGCGTGAAAGCTGGAGCGCTTGCAATTGGGTGCCGGTGCTCGTAACGTAGCCTTCGTTGAAGATCAAGTACAGCACGTGCAAGACGGACCGCAGCCGCGCGTTCCACTCCTCGCCGCTTGGCAAAGAAAACGGGGATCCCGACGCCTTGATGCTTTGCTTTGCGCGGCTGATGCGCTGCGCCATCGTCGCTTCGGGCACGAGAAAGGCGTTCGCGATTTGCGCCGTCGTCAGTCCGCCGACGGCTCGCAGCGTCAGCGCGATTGCCGACGATACGCTCAGCGCCGGATGGGCGCACATGAAGAGCAACGACAGCGAATCGTCTTGCTGCGCATCTTCATCGCTCTGCGCCGCCGACAGGTAGCCGAAATGCAAGGCCCGCGTCTCGCGTCGACGGCGCGCCGACTCACTACGCTGCTGGTCGGTCATCCGCCGTGAGGCGACACGAATGAGCCACGCGCGCGGGTTCTGCGGAATCCCTTGCGCCGGCCACTGCGCGGCCGCGGCAAGCAGCGCTTCTTGCACGGCGTCTTCCGCGGCGTGAAAGTCGCCAAAGTGTCGGGCGACCGAGCCGACCACCTTCGGCGTGAGTTCGCGCAGAAGGTCCTCGGTTTGCGTCGCCGACGACCTCGTCAAACGAACTCTTCTGGCGGCCCGCTCATCACCTGTCGCACTTCGATCGGCATGTTCAACGGCTTGCCTCCGGCGCCGGGCGCCGCCGACACGCGCGCGGCGATGGCGTAGGCCTCCTCGGGCGTCTCGACCTCCACCAGCCAAAAGCCGGCGAGAAATTCCTTCGACTCCGGAAAGACGCCATCCGTGATCGGCTCACCGTCCTTGCCCGCGCGAACGGCTTTGGCTTCGTCCGGAAATGCCAGGCCCTCAGCGCTAACGAGCACGCCTTGCGCGCTCAGGTCCTTGCCGAGACCAATCATGAAGGCTATATGCGCCTGAATCTCCGCCGGAGACCACGAGTCGAACCCGAGGAACCCTGCCTTCATGGTGTTCATCATTAAAATGTACTTCATGATCTATTGTCGGAACCGCGAGCGGTTTCTCGACATCACCGTCCTCTGCTACGCTGGAGCGCGATCTCGTAGTCGATGTGCGCGCGCAAGGTGTCGAGCGTCATTGCACCACTGCCGATGACCCACTCGTGGAAGCGGCGGATGTCGAACCGGTTACCCAACGCGGCTTTGGCGTGATCGCGCAACGCCAGCATCGTGAGTTCGCCCGTCTTATAGGCGAGTGCTTGTCCGGGAAGGTCCGTGGAATAGCGAAGCGACTCGCTCTCGATCTGCGCGTCGCTCAAGGTGAGATTCGCGCGCATGTATTGCATCGCGCGCTTGCGGCTCCAACCCAGCGCGTTCATGCCGGTGTCGACGACGAGTCGCGTCGAAACCATCAGGTCCTGCATCATGCGGCCAAGCTTGTCGTAGGGCGTGCGATAGACATTCATCTCGAAGCACAGCTGTGATGCATACTCGCCCCAGCCTTCGACGTAACCAGTCTCGCTGAAGTCGTAGTGCCGGACGTTGGGCAACGACGTGTTCTCCTGTTGCAACGCGATCTGGAAGTGATGGCCGGGAATCAATTCGTGACAGATCAATGCGCCGGCGCCGAGCCACGACGTACGCTCCGGATGCCACGCGTTGTACAGGTAGCGCCCCTTGCGGCGCGCCGCCGTCGCCGCATCGTAGTACCCGAAGGTCTGCGCACCAGCTAGCGCCTTGGGAAGCGGCTCGACGCCGTACGGCGTCTTGGGCATCTTCGAAAAGAAGCGCGGCGCCGCGGCCGCCGAGCGCTGCACGTACATCTCGAGCCGGTCGCCGAACGCCTGCGTCGTCGGCGGGAAGAACTGCTTGTCGGTTGCGAGATAGTGCTTGAACGCGGTCAGGTTCCCGGCGAACTTGAGCTGTTTGCGTATCGCGTCGATCTGCGCGTTCAGTTTTGCGACTTCGCGCAGACCGTTCGCGTGCAGAGCCTCGGGTGTCGTGGTCAGCGTCGTACTCTGGAAGATCAGGTATTGATAGTACGCGCGGCCACCCGGATACTGCGAGAGCCCGACGCCGCTTGGCGCCCCAACGCGGTAGGGACCTTTGAGATACGCAACGATGCCGTCGTAGGCCGGAACGATCTCGGTCGCGATAATCTTTGCCGCGTCGG
>DATHMY010000205.1:0-8236 GCA_035486535.1 Candidatus Acidiferrum sp.
TAGGTAAACCGGCGCTCGGCGTGGTTCAGCGCGCGCTCTCCGATGAACAGCTCCCAGTTCTTCGCGATGTGGATGTTACCGTAGGCATCGATCTCGGGTCGCTGCGGATTGTAGATCTTGGCATCGAAACCGAAGACGCCACTGTTATATGCGCCCAAGAAGCCGAGTTGTGAATATAAGACACCGCCGCCGATGCGTACGGTCGGCGAGAGCGACTGCAGCAAGGCGACGTTTGCGGTGGTGTTGTAGCCGATGTCGTTCGCGCCTACCAGTAAGCTGGTCGCGTTGTGCGGCAGGATGACCGCATTGAGATCGCTCTGCGGCCCGCGATCGGCAGTGTAGAGCGGGTTCGGACAGCAAACCGTCTGCGTCGAGAGCTCGCTCATCCGTAGCTGAATCGAAATCAAGCTGCTTGCAATGCCGGCAAGACGATTTTGCAGGTGGAGTGATTCCGCGGTAGCCGGCGCGTGCGCCGTAGTCGGCGCCTGCTGTGTGGTCGGTGGCGCCGAGCCCTGCAGCGGCGGTACACCCTGTATCGGTGACGCCGAGAAGGTTGGGATCGGATAGGGCGTCGCGTTTGCGTCAATGCCGTAAACGCTGCTTGTGCCGCCGAAGGATCCCAGAAGTGAGTTTGCACGCTGCAACGTGGCGTCGAGATTGGCGATCGTGTTCTTGACCTGGGCCTGCGTCTGCGGATCGCTGGTCACGTTACGCAGGTCGTGGGTGAGGTCGGCGATGTTCTTCGTCGTGTCCGCGATGTTCTGAGTCGTTTCGAGCACGTTGCTCTTGAGCTTGGGATCCGTCACCATCGATTGCAGCGACGCCATCGACGCATTGAGCGCGTGTGAGGTTTGGTCGAAGTTGGTCACGATGTCGCTGATCTTCTTGGAGTTGAGCTGCGTCGTGTCGTTGAGCGTGCCGGTGAGCGCGACGATATTCGCACTCGCCTGCGAGAGGCTGGTCTGCAGCTGGCTCGACAGCGTGCCCAAGTCGTTCTTCATCGAAGCCGTCAACTCGTTGGCATTGGTCAGCGTCGACTGCAAGGTGTCGAGCAGCTTGGGCTCGCGCTTCTCCAGTTCGCTGAGCATGGCGTCGAGCTTGACCACTTCACCTTGGCCCTGCTCGAGCAGATCGGCAATCGTCGCCGTATTGGTTCCCTGCGGCTGGTCCGGGATCGGCAACACTTCGCGTGCGAGCATCGGCAGCGGCGGCGCGCCCGGCTCGGGGCGCGGCGGCACGATGATCAAACTGGGATCGCCGGTGAGCGGCGCTTGAATAAGAAAGCGCGACGCAACCGGGATGCCAACGTCGCGATTGACCGCAAGAATGACGTCGACCGTATTATCGGGCAGCAGGGTGATCGTATCGACCGTGCCTACGGTCACGCCGGAAAAGTACACCAGCGCACCCGAGTGCAAGCCCGCCGCAGACACAAAGTGCACGCCGATCCGGTATCCGGTGTGCCGCGTTCCAAAATCGGTAATCACATAGAACACGCCGAACAATAGCAATAGCGCAAGCAATGCGAACGCCCCAACCTGTGCCTGCCTACTCATTAACTCCCCTCTTTTTCATTTCCAGCCGAGAGCCTCTGCTGCGAAGGCCATTCTGGGCTTTGCCAAGGGGGCTACGTACGAGCGCCGGAGCCACGGAGGGCGAGAGGCGCGAGAAGTGCAGCAGCGATTTTCGCGGGAAGCGAAAATCGCGAGTGGCCCCGAGGTAGAGCCCAGATGGCCTTCGCATCATATGGGTATCGGCCCCACCTCGGAGCCTGCGATGAATTGCTGGACGATAGGATTCAGAGACTGCTTGATTTCATCGACGGTGCCGAAGGCGATGACCGCGCCTTCGAAGAGCATCGCTACATAGTCGGCCATCATGTAGATCGATTGCAGGTCGTGCGAGATGACCACGGCCGTGCCGCCGAGTTTCTGCCGTAGACGGACGATCGTATCGGTGATCAGGTGGGTCACGATGGGATCGAGGCCCGTCGTCGGTTCGTCGTAGAGGATGAGTTCGGGGCGTGTGACGATCGCGCGTGCAAACCCGGCGCGCTTGAGCATGCCGCCTGAAAGCTCGCTCGGCAGGCTGTTAAACGTGTGACTCAGGCCGACGGAATCGAGCGCATCTTCGACCGTCTTGCGAATGTCGGCATCGGTATCATGCGTGTGCTCGCGCAGCGGCAGCGCAACGTTTTCACCGACGGTCAAGCTGTCGAGCAGGGCGGCAAACTGGAACGAAAGGCTGATGCTGCGCCGGACGTCGTTCAACTCGTGCTCGGGAATGTGGCAGATGTCGATGTTGCGGACGTACACGTGCCCGTCATTGGGCTTGCTCAGGCCATCGAGTAGGCGCAGGATCGTCGATTTGCCGGCGCCCGAAAGCCCAATGATGCACGTGATCGCTCCTTCGATCACGTCGAGACTGCAGTTCTTGAGGATCACCTTGTCGCCGTAGGCGAGCGTTACATCGTCTAATCGTGCGATAACGTCGGGCATGTTAGTGCGCGCCGAAGAGGACGAACGAGAGGATGAAGTTCGAGACGAAGATTGAGATGATCGAGATCACGACCGCTCCGGTCGTGGCGGCGCCGACACCGGCCGCGCCGCCGCGCGTCGACAATCCCTGGTAGGCCCCGACGAGTGCAATGATTGCGGCGAACACGAGCGACTTGATCAGGCCCTTCACCACGTCCTCGAAACCGACGGCCTGACGCGCCGAGGTAAGGAACGTATCGGGCGAGATATGGGCGTAGGTCTGCGCAATCCACATCCCGCCGCCGATCGAAACGACATCGGCGACAATCGTGAGCAGCGGCAGCATCACCAGCATCGCGAGAAGCCGGGGGAGCACGAGGAATCGTGGGATCTCCAAGCCCATCGAGGTCAACGCGTCGATTTGCTCGGTCACGGTCATTGAACCGAGCTCAGCGGCGATCGCCGCTCCGGCGCGTCCCGCCACGACGACCGCAGTGAGCATCGGACCGAGTTCGCGCACCGAACTGTAGGCAACAGCGCCGCCGACGACGCTGGCAAAACCGTACTGGACGGCTTGTACGGCCGATTCGAGCGAGATGACCATGCCGGTGAAGAGCGAGGTCAAGAACACGATCGATAGCGACTGAAAGCCGAGAAAATAACACTGATTGATCGTCTCGATGAAACGAATGCGCAAGTGGCCCAGGAATCCCAGCGACTCGCCGCCGAGCACCACGATGCCCCCGGCGTATTCGAAGAAACCGATCGTCGCGCGGCCGACCCGATCGAGCACCTTCATGAGCCGCTCGCTCCAATGATCGCGAGCTCACCGAGTACTGCCTGGGTCGCCTCGATCCGCTTAACGGCGACGCCGCGCTCGGCAGTCAAGTTGAATTGGAATTGGTTGAGCGCTTCAAGCCGGCGATCGACGTCGCGAAGATGCGTGCGAGCCTCGCGTTCAAACCCGACGAAGTAGCGCCGCACCGCAGCAACGTAGTCATCGCGCTGCCGCGCGTCGAGTGAACCCGCCGTAAGTGCCGCTTCGGCCGCGTCTTGCGCCTTGCGCATGGTGCGATCGGTGATGTGAAAGTTTCCCACGTGGGCGATAAGCGCCGCGACACGATCGTCAGGCACGCGCCGGGGTTCCGATCGCTTCGCGTTGCCGCTCGAAGATCTCACCGATCCCGCGCTCGGCTAGCGCTAGGAGCCCGTCGAGTTCCGTCCGGTCGAACGGCGCTGCCTCAGCCGTCCCTTGCAGCTCGACGAACTTACCGGCATCGGTCATGAAGACGTTCATATCGGTCTGCGCGCTCGAATCCTCGTCATAGGCGAGATCGAGCATCGGCAGGCCGTTGACGATACCAACGCTGGTTGCGGCCACCATCCCGGTGAGCGGCCACTTCGCGCCGGCGAACTCGGGAATCGCGCGAAGTGCGAGCGCCAGCGCGATGTATGCGCCGGTTACCGAAGCCGTGCGCGTACCACCGTCGGCCTGCAGTACATCGCAGTCGATCCACACGGTCCGCTCGCCGAGCTTGACCGTATCGGTGACGGCGCGCAACGCGCGGCCGATGATCCGTTGTATCTCGTGCGTGCGTCCGCCGATGCGGCCTCTGGCGGCCTCGCGCTGCGTACGCTCGTGCGTCGCGCGCGGCAACATCGCGTACTCAGCACTGACCCAGCCGAGGCCCTTGCCTTTGAGCCAGCCCGGAACGCGGTCCTCGATCGTGGCGGCACACAGTACACGGGTGTTCCCCACGCTAATAAGCGCGCTGCCTTCGGCGTATTTGAGGTAACCGGTTTCGATCGTAATCGGGCGCAATTGGTCGGGTCGTCGCCCGTCGCTTCGCGTCATACGCGGCTCTCTTTGGCACCCCGCGCGGGCATTCCGCCCGCGGACCCCGTCAAGGCGGAGAAATAGTAAGGCGGTCGTAGATGTGGCGCGCGTACCAATCCGGCCAATCGTCGTCGCGGTGGCCGAGGCTTTTTTCGTAGATCCCGTGCGCGCTCTCCGCGTCGCGGAGCAGTTCAGCGAGGCGCGCTACCGGATCGTTGCCGAGATCAACTTGCATAGCGGCAGTATACCGCTATTCGACGGTCACCGTCTTGGCGAGGTTCCGTGGCTGATCGACGTCTTTGCCCTCGATGTCCGCAATGTGATAAGCAAGCAACTGCAGCGGGATCACGTTGACGATCGGCGATAGCAACTCGTCCACCTTCGGAACCCAGAACACGTGGTCGGCGACCGCCTCGGCTTCTTTATCACCATAGTTCGCGACCAGGATGATCGGCGCTTCGCGCGCTTTGGACTCCATGAGGTTCGAGAGGATCTTCTCACGCACGCGGCCATCGGTCATCACCCCGATTACCGGCGTCTCGGTGTCGAGCAGCGCGATCGGGCCGTGCTTCATCTCGCCGGCGGCGTAGCCCTCGGCGTGGATGTAACTGATCTCTTTGAGCTTGAGGGCGCCTTCGAGCGCGGTCGGGTAGTTAATGTAGCGTCCGATGAAGAGACAGCTGCGCATCTTGCGGATCTTGCGCGCCACTTCGCGAATACGATTCGACGTGTCGAGCACGACGTCGACGCTGGCCGGGAGCAACTTCGTGTTCTCGGCGATCTCCGCTAGGCGTCGTGGCTCGACTGTCCCGCGCACGCTGGCGAGGTACAACGCGAAGAGCGTCATTGCCGTCACCTGCGAAACGTACGTCTTGGTAGCGGCGACGCCGATCTCGGGACCACCGCGGGTAAAGAGTGTCCCGTCGGCAATGCGCGTCAAGTGCGAGCCAACAACGTTGCAAATGCCCAGAATCGAACTGCCGGCGCCCTGAGCGATGCGCACCGCCTCAATCGTGTCGGCGGTTTCACCCGATTGCGACATCGCGATGACGAGCGCCGTTGGATCGATCACCGGATCGCCGTAGCGGAACTCGCTCGCGAGCTCCATTTCGACCGGCAATTTAACGAGCGAACGCAGTAGGTACATCCCGACCATACCCGCGTGATAGGCCGTGCCGCAACCGGTAATCGCGATCTTTGAAATCTCTTGCAAACGCTGGGCGTTGATGCCGCCGATCTCGCCGCTCAGGTCGACCTGCGCATCATCGTCAATACGTCCGGCCAGCGTTTCTTTGATGACATCGGGTTCTTCGAAGATCTCTTTGAGCATGAAGTGCTTGTAGCCGCTCTTCTCGGCGGAGGCGGCATCCCACGTAACGTTGATCACGTCGCGGACCAGCGGTGTGCCGTCGTAGCTCATCAGACGGTAACCGTTGCGGTCGACGACCGCCATCTCGCCTTCCTGTAAAATGATCTCACGCCGGGTGTACGGCAGAATCGCCGGTGTATCGGAAGCGACGTACATCTCGCCTTCGCCGATACCGATCACGAGCGGGCTAGCGCCGTTCCGCGCAAAGATCAGCTGCGTCGGGTCGTCGCTCGAAATTACCCCCAGGGCATAGGCGCCGCGTACCTCGGCGAGCGTCTTGCGCAGTGCTAGCTCGAGGTCACCAGTGTTGTGCATTTCGATGAGATGGGCCAACACCTCGGTATCGGTCTCGCTACGAAACACGTGACCCAGTTCGATGAGCTTCGTACGCAGCGACGCATAGTTTTCGATGATGCCGTTGTGGACCACCGCAATACGCCCGCTGCAATCCATGTGCGGGTGAGCGTTGGCGTCGTTGGGGCGACCGTGGGTGGCCCAACGAGTGTGTCCAAGGCCGACCTTGCCGTGCAGCGCGTGGCCATTCCGCAATCGGTCAGCGAGGCGCGAAAGCTTCCCCTCGGCCTTGCTCCCGGTCAGGTTTCCATCGGCGTCGATCACCGCGATTCCGGCGCTGTCATAACCGCGATACTCCAATCGCGCCAGCGAATCGAGAATGATCGGAACGCTATCGCGCTCGCCTATGTATCCAACGATGCCACACATGGATTCAGCTCCGCTGAATCCATAACGTTTGCCCCTTCGGGGCAAGCGGTGGCCTGGCAGACGAGGGCAATTATTTGATTCCCTCTTTGGTGCGGTGATAGCCGATGACGCCCTCGGCGATCTCGTCGAGCGCGATCGACACCGGCTTGTTGGGATTGATGTCATCTTGATCGACCAGCGGTTCGCTTGCGAAAAATTCGCGGCGGTCGGCGAAGGGCATCTGCTGGATGCGCACCCAATTGTTGAGCTGGCGTGCGCGCTTGGTGACGATGTTGACGAGGCTGAACTTTGAGTCCGCGTGCTTGAGCAACGCGTCTAGGTCGCCGAAAACGGTCTTACTCACGATGGGTTTCCCTTGGTTCCTTTACTAGCTAGTTCTGTTCGACGTCCGCAAGCGAATCGTCGCTATACCGATGAATCCGGAATCGTTCCGCTTGAACGATCGCTTGCAAATCGGCGGTGGCCTGCTCCGGTTTTCCTTGTTCGTTGATTACAATGTAATCAAATTGCCGGATATACTTCATCTCTTGATGCGCGATCTCGAGCCGGCGCGCAATTTCCTCATTCGTTTCCGTCCGCCGCGCGAGCAGTCGTTCGCGCAACTGCGAGAAGCGGTCCGGCACGAGGAAGATCAGGACCGCGTCGGGGTAGGCCGCCTTCACCGCTAAGGCCCCGTTGACTTCGGGCTTCATGATGACGTCGTAGCCCTGTGCAAGGGTTGACTCCATAAAGTCGCGCGGAGTTCCATACAGGTTCTCGTTGTACTCGCGCGACTCCAAGAACCCACCGGCGGCGCGCCGCTTTTCGAAGACCGGGCGGGTCACAAAGAAGTAATGCTCGCCCTCAGTCTCGCCGGGCCGTGGAGGCCGGGTGGTGGCCGAAACGGAGTAGCGTATGCGGGGCATGCGCTCGCGTAACGCATCGACCAGGGTATCTTTGCCGGCCCCTGACGGGCCGGACACGACGAACAGCAGCCCCGGGCCGGTGATCACGCCAACTCCTCTGAAGGCAAAGCCCCATCAGTTCCAACCCAACGGGGCGGACACCTGGTTCTCATGAGGGCGATTCGATTTCCCGGGGAGCAGCTGCGGGGCCTGGCCGCCTCGGTAGCGATTATGCCAGGGTAGGCCTCTCTGCTCGGAAGGACGGTCATCATGGTCGGCACCACCACGCGGGTCCGCTCGTTCAACGTCGTCCAACTTGGATTGATGTACGGCATTATTTGCGCCGTCATCGGCGTTATCATCGGACTTCTCTTCGGCCTCTTCAGCGGTGCGATTGCATCGATGATGCCCAGCGGGTACGTCCCCAACTATGGGATTCTGGGGATCGTGCTCTTCCCGATCATCTATGGCGTCGGCGCTTTCATCGCCGGCTTCATCGAGGGTTTGATCATCGGCGCGATTTACAACCTCGTCGCCGGTTGGATCGGCGGCGTCGAAGTTCAACTCGAAGCGCGCATCTAAGCGGAGCATCGGTGGCGAGTCTGCGCACTAGTCCTGAGCTCATCGCGCGGCTCGCCGCTGAACTCGACGCACGCTTTACCGGATCGCGCGTGCGCGACGTTGGGCGACTTCCTGACGGCCGCACAGCTGTCGTCCTTTGGTCTCGCGGCAGCGAGTTTGCGCTGTGCATCGACGTCTTCGGAACACCTCCGATGCTCACGGTCGAAGAGGGGCTCGAGTTGCCGATCGAAGTTGAGCCGGGATTCATTCGCGCGGCAGGCGCGGCGCTACGTGGAAGCACGCTGCTCGCTGTGAAGGCACGCAAAGACGATCGGCTGCTTCGGCTTACTTTCGGCACGCGTTCACGTTTTGGCGTCGGCGATGA
>DATHMY010000206.1:0-12778 GCA_035486535.1 Candidatus Acidiferrum sp.
AGTAGCCCGGACCGCCATACCCGCCGTATCCCGGACCGCCGTAGCCCGGGCCGCCCGGTGCGCCGGGTCCCGGTCCTTGGCCGTAGCCAGGACCGCCGCCATAGTAGCGTGGTCCCGACATCGCACGCAGGATCGAGCGCAAGATCAGATAGCCGAGAACTGCGAAAATGATGATGGTAAACACGGGAACTCCTGATGAATGCCGGCGAGCCGGATAGTACGTTTGAGGAACGGCCGGAGCATTGTTCGCGGCAGGGCCATTATTCGGCGCGGTGTTCAAGTGCGCGCGAAATACATTCAGAATGCCGGTGACCGCAGTGGTAATGCCGCCGTCATAATCCTCAGCTTTGAATTGCCCTTCCATCGACTGACGAATCGACACGATCGTCGGCTCGGGGAAGAATTGCGCCGTCGCCTTGTCAGGCAGCAAGATATCCTTGCGATCGTCCTTCGCGATGAAGATCAGCACGCCGTTGACGTTTTGCTGCTGGAAGACCGCCTCAGCGGCGTCGTCGAGCGGCTTGCGGTTCAACGACGGCACGGTAACCACGACGATCTGCTTGCCCGTTTGCGCGGTGAAGTCGCTGACCTGTTGATCGAGTTGCGAAACGGTTGCTGTGCTGAACATGCCCGCGCCGTCCTGAATGGGCGCGGCGGCAAGAGCCGGCAGCGCGCTTGCCAGCACGGCGAGCAACAGGGCGGCGAACGATCCAAAACGAGTCATGACGGTTCTTGCGTCCTCCGGTTCCTACTATCTGGTCTGCAGCCCTGGGGTTTCACCGGGCGACGCTCATCGCGATGACGCCGCCGGCGACGCTGAAGGCAAAGAGCACGATGAAGGCCCAAATGAAGGCGCGCTTCCACCACTCCCGGCGCGCCCGGCGAGCCTTGGTCTCGTGGTTGACCCTTACGCGGTTGCTCACGAGCCCTGCGCCTGCCGCTTCTCGACTTCGCTCCAGAGCCGCTCGAGGTTGTAGAACTGGCGTTGATCGGGCGTAAAAACGTTCACGATCACGTTACCGAGGTCGAGCAAAATCCACGTGCCGTCGGAATATCCCTCGACGCGCCGCACCGTAAGGCCATCGACCTCGCAGCGCTCGACGATCGCATCGGCGATGGCGCGGGTCTGGATTTTCGAACGGCCGGTGACTAAGGCAAAGGTGTCGGCGAGAATCGTCCGTCCGGCCACATCGATGGCGACAAAATCTTCGCCCTTCTTTTCGAGCGCGGCGTCGCGTACGACGTCGATCAATTCAGCGATGGTGAGACTCCCTGTGAGATGGATGAATCGAACACGCGCGCCATGGCGAGCGTCTGCGGCGCGGGCTCGCGCCCGAGCGACGCGAGATAGACGAAGCTGTCAGCAATCGCGGCCGACATCGCCGTCCGTAAATCAACGCGCGCCAGTTCCCAAATTTTTTCGCGGTTGGCAAAGTCGCGGCCGGGTTCGAGCGCATCCGCGAGGTACACAACGCAGTCGAGCGACGACATCGCTTCGGCACCAAGCGTGTGTTTGGCGATGGCCGAGAGCACCTCGGGATCTTCGACGCCAAATTTTTCGCGCGCCAGCGCGGCACCGAGCGGGGCGTGCAACACGATCGGATTGCGCCGCTCGAAGTCGTCGATCGGTAGTTCGCGCCGTTCGCACTCGTTCATGAGGCGCTCGTTCGAATAGAGTCGCGCGAGATCGTGGAGCATTGACGCCAGCCGCGCCTTGTGCGGCGCGACGCCGTGAATCTGTGCGAGAATGTCGGCGCTACGCGCAACACGCACGCAGTGGTGGTAGCGATGATCCTGGTCCAAGTGTGCACGCACAGCACGCGCAAGTTCGGCATAGCTCACGAATCGAAGTGGAGTTGTTGCAAGAGCGCTCCGTCCGCCAGCGTGACTTCCCGAAGCACGCCGCCGGCGGTGGGGTCGCTGCCGGCAAAATCGAAGCGCATGATCACCGCGTTGCTGTATTGATATGCCCAGCAATCCGCGCCAAAGGCACCTTTACACGCCAATGAGGGGGCATCGAGATCCAAAGTCGTGTGCGAACCCTGGTTGAAAGTGAAACCGAATTCACGTGAATCCTCGGTTGCGAGCCCAAGCGGCTGATCCGCGGGCGCTGCCGTCTCGTCGATGAGCTTGATGCCGCCGTTCGGCCCGGTGATGACGGTAATCACGAGCCCGGTGGAAAGGTGCCACTGATATCCCGGCAGCTGACGGAACACGACGGTTTGCGGCTTACCAAGCGACAGGCTTGCGGTATCGACGGGTTCGCCCAGGTACATCCCTTCGAGTGACGCTAACAACGCGTTATGCCAGACGCGCGCGCAGCGCTTCGAGGCGCGCGCGGAAAAGTTCGCCCTTGAGGTTGCCTGCCCACATGACAAGCGCGTTCTCGTTGTTGTCGGAGTAGTACCCCTTGCGTGTCGTCACCGTGGTGAAGCCGTACTTTCTGTAGAGTTGCTGCGCGCCGACGTTGCTCTCGCGTACTTCGAGCGTCATCCACGAAGCGCCCCGTTCGATCGCCTCGTTTAGTAGATAGAGGAGAAGGGTTTCGCCGTAGCGCCGGCCACGCATTGCGGGAGCCACCGCGATGGTCGTGATGTGCGAATCCTCGAAGATCACCCAGATCCCGCCATAGGCTACGATTTTGCCGTCGACGCGTCCGACGTAGTAGTGCGCCAGCTTATTCGTGTGCAATTCGTTGTAGAAGGCGTCGGACGGCCAGGTCGTGACAAAGGAAGCGCGTTCGATGGCGAGCACGTCGGTGATGTCGGCATGCCCCATAGGCGAAATCTCGAGCGCTTCAGGCCGATCCGACGAAACGTGCGAAAGTTCGGCTTTCATGAGCGTCGTGGCGTCGCAGAAAATCGCGGAACTTTCGCCGCGGGAAGTTCGCCATAATCGGCGCGCACTTCATGCGCACTTGCGGCGGGACGCGCATCGGTGCCCAACAGCGCGACGGCTGCGGCTGGCGGCGTCACGAGCGGCGCGAGTGCTTTCACAGTCCATCCGGCTTCGGCGAGGGCGCAGGACACGTCCTCCGACGCGCCGACGACATTCAGTTCGCCGGGCGCGACGCCGGCCAGCACCTCGCCCAAGACGTCCTCGATGCGGCCCGACGCGCGCTTGCTTGCTTCCGCGCTCCGGTACCGTGCGGAAATCACCCCGGTTCGCCCAACTACGACGGTAAGTACGCGCGGTAATTCCCAACCCAGCTCGAGTGCGTCGAACGATGACACCGGCACAAGTGGTCGCTCCCAAGCCTGGGCAAGCGACTTTGCGTACGCGATCGTAATCCGCAGGCCGGTAAATCCGCCCGGTCCTACGCCGACCGCGAGTCGATCCAGCGTGCGCGGCGCTACGCGCGCTTCGCTCAGCAGCGATTGCAGTGCGCCAAGGCCCCCTTCGAGCGCGACGTTGCCGCTCAGTGCGCGCGTCGCGACGACCGAGCCGTCGCGCGCGAGCGCCGCGGAAAAGCCGCCCAGCGCCCCATCTAACCCGAGGACAATCACAACGGCGGCTTCACTTCAACCGTGCGCGGCGCATCGCCCGAGCCGGCAATCGTGACTTCATAGCGCTGCGCCGGCAGGAGCGATGGCGCGTGCGTCCACCACTCGACGAACGCGATGGCGGTACCGTCGAATGCATCTTCGAGCCCCAACTCGTGCAGCTCGGTGGGATCCTCGACGCGATATAAATCGAGGTGGTCGATCGGCGGATCGCCGCCGTACCGATGCCAAAAGGTGAATGTCGGGCTGGTTGTCTGGTCCTCGCCGTGGCGTGCGCGCACCGCCGCAGCCACGAAGGTCGTCTTGCCCGATCCCAATTCGCCGGAAAGCGCGACCACGTCGCCGGGTCCGAGCGTGCGCGAAAATTCCGCAGCGAAGGATTCGAAGGCGGCCTGCGTCGGGAAAGTCTGTCGCGTCGGGATGGCGAACCTTTCGGACATGTCGACCGGCGATTTCGAAGCGGAGCTGCAGCAGTCCGTCCAGGATCATCTTGCGCTGATCGCCACCGCGGCCAAAGCCGCGAAGGCGCGGATCGGCACCAGCGTTCAAGCGAAGCGCGCGCCTGAGCCGCCGGAGCCGTTTGCAAACATGCCGGCACCGCCGCCGCCGCCGTCGTCGGCGCCGCGCCCGGCGGTCAACTTCGATGCCCCCGAGCCGCTCGACGATCCGGCATTCGCCGAAGCCTCGGCCTTTAGCGAGGCCGACGCCTTTGCCGCCGAACCCGGGCCGTCACCGCTGCCGGCCGGCGCGATTTCGTTCGACGATCTCGCGGTCGAGGGGGTCGATGACGAGG
Organism: Candidatus Acidiferrum sp.; assembly: GCA_035486535.1. GTDB lineage: Bacteria > Vulcanimicrobiota > Vulcanimicrobiia > Vulcanimicrobiales > Vulcanimicrobiaceae > Aquilonibacter. The sequence continues at coordinate 4,297 of DATHMY010000206.1, forward strand.
GCATCCCGGTGTGGGAAGACCCACCGTAGAACGCGAATATATTAAAGAAGAAACCTTCGAGAGAAGAAAGGGATCCCACGCCGCGTAGTCGGCGCTTTTTTAATTAATGCACAACGATATTATTCAACACGTTAACGTCGAAGACGAAATGCGGGAGAGCTATCTCTCGTACGCTATGTCGGTCATCGCCTCGCGGGCGCTGCCTGACGTTCGAGACGGCCTCAAGCCGGTGCAGCGGCGCATCCTCTACGCAATGCGCGACATGGGCTTCGATCCTACCAAGCAGCACCGCAAGTGCGCCGGTATCATCGGCGAGGTGCTCAAGAGCTATCACCCGCACGGCGATAGTTCCGTCTACGACGCGCTCGTCCGCATGGCTCAGGACTTCACCCTGCGCTATCCGCTGGTTGACGGGCACGGCAACTTTGGCTCGATCGATCCCGATTCGCCCGCGGCCTATCGCTACACCGAAGCGCGCCTCGCGCGCCTCGCGCTCGAAGTGCTCGCCGACATGGAAAAAGAGACGGTTCCGTTCGTTGCTAACTTCGACAATCAGGGAACCGAGCCAAGCGTGCTGCCCGGCCGCCTACCGCAGCTCTTACTCAATGGTTCGAGCGGCATTGCCGTCGGCATGGCGACCAACATTCCCCCGCACAACCTCAACGAGATTGCCGACGCGATTGCGCTGCTGGTCGATGACCCCAACGCAAGCGATGACGATCTAGCGGCGATCGTCAAAGGCCCGGACTTCCCGACCGGCGGTGCGATTCTCGGACACGAAGCGATTCGCGAGGCATATCGCACCGGACGCGGCTCGATCACGATGCGTGGGACCGCCGAGATCATCGAGGAGAAGGGCCGGCACAAGATCGTGATCACGGAGATTCCGTATCAGGTCTACAAGAGCCGCATCGTCGAAGCGATCGCCGAAGCGCATCAAGAGAAGCGCATTCAGGGTATCGCGCGCCTCGACGATCTTTCCAACCGCAAGGGCATGAAGGTCGTCGTCGAGCTGCAAAAGAGCGCGACGCCCAAAGTCGTGCTCAATCAACTTTTCAAGCACACGCCGTTACAGTCGAGCTTTGGTTTCAACATGCTGGCGCTGGTGCCGGTTGGCGAGCAGCGCGCCGATGGGACGGTCGCGCTCGAACCGCAGGTGCTCAACCTCAAGCAGCTGCTCGAGCATTTCATACGTCACCGCAAAGACGTCATCACGCGGCGCACGCGCTACGATCTGCGCAAAGCCGAAGAGCGTGCGCATCTGCTCGAAGGCTATCGCATCGCGCTCGACAACATCGATGAGGTCATCGAGATCGTGCGCGGCAGCCAGACGACCGACGAAGCCAAGACCAAGCTGTCGGCGCGCTTCGGTCTCACCGATATCCAATCGCAGGCCATCGTCGACATGCGCCTACGCGCGCTGGTCGGGCTGGAACGTCAGAAGATCGAAGACGAGTACGCCGAGTTGATCAAAACGATCGCCGAGCTGCAGGAAATCTTGCGTAGCGAGCGCCGTATCGCGCAGATCGTCAAGAGCGAGACGCTCGATATCAAGCAAAAGTACGGCGACGATCGGCGCACCGACGTGCAGCCGGCCGAGGACGAGATTTCGATGGAACAGCTCGTCCCCAATGTTGATGTCGTCGTGACCTATACGGTCGGCGGCTACATCAAACGCGTCGGCATCGACACCTTCCGGACCCAAAATCGAGGCGGTCGCGGCGTCACCGGTATCGCCAACCTCAAGCGCGAGGACGTGGTGCGAAACTTCTTCGTGACCAAGACGCACGACCACGTGCTCTTCTTCACCAACAAGGGCCGTGCGTATCGTCTACGCGGCTACGAGATCCCCGATACCACCCGTACCGCGCGCGGCACGGCGTTAGTCAATCTCCTCACGCTGCCGCCGGGTGAAGAGGTCACGGCGGTCTTCCCGATTCACGAGTTCGCCGAAGGACGCTACATGGTGATGGTCACCAACAAGGGCGTGATCAAGAAGACGCCGCTCTCGGAGTTTGCCAACGTCCGCCGCAACGGACTCAACGCAATCAACCTCGATGACGGCGACGAATTGCTCGCGGTCGATCTCTCGAACGGCACGCGCGATATCATCCTCGCCTCCTCGGCGGGTATGGCCGTGCACTTCAACGAGAAGGACGTGCGGCCAATGGGCCGCAATGCGCGCGGCGTCAAAGCGATGACGCTCGACGAGGGCGACACGATCGTCGCGATGGACGTGATCGAAGACGAGCGTAAAGAGGTCTTGCTCGTGACCTCACAAGCCTTCGGCAAGCGTACGCCGATCGAGGACTATCGTCACACCTCCCGCGGCGGCAAGGGCGTCAAGGCGTTTGCACGCGAGCGCGAAGACATCGGCCAAGTGCTCGATCAGATCATGGTCGCGCCGGACGACGAGATCTTGATGATCACCAGCGGCAATCAAGTGATTCGCTTGAAGGTCGCCGACATTCGCCGGGCCGGGCGCTCGACCAAGGGCGTGCGGCTACAGCGTCTCGGCGAAGGCGACGAAGTGATCGCGATTACGAACCTCGGCAAACAAGCCGAGCAAGTGACCGATATCGTCGGCGAAGGCGAGCCCGAGGCTTAAGGACTGCTGGAGGTTGCTGTCGCTCGCGCGGCGGCAACCTTCGGGAGTTCGAGATTCCCGTGCTGCCAGGCGCGAGCGAGCGTAAGTTCCGTGATGCGCCACACGCCGCCGATCCGCTGCAGCGTCATCTCGTAAGCGCCACCGACGAGCCAAAGGTCGTTTCCGGCGAGCTCGGGTTCGCGAACGAAGTGCCATGCCACCACCGATGCGCGCACCGAGGCCGTCTGCCCGGCAACGACGATCGCCGGCACGCCGATGACGTGCGTCGTGTGGGTGAAACCTGGAAGCAGACCGCGCCACAGCGCGATCAACGCTTCGCGCTGCGTGACTTGCGCGTCGCCGCCGAACAGCGAGGTGTAATCGACGCGAACCCGCGGCGCGAAAAGCGCGAGCAGCGCATCCCAATCTCGCGCATCGACGTGTACCGCGAGCGCGCCGACGGTCGACGCGACGTCTAAGCTCTCGTTCACGCTGCTCCTCCGTCTCGCGGGATGACCGCGAGTGTGCTCGATGTTTTCGCGACGAGCACGCGCTCATCGCCGCGCTGCGCGCTGACCTCGGCTTCGACGAAGATCAGCGATTTGCCGGCGCGCAGCACGGTCGCGCGCGAATAGAGTACGTCTCCCGCAGCGGGGCGCATGAACGACGTTTTGTTCTCGACGGTGATGACGTCTTGGTCGTCACGGACGATGGAGACCGCAGCGCCGCCGCAGGTATGATCGGCCAACGTCATGACGACGCCGGCGTGCGCGAAACCGTGCTGCTGCCGGTGTTCGGCGAGCACGTTCTGCTTGGTTTCGCACCAGCCCGCCCCGTAGTCCACCAGTTCGATCGACATCGTGCGGATGAACGCGGCTCGTCCGAATACGTCGGGAACCAGCCAGCTTTTCTCGGTCGCCATGCCCGGGTTCATTCGGGGCGGGGCGGCGCAACCTTGGGGCGTCGGCCAAGGGTTGATATGCCCGGAGGCAAGAATCTACATTTTATGAGCGCTTTAGCAGACGTCGGTCAGACGAATTTTCAGGACGAGGTCCTCGGTAGTAAGCAGCCGGTACTCGTCGACTTTTGGGCCCCGTGGTGCGGCCCGTGCAAGATGCTTTCGCCGGTCGTTGAGAAGGTCGCCGCGGCGAACAGCGGCAAGGCGAAATTCGTCAAGCTGAACACCGACGACAACCCGAACATCGCCGGCCAGTATCAGGTCTCCGGCATTCCGTGCCTCATCCTGTTCAAGGATGGCCAGCCGGTCGATCGCATCGTCGGTTACGTTCCAGAGAACGTCATCTCGGGTATGCTCGCGAAGCACGTCGCTTAAGCAGCCGCCGGTGAGCAGCCGCCGCGCCATTCCGGCGATGAACCGGTTGCTCGAAGATCCATCCGTCGCGCCCTACGAGTCACTCGTGGGGCGCGATGCATTACGCGAGCTGATCGCGTCGGAGCTCGACCGCGTGCGCGCAGCCGAAAGCGTGCCGCCGCTCGAGGCAATCGTACGGCGATTGGTCGATCGCGCCGCGGAGCAGGCCGCCGGACAATTGCGCGGGGTGATTAACGCGACCGGCACGCTGCTGCATACCAATTTAGGTCGCGCGCCGATCGCCGGAGCAGCGTTGGACGAAGCGCGCGCTGTTGCGCAGGGCTATTCGAATCTCGAGTACGATCTGCACGCCGGCGAGCGCGGTTCGCGGTACGACCATGCCGGTGACTTGTTGCGACGCATCACCGGAGCAACCGACGCGCTCGTGGTCAACAATTGCGCTGCCGCGATCTTATTGATCCTCGATACCTTCGCGCGCGGCAGCGAGGTCGTGCTCGCCCGCAATCAACTCATCGAGATCGGTGGCGGTTTTCGCTTGCCCGAGGTGCTGGCGCGCAGTGGCGCCCGGCTGATCGAAGTCGGCACGACCAACAAGGTTTACCTGCGCGATTACGAGCGTGCGCTCACGCCGCGCACGACGCTGCTGATGCGCTCGCACCAATCGAATTACACGATCGACGGGTTTGTCGACGATGTCGTCCCTTCCGAACTTGCGGCATTAGGCCGTCGCGCCGGTGTTGCCGTGGTCGAGGATCTGGGAAGCGGCGCGCTGGTCGATCTGCGTGAGTACGGTTTGCCCTACGAGCGCACCGCACAAGACGCCGTCATCGATGGTATGTCGTTAGTCGCGTTCTCGGGCGACAAAGTGCTCGGCGGTCCCCAGGCGGGTATCATCGTGGGCTCGCGCGCGCACGTTGCTCGCCTGCGCTCGAATCCGCTGATGCGTGCATTGCGCGTCGACAAGGTGACGCTCGCGCTGCTAGCTGCTACCCTGCGGCTGTACGCCGACTCGCGATCGCGCGAAGCGATTCCGTTTTTCCGGATGCTGGCGCAGTCGCTCGAAGATCTGCGGACGCGTGCATCGCGCGTCGCGGCGGCCAGCGCGAACGCAACCGTCGCAGAAACGGAGGGCCGCGTCGGCGGAGGCTCGCTGCCACACGCACGTATTCCGTCTATCGCCATCGCGATCGCAAGTGCGCAGCCCGACGAACTCGCCGCGCGTTTGCGCAGAGCGTCGCCGCCAATCGTTGCGCGTATCGGGCAAGGACGTGTGTTCCTCGACCTGCGTACGGTCGCGCCTGAACATGATGGTTCGATTGCAGCGGCGATTGCGAGCTTCGGAGCGGACCCCTAGACATCGAGACGGGGCGGCGCGGTGTCATGCATTAAAAGAAGAGCGCCACCATAGCTTTGGCCATGATTTGGTCGGCCAAGTCTGGGATTTGGAGATACGGACGCCGTAATCAACGCGCCGTGAAAGGTATCTTCGCGCGGCAGCCGTTGGCGTGGACGTCGCGCGAGTCGGATGGTCCAACGCTGCGCCGCACGCTGGGCTGGCCTGCGCTTACCGCGATCGGTCTGGGGACGATGCTCGGCGGTATCTTTCCTACGATCGGGGCGGGCGCGCACGCCGCCGGCCCGGCGGTCATTCTTGCTTACGTGCTTTCCGGCTTTGTCAGTCTGTGCGTCGCGCTGTGCTACGCCGAATTTGCCTCGATGGTACCGGTTGCGGGCAGTGCATATACCTACGCCTACGCGACGCTGGGCGAAGTGGTGGCGTGGGTCATTGGCTGGGACTTAATTCTCGAATACGGCCTCTCGGTCGCGCCGACCGCATCGTCGTGGTCGGCCTATGCGCAACAAGTCCTTGGCGGAATCGGCATCAAACTGCCGGTCGCATTGCAGACCGGCGCGGTCGCATCCGGCCAGATCGATGTCATTGCTGCGCTCATCGTGCTCGTCATCACGGTACTCGTGGCCATTGGCATTCGTGAATCAGCAAACGTCAATGGTGTGCTGGTCGTCTTTCAGATCGTCACGATGATCGTCTTTGTCGCGGCGACGATTCATGCGGTGCACGGCACTTATCTGCATCCGTTCGCGCCCCAGGGCTTTCACGGCATCGTGGCCGGCACGGCGCTCGTCTTTTACGCCTATATCGGATTCGACACGGTCACGGTAGCCTCGGAAGAGGCGAGAGATCCGGTTCGGCACGTGCCGGTCGCGATTATCCTCGCGCTCGCAATCGGCGCGCTGCTCTACGTGGCGCTTACGGTCTGCACCGTGGGTGTCATGGCATATCAAAAGTTGAGTGAAGGTGCCGCGATGCTCGATGCGGTGCAAGCGGCGACGCGCAACCCGGTCGTCTTCTGGATCGTCGCGCTCGGTGGCGTCGCCGGTAATACGACCGTGATGGTCACGTCGCTGCTTGGGCAGATTCGCATCTTTTACGTGATGGCGCGGGACCGAATGTTGCCACCGGCCGTTGCGAAGATTCATCCACGCTTTCGTACGCCGGCGATGATGACGATGATTACCGGCGGCATCGTCGCGGTGCTCGCGGCGTTGCTTCCGCTCAGCGACCTCCTGGACTTTGTCAACATCGGGACGCTCTCCGCGTTTGCCATCGTGTGCGCGGGCGTCTTGGTGCTGCGCATCACGCAGCCCAACGCGGAGCGTCCGTTTCGCGCGCCGCTGGTGTGGCTCTTCACGATCGCCGGTTCGGCGTCGTGCCTGTTTTTGATCACGGGGCTGTCGTTGCCCACCTGGGTGCGCTTCGCGGTGTGGTTCCTCATCGGGATTGCGATCTATGCCGTCTACGGCTATCGCAAGAGTCGACTGCGTTCGCTCGCGCCGCCGTAACATGCACATCATCGGTACGGCGGGTCACGTAGACCACGGCAAGTCGTCGCTCGTCCTCGCGCTGACCGGAACGAATCCCGATCGCTGGCTCGAGGAACAAACGCGTGGCATGACGTTGGATTTGGGCTTCGCGCATCTGCGTTTCGACGACGGCATCGAAGCCGGTATCGTTGACGTCCCGGGGCACGAACGCTTTCTCCATAACATGCTCGCCGGCGCCGCGGGGATGGAATTGTTGCTCCTGGTGATCGCGGCCGATGACGGCGTCATGCCGCAAACACTCGAGCACTTGCAGATCCTGCAATATCTCAACGTGAAGAAGATCGTGGTGGCACTGACCAAGATCGATCTAATCGCACCGCAAGACCAGGGCCGCGCGTGTCAGCGCGTGCACCAGCAGCTTGCCCAGACCATCGCTCGCGATGCGTTTATCTTCGCGGTGTCGACCGTAACTGGTGCGAACGTCGATGTGCTCGCCGAAGCCTTACACCAAGAGCTGGCAGCGCTGCCGCCGCGTGATCCCGAGGCACCGGCCTATCTCCCAATCGACCGGGTCTTCACCCTGCCTGGACGTGGCACGATCGTGACCGGCACGCTCATGCAAGGGCGGATAGCCGTCGGCGATACGTTGTCGGTTGCGCCGCCCCATGCCGGCGCGCGCGTGCGCAGCCTGCACGTTTTCGGCGCTGCACGCGACGTCGCCACGGGCGGAGCACGGGTTGCGCTCAACCTGCCGGGAATCGATCGCGCCTCGCTTCGCCGCGGGGCGGTGATCGCTGATGCCTCGTTTACCGCTCAGTCGCAGTTCGCCGTGCGTTTTACGCCACTCCCTGAAGCGTTGCCGTTGCTGCGGCGGCGCACGCACGTCCGCGCCCATATCGGTGCGGCCGAGATTCTCGGCACGCTGATCTTCGACGCGGTGCCCGGCGAGGCACGCGAGACGACGGCAACGCTGTTCTTGCGCGAACCGGTGCTTGCATTTCCCGGCGTGCGCTTCGTGGCGCGCCGGCCTTCGCCGAAAACGCTGTTGGGGGGCGGCGAGATCAGCGGTCTGACCGCCGGGGACACCGCATCAGAGCCGCTCTCGCACGCGCAAGGTGCGATCGCGGCGTTGCTTACGAAAGCGGGCATCGAACCGCAAGAGGCCGCGGCAATTGCATTTGCGGCGAACGTTCGAGAAGACGCAGCCCGCGCGGCGCTTGAGACGTTGGTCGAGCGTGGTGATGCAGTCGCGGTCGCGCGGCCCGTCGCCTATGTCGATTCAGCTGCGTTTGCAGAATTGGGCGCGCGCGTTACCAGCGAACTTGTCGCGCTGCACGACGCGCAGCCGTGGGCGATGGGCGCAACCTCGTTGATACTCTCGCGCGCGCTCGGCGTCCCCGAACCGCTGTTGCTGCGTTTGCTCGCGGCGCTAGCCGAGGAAGGCCGCATTGCAGCGCGTCAGGGGTACTACGCGACCACCGATCACCAGCCCAAGCTATCCAACGAACAGCGCGCGTTCTTCGAAGTGCAGGTGCCCTTCGACGCAGCGACGCCGTTCTTACCGATCGCGTTCGACGCCCTCGCCGCAGCTGTTAAAGCATCGGCGATTCCCGGCATGAGCCGGGCCTTCGAGACGCTGCTCGCGCGCGGCGTGCTCATCAAAGTCAGTGATGCGCTTTATCGCGGTACGCAGCTCGAGCGCGCGCACGAACGGATCG
>DATHMY010000207.1:0-8592 GCA_035486535.1 Candidatus Acidiferrum sp.
CGATGCCGACGCTTCCTCATTCGATGGGTCGCCGCCCGGTGCCACCAGGCCCCACGATGCGATGCTGTTCGTAGTGTTCGTCGAACCGTACTGCGAATAGCCTGCGACGTACTCGTTACCTGGGCCGGTAAAGCCGGTGCCGTTTAGCGCCCCGTCGTAGTAGGCACTTGCGCCGACCGCGATCACACCGGCATCGCAAGCGGGTGAGCTAACCCCCTCGCCATTGGTGCCACTGTTGCCCGACGCGGCTACGACGATAACCCCCGCCGCAATCGCGCTCGCGACTGCGTTGCCCTCGACCGGGTCTTGGTCGACGCCGGTTGACGTGCAACCGCTATTGTTGTTGGCGCTAATCGTTCCGCCAAGACTCATGCTGATGACGCTCGCGCCATGTGCTACCGCGTCGTCGATTGCACTCGCGATATCGGTGTCGGCGGCGCCGCACTGCGGATCGTTTTGCCCCGCGGACGAATCGGGACTCGCGCAATTGTCGTCAGGGGTCGGGAATACGCGATAAAGCATCAGCGAGACGTTCCCGGCGTCGCCCGCGAAACCGTAGGCGTTGTTCGGATTCGCAACCGCAATGCCGGTCACATCGGTGCCGTGGCCGAAGCCGTCGGTCACAAAGGTGCCGGTGCTTTGCGCCGTTCCGGCCGCATTGGTAATGAAGCACTCCGTGCGTGCGATGGTCGCTTTGGCAAGTTCGGGATGCGTCACGTCTTCGCCGGTATCGATGATCGCGAGCTTGACGCTGGTCGAGCCGAGCGCGTTCGGGTTCGTCGTCACGTTACTACCCGGTTGCGAGTAGCCGAAGGCGTGCTCGAGCTGCACGATATGCATGTCCCACTGGCCGCCGGTGCTCGACGTTTGATAGAGCGGTGTGCTTGTGCCGGTGTAGCCGACGAAATACGGATCGGTGCCTAGGTACGCACTGGCCGCGAGCGGCGCATAGCGTCGTGACGGGCTCACCGCAACCACGCCCGGTGTCGAGCGCAGCGCCGATTCGACTTGCGCCATGCTCGACGGTGTGACGTGGAGCAACCGCGTCGCCGTGCCGAGCCGAGGGTAAACGAATTCGCTATACTTGCTCGCGCCGAGCGATGCGACGCGTGCATCGATGGTCGTCGCGGGATTGGCGATCGCGCTCGTGCGATAGGACACCGCAAGGACTGGAAGCGTCGTGCTATTCGCCGAGTCGCGATAAGAACGGCGCGTCTCCGATGACACCCCGCCGCTCGCGCGTCCGCCGGTCGAATCGAGGGTGGTATCCGACGACGGACAGGTGAAGGCAACCGCGGCGTTCCCCGACGGTGGTGACGAAGGCGTCGCCGTGGGCGAAACCGGCGGCGTGCTGCTGCCGCCACCCCCACCTCCACACGAGACGAGCGGAACTACGAATAGCGCGACGGTGAGCGCCGCACCCAAGCGAGCAAGCGAAATCAAGGTGGAACCCCCTTATTGCCGTTAGAGTCTATCGCGAAAACGTCAGACGGCGCTGTGAGCGTTTCATGAGAATCTGCGATTTAACAGACGCCATACGAAACCAAGCGCCATCACGGTCGCGCGGCGCTGCACGGCGTCCCGGTCTCCGCGAAAATTGAAATGATAGGGGTGCATCTCACCCTCGGCGTCGATCGCGAACCAGACCAGGCCGACCGGCTTCTCCTCCGAGCCGCCATCGGGTCCGGCAATCCCCGTCGTCGCAATCGCATATGACGTACCGAGCCGCTCGCGTGCCCCGCGTGCCATCGCCGTTGCCGTCTCTTCGCTGACCGCGCCGAAGCGATCGAGCGTCGTTTCGCTCACTCCAAGTTCGCCGACTTTGACCGCGTTGTCGTACGCGACGATGCCGCCCAAAAAACTCCGCGACGAGCCGGCGACCGCGGTGAGCGCCGCCGCGATGCGACCGCCGGTACATGATTCAGCCACGCCGATTGTTTTGCCGTGCGCTTGCAGTAATGCGTGCACCGCCGCTTCGAGCGTCGTGCGATCGGCGCCGAAGATGAAGCCTTCGAGGCGCTCGCGCACCGCGGCCTCGACCGGCGCAAGCAGCTTTTCTGCTTCCCGCGCACTGCGTGCCTTGGCCATGATCTTTACATCGCACAAGCCCTCGTGTGCGAGCACCGCAATCTTCGGGTTCTCGCCGGCGCGAAACAGATCGTCGATGCGATGATCGATCTCAGACTCACCGAGGTTGACGGTGTGCAGGACGCGTGTGTGGATCGCGTCAGCAATCGTGTAACGTTCGCGTAAGAATGGAATTAAGAGCTCGGTGAGCATCGGTTTCATTTCACGCGGCACGCCCGGCATGCAAGCAATGAATTTTCCATTTCGACCGAACGCCACAAAACCAGGAGCGGTGCCGCGCGGGTTCTCCAGCACGAGACTCCCGCGCGGCACGTACGCCTGTTTGCGATTGTTCTCGCGCATCTCCCGCCCGATGTGTGCAAAGAAATCTTGCATTTGTTTAAGAGATGGCTCGTGTAATTCTAAATCAAGACCGAGCGCATCGGCCGCTGCTTCTTTGGTGAGATCGTCAACCGTCGGTCCGAGCCCACCGGTTGTAATCACCCCGTCAACACGCTCGAGTGCAGCATTCATCGCACTAATAATGCGACTACGGTTATCGCCGACCGTGTGCGTTCCGTAGACATCGATACCTGCCGAAGCGAGTGACTGCGCGACGAAGACGGTATTGGTGTCGGTCAATTGACCGAGCAACAGTTCCGTCCCGACCGCGATCAGCTCAACCGCGAGTGCCATCAAACCACGGCGGGTACGTAAAGGCGATCTCCGCATCGAAGCCATCGGCGGCCTCGATCATCGCCGCGCGACGCTCAGAGGCGTGCTCGGGTCCCGGCTTCTCGCGTTGCATCACCAACTTCATCCTGCCAAGTCGCTCGACGAAACGCGTGAAGCGCTCGTCCATTGCCGCCTGCAAGCGTTGCTTGAGGATCTTGCCGACGCGCGGCGCGAGGCCACTGGTCGCAATGGCAATGCGCACGGGCCCGGCTTTGGCGATCGCCATCATCGCGACGAAACCGTACTTGGGTTGATCGATGCAGCAGAGCAGAAACTTGTGCTGGTCGGCGAGTGCCCGCAACCGCGTCGAGAGCGTCTCGTCCTGCGGCGTCGAGATCACGAAATACGCATCGGTCACGTCCTCGTCACGCAGCGCGGCGGGATTATCGATCCAGTGCACGTCGGCGCCCGATTCGCGCAACGCCGCCGCCTTGTCGATAGCTTCGCGATCGCCGCGCGCGCCGATCACCACGCAGCGCCGGCCGCGCAGATTCAGGCTCACAGGAAAGAATGCCATTAATAATCCACCGGACGCAGATAGAATTCGTTGATCGCCGTGTTGGTCAGCATTGCGGTCGTCGGCAAATGGCGCTTCCAATGGGTCGAATCGACTTTGCGGCGCACCAGCGCGACGTCGCGCGCATCGAAGCCGCGCTCGATCAACTGCTCGTCGCTGTAACCCAACAGGAGCTGCGCAAGAATCGAATCGGCGCGCGCGTAGGTGATGCCAAGATCGCCTTCGTCGGTTTGATCGGCTTCGAGATCGGCGCTGGGCGCTTTATCGATCAGCGCTTGCGGCACGCCGAGATAGCGCGCCAGCGCCCAGACCTGCGTTTTGAACAGGTCGCCGAGCGGGTTGACCGGGGGCGTATCATCGGCGTGCCAGGTAAAGTAACCCAAGAGACGTTCGGTCTTGTTGCCGGTGCCGACTGGCAGCGCGTCGAGTTTGGCTGACTGATCGAAGAGCACGACCATGCGTGTGCGCGCCATCACGTTGCCGCGCCGCCGTGCATCCGCGTCCGGCTCGAATTGCAGATAGCCGTCGACTGCCGCCGTGATCTCGATCGTGCGTGCGTGGATGCCGAGCGCATCGATCACCAGTTGCGCGTCGGCCAGGCTGGCCGGACTCGACGCCTTGTACGGCATGCGAAAGGCATAGACGTTTTCCGCGCCAAGTGCGCGCGCACAAAGGTAGGCCGTGACGGCGGAATCGACGCCGCCCGATAAGCCGATGACCGCGCGACCGATGCCGCGGCGCTCGATCAGCTCGTCGCGCAAGAACGCTTCGAGCCAGCGCGTCGCGACCTCGGGATTGATCGGCGGCGGCTGCTGTAGGATCGCGATGTCTTCGCGAACGATGGTGAGCACCGCTACGGCCGGCCCTTCGGCAACGGCAACTCGTCGTCTAACAACAGATCGGGCAACACCGCGCCGAGATCGCCGAGCAGCGGGAGCGACGCGCGCGCAAGATCGGCTTCGCGCAGATCGATGGTTCCGCTCACAACGCACTCGCCGATCTCGGGAGCTTTCACGGTCACGTTGCCGCGCGGATCGATGATGCACGATGATCCCGTCATGCCTTTGCCGCCCTCGAATCCAGTCAGTCCGGCATAGAGCACGTACACGCCGTGTTCGGTCGCGCTTGCGCGCAGAATTTCGCGCCAGTGCGTGATCGACGTCAATTCGCTCTCACCCTCGATGCCGCGACCGGGCGAGGCCGAGGGCACCAGCAGCACGCGCGCACCCTTGATCGCAGCAATCGTCGGCATGATCGCGTGCCACATGTCTTCGCAAATCAACATCGCCATGCGTCCGATGCGCGTTTCGAACGTCTGCAAGCGCCGCCCGCGCGAGAGAAAGCGTTCTTCGTCAAACATCCCGTAGGTCGGTAAGAACATCTTGCGATGCAGATGGACGATCTCGTGACCTTTTGCACCGACGCGCAAGTAGATCGCGCTGTTGTAGTACGTGCCGCCATCGTTCTCGTAGAAGCCACAGCACAACTCGACCTCACGATCGCCCGCACCGTCACGCCACGCGCGCGAGAGGTCGGCCGCAAAGTCGCCGGCGGAACGCGCTAAGTCGTAGACGGCGCCCTCGAGAAAGTAGCCGGTCATCGCGCCTTCGGGCAGCACGATGAGATCGGGGATACCCTCGGCGGCGATTTGGGCAAAGACTTCGCTTGCTTCGGCCAGGTTCTCGCGATAGCGTCCCTTGGCCGGTTTGAGTTGAATGAGGCGCACATCATAGTGCGCCGGCGAGCGCTCGCCGTTAGCCCGGGCCGGCACTGGTCGCCAACTCGATCTGCTGATCGACCGGCTCGCGAAGACCGCACTGCATGGCACATTCTTCCGCCGGATAGGTCCAAATCTCCGCCAATGTCGGATGGAGATGCGGAATACGCATAAACTGCTCGACGGTCGCGTTGTAGCTCATCGCCACGATCACTTCATGGATGAGTTCGGACGCCTGCGGGCCGATGATCGAGGCACCCAAGATTTCCCCGGTTATCAGGCGCGACATCATTTTCACGAATCCGCGAGTGGTGTTCAGGCACATCGCTTTGCCGTGCTCGGCGAAACTGTAGCGGCCGACGCAGTGCGGGATCCCGGCGGCGGTGAGTTCCTTCTCGGTCATGCCGACGTGTGCGACTTGCGGCTCGGTGAAGATCGTGTGCGCGCTCACGATGCGATAATCGGCTTCTTCGTGCTCGCCTGAGACCGCGTTGCGTCCCGCAATCTCGCCCTGGTAGATCGCGACGTGCACGAGCGGATAGTCGCCGGTGACGTCACCGACGGCGAAGATGTGCGAGCGACTGGTGCGCAGTGTCTTATCGACGGCAATACCGCGGGCCTCGTCGAACGCGACACCGGCGGCGGCGAGGTCCAATCCCTCGACGTTCGGCACGCGTCCCATTGCAAAGAAAATCTCGTCAACCACCAGCTCGTGCTTCTCACCGTGGAGGAGATAGTGCACGACCTTGCGCGAACCGCGGCGCTCAACACGCGTAACCTGCGTGCGGTCGATCACATTGATGCCGTCTTCGCGGAAGTAGGTGGTCAGCGCATCGCCGAGGTCGTCATCAGCATAGGTGAGCAGATGCCCGCTGCGGATCAACATCGTCGTCTTCGCGCCCATCCGCGCAAGGAACTGACCGAGCTCGCACGCTGAATAGCCGCCACCGAGCACCGCTACCGAGCTTGGAATGCTCTCGAGCTCGAGCACCGCGTCGCTGTCGATGTATCCCGTCTCTTCCAAGCCGGGGATCCGCGCCGGCGCGACCGAGCTGCCGGTGGCGATAATAAACGAGCGCGCCTTGAGCTGGGTGTGTTCGCCCACCGCAAGCGTATCGTCGGAGAAAAACGTTGCGCGCCCTTGATGCAGCGGAAACGTTTCGATGCCCTCGATGCGATAGTCGGCGAATTCCTTGACCAGCGCGCGTTTACGCGCCGCGATGAAGGGCATGTCGGCACCGATCGTGCCGGCAATGCGAACGCCAAGCGCATCGGAATCGCGGGCCGCCTGCAACGCATCGCTCGAGGCCAGGAACGCTTTGCTTGGCATGCAGCCGCGCAGGATGCACAGGCCACCCAGCGGGCCAGGATCGACCAGCGCGACGTTGGCGCCCAAGTCGCGAGCGGTTCGGGCCGCGGCATAGCCGCCCGACCCCGCACCAATGACGACGAGATCGTAATCGAGAGTCTGCATAGTTAGCGGCTCGGGCGTGCTCCTAGACGATGGACGGATTCGATGAAGCGCACGGTCCCGTTGGCGTGAACCAGGATCGAGTGCGTGCGTGCGTGATTGCCGAAAAATCGGACGCCGCGCACGAGGTCACCGTCGGTGATACCGGTCGCGCAGAAGATGACGCTATCGCTCTTCACAAGATCATCAATCGTCAAAACCCGGTCGAGGTTGCCGAACCCCATCGCAATGGCGCGGTCAGCTTCCTCTTTATTGCGTGGCTGCAAGCGACCCATGAAGTTTCCGCCCAGACACTTGATCGCGGCAGCAGCCAGGACGCCTTCGGGCGCACCACCGGTGCCCATCGCCACGTGAATGCCGGTGGTGTCGATGGCGGTCGCGATACAGGCGTCAACGTCGCCGTCGGAGATCAGCTTGATCCGCGCGCCGGCATCGCGTACCTCTTTGATCAATTCGGCGTGACGGGGCCGGTCGAGGATCACGACGCAGACGTCCCCGAGCGGCTTCTCGAGGGCATTGGCGACCGCTTCAAGGTTCTCGCGGACCGGGGCATCGATGTGCACGTACGGCGCGGCTTTTGGACCGACAGCGAGCTTCTTCATATAGGAGTCGGGCGCGTGTAAGAGGCCGCCGCGCTCGGAGATCGCCATCACGGCAATCGAGTTCGGCAACCCGTTTGCGACCAAATTCGTCCCTTCGACCGGGTCGACCGCGATATCGACCTCGAATCCGCCTCGCCCGACCTCCTCGCCGATGAAAAGCATCGGCGCTTCGTCGCGTTCGCCCTCGCCGATCACGATGCGACCGGAGATCTCCATCTCGCCTAGCGCTTCACGCATGTTCTCGACGGCAGCGCCGTCGGCGGCATCGCGCTCGCCTCGCCCCATCCAACGCGACGCAGCCAGCGCCGCGCTCTCGGTAACCTTCACGAAATCGAGGGAGTTGACCATGCCCCCGGCTCTACAAGGGAACCTACACGATTCCTTTAAGAAATGTCGCCGTGTCGTCCCACGCTCATCCTCCGATTCCAACCGTTCGCGCGACGGCGACGAGCGATCTGCTCGCTTCTGGGCCGGCGCTCTGCGCGATCGTCGCACTCGCGGGATGCACGATCGGCTTTTTTGCGTGGCTCGGACTCGTCGTTCCACGTCACAACGAGCTGCTCAGCGATGTTGGGTTGCTCGTTGCCGTGCTCGGCGGCGGAGCGTTCGTGCTGTGGCTTTGGCAGCACTACGCCCACTATTTTTCACGACGGACCGGCGCAACCTACGCCCGCTCGCTGCGCTACGATGCATTCACCTGGGCGCCGTTCGTCTTGCTATGGCTCACGTTCGTCCTGCCGATCGGCATCACGCACGGCGAGTCGCGGCTGTTCGTCGTGTGCGCCACCGTCTTTTGTCTTGGCAAAGTACTGATTGCTGCGCGCTTCAATCAAACAGTACGCGAAGTGCTACTCGACTTCGTCGCAACGCGAACCGCGATCATCGTGATCGCCGAGCTGGCCGCGGTGACGATCGGTCAGCGTGCCGGCGCGCACGTACAAGAGTCGACGAATCAGCTACTCAACGTGTGGGGCCGTTGGGATGCGGTGCACTACTTAACGATCGCAACGAAGGGCTACTCGGGAACGGACATGGCCTTCTTCCCGCTCTTTCCGTTGCTGATTCGCGTTCTCGGGCGGCTGGTCGGCAATCACCTCATTGCCGGCATTCTGATCTCGAACGCGTCGTTCTTCTTCGGACTGCTCTATCTTTATAAGCTACTCGAGCACGAATACGACCGAGCGGTCGCGCGCCGCGCAATCTTCTACGTTTCGATCTTCCCGTCAGCGCTCTTCTTCTCGGCGGTCTACACCGAGTCGCTCTTCTTCATGCTCACCGTTGCGTCGTTCTACTACATGCGCGCGCACCGCTGGTGGCTGGCGGGCGCGATCGGGTTCTTCGCAGCCTTGACCCGCGTCGAGGGCGTGCTTTTGGTCGTACCGTTTGCGATCGAATGGTACGCGCAGTATAAACCCAAGCTCGAGCAACACGTCCGCGATGTCGTTCCGGCCGCCCTGATCCCCTTGGGCCTGTTCGCGTACAT
>DATHMY010000208.1:0-12744 GCA_035486535.1 Candidatus Acidiferrum sp.
GCCGTCAGACGGCGCAAGGTACCGGCTTCTCACAGCGCGGTCAGGATCTAGAGACCACGATCGAACTCGCGCTGCGTGACGTCTACGACGGCGGCAAAAAAGCGGTCGCCTTGCAAGTCGAGGACGCATGCCCGAACTGTCACGGCACCGGAACGCTCAACGGGCGACTGTGTCCGCAATGCGGCGGCACCGGCCGCATCCTGGTGACGAAAAAATTCGAAGTCGCGATCCCTAAAGGCATCGGTGACGGGCAGCGCATTCGGCTCGCCGGACAAGGCGGCGTCGGCCTTAATGGTGGTCCTAACGGCGATCTTTATCTGATCGTCAAACTGCTCGACGATGGAACCTACAAGCGCAAAGGCGATGACCTTTACGTCGATCTGCCGGTCAGCATCTACGACCTGGTGCTCGGCGGCGAGGTCAAAGTGCCGACGCTTGCCGGTCAGGTGGCGATGACGATTCCCGAAGGGACGCAGAACAATCGCCTGCTACGTCTTACCGGCAAAGGCATGCCTAAGGTCAAAGGGGCGGGCGCCGGCGATCAATACGTTCGATTGATCGGGCAACTTCCGCAGACGCTGTCGGATAAAGAAAAGAAACTCTTCAAGGAATTGTCCGGTCTACGTAACGGAAAGAAGAGCTCCTAGAGCGCCAGAGAGGAAACTGCCGTGATTAAAGACATTGCGTTCACCGCCTACCCGTCGAACAACGTGAAGTCCACGCGTGAATGGTACGAAAAGATGCTCGGCCTCAAGTTCTCCGGCGCGTTCGAAGAGAACGGCGTCGAGAAATACAATGAGGCGAACGTTGGAGCCGCTTGTTTTGCGTTGATGACGCCCGAATGGGTCGCCCGCGACGCCGGCACCGGCGTCGGCGTAGCGTTCGAAGTCGACGACATCGAGAAGACTGCAAAGTCACTGCGCGATTCGGGCGTTGCGGTCGAAGACATCTACACCACGCCGGTGTGCAAAGTCACCTCCTTCGACGATCCCGAAGGCAACAAGGTCACGTTGCATCAGAGCACGCGCTAGCGCGTGTTTGGCGCCCATGGACTCATGTGGTCCAGCAACTACTCGCCCGATCGGCCGCAGATGCGACGCAAGGTCGAGTGGCGGCGCATCGTCGCGCTCTTTCGTCCGTACTGGCGTGAACAAGCGCTTGTCTTCGCCTGCATTGTAATCGCGGCAGTCCTCGGGCTCGTGCCGGGCCTCATGACCGCGAGCATCATCGACTCCGCAATCCCACACAAGAGCTTTCGCGAACTCGCTGTCGACGTCGGCATCATCTTGGCGACCGCCCTCATTTCGATGGGCTTCGGTGTCGCCCAGGGATGGCTGAACTCGATCGTCGGCGAGGGGATCATGCGCGACATCCGCACGAACTTGGTCTCCCATCTCCACCGAATGCCGATCGCGTTTTTCGCCGGCACCAAGACGGGCGAGATCATGAACCGCGTCTCGAGCGACGTCGACAACGTGGACAGCGTGGTAACCGGGACGCTCACCACGATCGTCACAAATGTCGTCATGATCCTAACGACCGTCGTTGCCATGTTCATTTGGAACTGGCGGCTCGCGTTGATCTCGCTGGTCGTTGTTCCTTTCATGATTTTGCCGCTCGGGCCCGTCGGCCGGCGCATGTACGATATCCGCAAGAAGACGCGCGAGCAGCGCGATACTATTGAATCGATCACCCAGGAAACACTCTCGATCTCCGGCATCACGCTGATCAAATCGTTTGCTCGCGAAGCCTACGAGCGAACGCGCTTCTACACTGTCGGCACACGCCTGATGAATCTCGAGATCCGTTTGGCCATGGTCGGCCGGTGGTTTCTCGCGTCGGTCACGTCGATGGTCCTCGTCGGTCCGGCAATTGTGTGGCTCGGCGGCGGATGGCTCGCACTGCAGGGCATGCTCGATGTCGGCGTGATCGTCGCATTCATCGGCTACATACAAGGGCGGCTCTACGGGCCGGCCGCGTCGCTCGTCGGCGTACAAGTGCAGATCGTGAGCGCGCTCGCCGTCTTCGAACGTATTTTCGAGTACCTCGATATGAAGACCGAGGAGTACGATCCGCCGGGTGCAGTCTCACTCACCGATATTCAAGGCGGTGTGCGTTTCGATCACGTCACCTTCAGCTATGACGCCGATCGCGTGATCCTGCACGATATCTCATTTGAGATTAAGCCGGGACAAATCGCCGCATTCGTGGGGCCGTCCGGGGCAGGAAAGTCGACGATCACGCAGCTCGTCCCGCGTTTCTATGATCCGCAATCCGGTCGCGTGCTCGTTGACGACCACGACGTCAAAGACGTCACGCTGGCATCGCTGCGCGAAGGCATCGGCATCGTCACGCAGGAGACATATCTCTTTCACGACACGATCGCGTCGAATCTGCGTTACGCGAAGCCCGAAGCCACCGATGACGAGCTGATCGCTGCAGCTCGCAGCGCGAATATCCACGAGTTCATCACGACGCTCCCACAGGGCTATCAAACCATCGTCGGCGAGCGCGGTCATAAACTCTCGGGCGGCGAGCGTCAGCGCCTCGCAATCGCGCGGGTGTTGCTCAAGAACCCGTGCATTCTGATCCTCGACGAAGCGACGAGCGCGCTCGATTCGCATAACGAAGCGGCGATCCAAGGAGCGCTCGAAGTCGTAATGCGCGGTCGTACGAGTCTGGTGATCGCGCACCGGCTTTCAACCATCGTCAACGCCGACGTCATCTTCGTGGTCGAGAACGGCCGGATCGTCGAGAGCGGGTCGCATGCGGTACTGCTCGCCCGCAACGGCGCCTACTCCAGCCTCTACCGCACCCAGTTCCGGGAATCGGCGATAGCGACGTAAAAAGGCGGTTGCGTGCTAAGCGTACGCGACCTCACTAAACGATTTCGCGACACGATCGCTGTCGACGATCTCTCCTTCAGCGCGGCGCCCGGCGAGATACTCTCGCTGCTCGGCCCAAATGGCGCCGGCAAAACGACCACCTTTCTCATGCTCTGCGGGCTGGTGCGCCCTGACGCTGGTCTGATCGCGTGGAGCGGCACCCTGCTAGGGCCGCGGCGCGGACGAACGATCGCGCTGATCCCCGAAAACCCCGAAGTGTATCCGACGCTCACCGTATGGGAGCACATCGTCTTCTCCGCACGCAGTTGCAACGTCGCCGACGGCTGGGAGATGCGCGCTAACGATCTGCTCGAGCGCTTCGAGCTAACCGACAAGCGCGACGCCCTCGGCAGCGCGCTTTCGAAGGGCATGAAACAGAAGACGCTGATTGCGGCAACGCTTATTGCGGACCCGCCCGTTCTACTCTTCGACGAGCCAATGGTCGGACTCGATCCGGCCGGCCAGCGCGAGCTGCGCGAAGTGATTGCCGGCCTGAGCCGAAACGGCAAGGTCGTCGTCGTGAGCACGCACATGTTGGATGCTGCGCATGCCCTGAGCAGTCGCGCGCTCATCCTCAAAGGCGGTCGCAAGATTTACGACGGCGATATTCGCTCGTTAGCCCAAGAGAACGAGGACCTTGAGAGCGTGTTCTTGCGAATCACCGCATGAAGGCGCTCGCGGCGCTTTGGTACTTGGATTTCCATCGGGCACGCAATGCGACGCGCGCGATCCTTCGCAGTCCGGCGCGCTTGCTCGTTTGGCTGCTCGTCGCCGCATGGCTTGCGATGCAATTTGTCCGGCGCCCCACGCTGCCTGGACAGATCTTCCTTTTCCACGACCTCGCCGATCCGGTCGCAACGGTGATTGCCGGCGCGATTCTCATCCTCTATGGCGTGACGTTGGGGTGGCCCACCGGGTTCGGCCGCATCATGGCGTTCGGCGATCCGGTTGACGCGATGTTCCTCGCGCGCTCGGCGATCGACGAACGGCTCGTCGTGTTCTGGCTGCAGTTCCGGCAGCTCTTGCTCAACTCGTGGCGCGTGGTGGTTGGGGTGGTTTTTCTCGCCGCGTATTTCTCGCACGGCAACCCGCTTGGCGCGATGGCTGGACTAGCCGGCGTGTTGGTCCTGCTCGAGCTCTTGCAACTCCCCAGCGCGATAATCTCACGGCGCACGAACGCGCTCACCTACGTCTGGTACGCGGGCGCCGGCATCGGAATGCTGGTCGTCGTTGGCGCGTTGCTTGCGCCTGCACCGATCGAAAGGCTCGGATTTGGGCGCGCGCTCATCGCGATCTGGCACGGTGATGCGGTCGCGCTTACAGCGCTTTATGGGTGCATCGTTGCCGTGTTGCTTGCCGGAGCGGCTCGCGCCAAGGATGTGTATCCCGAGTTTTATGCCGCTGCACGGCGGACGGCGTCCACGCGCGCTCGCGCCGGCCGAGCCGATTTTCTCCGTGTTCCCACCTCCGCAAAAGTGACGCGCTCAGGAAGTACCATGCTGCGTGGGCCATGGGTCGAGATCTGGAAGCAGCTGGCCTTCGTGCGCCGCGGCAACGGCCTCGTTTTGGTCGGCGCGGGCGCGGTCGTAGCGCTAGCATTCGGGTTTACCGGCGGCGCACTCGCAGGGCGCAACACCGGAGCCTTTTCATTCTCCATAGGATTCACGGTCCTGCTCCTGGTGCTTATCTTGCAAACGTTGCGAAGCGTTTCGCTCGCGCAAGACATCGCCAAACCGTTGTGGTGGATGGGTGACGGCAGTACGTTCGCCAAACTTGCGGTCTGGACGTTGGCAAGCTCGCTTCCGGCGATGGCGTTCGTCGCGCTAGGAGTCACGGCGATGTTCGCCCTCATTAACCCGGCACAGATTGCGCTCTACGTTCTGCTAGCGAGCTGCGTGGTTATCGTAACCCGCGCCGTCGGCGTGCTCGGCTATGCGCTGACCCCATCGCAGATCGATCAACGCGGCCCCGGAATGATCGTTCGGTTATTGCTGTTTTATGCGTCAATGATCGCACCGACTGCCGTCGGCCTCATCGTCGGCCTAACGGCGCGCAACACAGACCTTGGACTGGTCTGCGGTGCGCTGGCGTTCTTAGGCGAAGGCGCATTGTGCGTCGCGCTCGCAGTTGTGCGGCTCAACGGCCGCGGCATGGAGATCGCGCTGATCGAAGGGTCGTAACGCCTAGGAGTAGATCGGTTCGATCGCGCCCATCTTGCCGGCTTGAAAATCGGCAAAGGCCTGCTCGAGTTCGTCAGGCGTATTCATCACGAACGGCCCGTAACGCACCATCGGCTCCTCGATCGGCTTGCCGGTGAGCATCAAGAATTCAAGCGGTTCGCTACCCACGTTCTCGACCGGGATGACGTCGCCGCTGCGATCGAACACGATGGCCGCGCGAGCAGCGTGCTTCCGTTCGCCACCGAATCGCGCTTCGCCCGACATGAGATACGCAATCGCCGTGTGTCCGTCTTCAACAGTGTGCTCGAGCCGCGCGCCCGGCTCCAGGTGATAGTGGACGAATCCAATCGGGATGCGCGTTTGCGCCGCACCGCGCACGCCTTGCGCTTCCCCAGCAATCACTTTCGCCCACGCGTTACCGTCGGCGCTGCGCCACACCGGAATCTGTTCCGATCGCACATCCTGATACCGCGGCCGCGTCAATTTGTCGGCTTTGGGAAGGTTGATCCAAATCTGAAAGCCGTGCTGACGTCCGCCCTCGCGCATCATCCGCTCCGACGGCATCTCAGCGTGGACGACACCGGCGCCGGCGGTCATCCACTGCACGTCGCCCGGACCAATCGTGCCGCGATGGCCGGCCGAGTCGGCGTGCTGGTTCTCGCCTTCGATCACATAGGTCACGGTCTCAAAACCACGATGCGGGTGATCGGGCGCGCCGATCGCTTCACCGGGCGTGTATACGACCGGGCCGAGCTCGTCGATCAGCAGAAACGGATCGACCTGCATGACACCTTGCACGGGAAATGGCCGGTGCACCAAAAAGCCCCCGCCCTCATGGAAATCCTGAGCCGGCAGCACGAGAGAAACCTTGCGTTCTGACATAGCTCTCCCTATAACCCGGCGACGGTTGCACCGGGTTCCGGGGACGCTAGGCGACCCCGGCTGGGATCTTCATCTCCGCGGGCGGGTGCGGCACGTGTAATTTTGCGCCGGTGGCCGCCTGCACGTCGTCGACCGTTAAGCCCGGCGCCACTTCGAGCAACACCAGCCCGCGTGGCTCGACGTCGATCGTCGCCATGTCGGTGATGATCTTGTTGACGACGCCTTTGCCGGTGAGCGGCAAGTCGCAGCGCTCGAGGATCTTATGCGCATTGCCCTTGGCGACGTGCTCCATCATCACGATGACGCGCTTGGCTCCGTGCACCAAATCCATCGCGCCGCCCATGCCCTTGACCAGTTTGCCCGGAATCATCCAGTTCGCAAGGTCACCATTCTCGGAAACCTGCATCGCGCCGAGTACCGCTAGGTCGATGTGACCGCCGCGAATCATGCCGAACGAGAGCGCGGAGTCAAAGAACGATGCGCCCGGCAACACCGTTACCGTCTCCTTGCCGGCATTGATCAGATCGGGATCTTCTTCGCCTTCATACGGATACGGGCCCATCCCTAGGATGCCGTTCTCGCTTTGCAACGTGACCGTTACGCTCGCCGGGACGTAGTTGGGAATGAGCGTCGGTAAACCGATGCCGAGATTGACGTATTGCCCGTCTTGTAATTCTAGCGCCACACGCGCAGCTAGCTGAGTTCTGGTTAAAGGCATTAGCGTTTCCTCGTGGTGACGCGTTCGATACGTTTGCCGGCGGAGCCGACGTTCACGATGCGCTGCACAAAGATACCGGGCAGGTGCACCGATTCGGGGTCGATCTCGCCCGGTTGCACCAGCTCCTCGGTTTCGACGATCGTGATTCTACCGGCCATCGCGCAGAGTGGATTGAAATTGCGCGTCGTTTTGTGAAAGATGACGTTGCCGTCGGTGTCGGTAACCGAGGCGCGCACGAGAGCAAAGTCGCACACGATGCCGTGCTCGAGCACGTAGTCGCGCCCGTTGAAACTGCGCGTTTCCTTTTTCGGCGACGCAATAGCGACCGAACCATCAGCCTTGTACTTCCACGGTAGACCGCCATCGGCGACCGGCGTGCCAACGCCCGCGGGCGTATAAAACGCCGGGATGCCGCAGCCGCCCGCCCGCAGCCGCTCGGCGAGCGTGCCCTGCGGTACGAGTTCGACTTCGAGGTCCCCGCCGAGGTACTGCCGCTCGAACTCTTTATTCTCACCGACGTACGAACCGGTAGTGCGGCGGATGCGCCGATTACCGAGCAACACGCCGAGGCCCCAGCCGTCAACACCGCAGTTATTCGAAACGGTCTCGAGATCGGTCGCACCCTGCTCGAAGATCGCCTGGATAAGGTTCTCGGGAATGCCGTTGAGGCCAAACCCGCCGACCGCAAGCGAAGCTCCGCTACGGATATCGGCCACTGCCTCCGCACACGTCTGGAAGACTTTGTTCATGCGGGGCTATTGCGCCGATGGACGGAACGGCTCCCTCCCCCGTGGAAGCCTCTGCCATGAGCATTGCACCCCCTCGTACCGTCGACTCCGACGAAGAGGCCATGATCATCACCGTGGTGCGCGAACTGGTTGCGGAAAAAGTCGCACCGCGCGCTGCCGAGATCGATGAGAGCGCCGAATTCCCTACCGACATCAAGGAGTTGTTCGCGCAGAACGACCTGATGGGCATTCCGATTCCCACCGAGTACGGCGGATTGGGCGGCTCATTCGTGACCTACGTCAAGGTCGTCGAAGAGATCGCGAAGGCCTGCGCGTCGAGTTCGCTGATCGTCGCGGTGCAAGAACTTGGGATGCTACCGATTCTAATCGGCGGCAACGAGGAACAAAAGAAACGCTTCCTCCCCGACATCGCTTCGGGGAAAAAGATTGCCGCGTATGCGCTTACCGAAGCCTCGAGCGGTTCTGATGCGCTCGGCTCGATGCGCACGCGCGCAGTGCGCAAGGGCGACAATTACGTGCTCAACGGTCAAAAAATTTGGATCACCAACGGCAGTGTCGCCGATGTCGTCTGCGTGTTTGCGGTAACCGATCCGGATGCCGGATCGCGCGGCGTTTCGGCCTTCGTCGTCGAGAAGGGCACGAAAGGCTTCATCGTCGGCAAGAAAGAGAAAAAGATGGGAATCCGCGGTTCACCCACGGTTGAACTCGTCTTCGATGAGTGCGAGGTTCCCGCGGCCAATCGTCTCGGCGACGAAGGCGAGGGCTTCAAGATCGCGATGAAGGTGCTCGACAAATCGCGGCCCGGCATTGCGGCACAAGCACTCGGCATTGCCTCGGGTGCACTCGACTACGCGACGGTCTACGCGCGCGAACGCATTGCGTTCGGCAAGCCAATCGGCCAGCATCAAGGCGTTGGATTCATGCTTGCAGACATGAAAACCGAAGTTGAGGCCGCGCGCCTGCTGCTCTATGAAGCTGCGCGGAAGTGCGACGAGGGCGCCCCCGACGTCTCGTTGTGGGCCTCGATGGCTAAGCTCAAGTGCGGCGATGTCGCGATGTCGGTCACGACCGACGCGGTGCAGGTGCTTGGCGGCTTTGGCTACTCGTCGGAGTACCCGGTCGAGCGAATGATGCGCGACGCCAAAATCACGCAAATTTACGAGGGTACGCAGCAGATTCAGCGCCTGGTCATCTCCCGCGCGATGGTCGGCAAAGCGAAGTAAGGGCCCCTCGAAGGGGGACGCTCGCTTGCTGCGAACTTCCTGAACCGTTGTTGCGTTTTTAGGACGTAACGGAGCACACGATGCGGCGTTCTCACGCCGCAAGACGTTCCCGTATTTTGCTACGGAAGGAGGTGTACTGATATGAAGAAGACCCTCGCATCGCTCCTCGCAGCGGCGTTCCTGATGACCGCCCCCGCGATGGCTGCAAGCCCGGCCCCAGCTGCCAAACCGGCGGCGAAGACGGCTGCTGCTAAGCCGGCCGCCAAACCGGCCGCAAAGCCTGCGGCAAAACCTGCTGCCATGAAACCGGCTGCGAAGCCGGCCGCCAAGGCGACCAAGAAGCCGCGTCTCCAGAAGACCGCTGACACGAAGCCGGCGGCGACCAAAGCACCGGCGAAGGCTGCTGCCAAACCGGCGTCCTCGTCGATGAAGTCGACCAAACCGGCCGCGAAGCCGGCGGCTAAACCCGCGCCGAAGGCGACCAAGAAGCCGTAACCCTCGTTCTTATCCATCCCGATATAACGGCGCAGTCGTACGACTGCGCCGTCATTTTTTGGTAGCCTAGAGCCGATGGCTGACCGTGCAGACCCAATGAAGCCCGAGTTTACCGCCCAAAATCCGATCGTGGAAGCGGCAACGCGACTGCGCGCGCGGCGCGACATCAACCACGCAATCGACAGCGGCGACGACAGCTCACATGGAACCGGAGAAGACGCCGAAGCCTCACTGCGGCTCTTCGTCCGCGGCCTGCTCGACGGGTCCAAGCGTTTGGAGTCGATTCTCGGCAAAGGCGCGGTGAAAATCGTGCGACTCGAGAAACCACTGCGCGTTCGGGTGCGCTTTGGCGATAAGCGCATCAGCCTCGATCTTGACGACGTTCATCAACTGATACGCATCACGGGCGCGGAGCTCGACGGGGAGTATCAGTTTGATACGAGCGCCGCGGTGCCGGCGCTCATCAACATCTCGAAGATCTCGACCGAAGCCGGTTACGGTGAAGCGCTCACCGCTTCTTCTTTGCTGAAGACGCTCGTGCAGGACGCCGAGTTACCGCGGCCTTCACACCTCGACCGATCCGGCCCGTTGCAGTTATAGCCCTCAACTTGGCGATGATCGGCGGCGTCGGGCAGATCTCTCTGACCGGACACTGACCGCACAACGGCATTGGCGCCTTGCAAATCTCGCGTCCGTGTAAAATCAGCCAATGATGGGCGAAGCGCCACTTCTCGCGCGGCACCAGCGCGGTGACGTCTTGTTCGACCCCAAGCGGCGTCGTCGCAAGCGTTAGTCCGAGACGATGCGAGACGCGAAAGACGTGGGTATCGACCGCGAAGGCCGCGTCCTCGAAGGCCACCGACATCACCACCGATGCCGTCTTACGTCCGACGCCGGCGAGCGACTGCAGCGCATCGCGATCGTTCGGAACCTCACCGCCGAATTTCTCGACCAAATCCTTCGCCGCACTGACGATGTTCTTGGCCTTCATACGAAAGAAGCCGGTCGACTTGATGATCTGCTCCACGTCGGCGACCTTCGCTTTGGCGAGCGCCTGCGGCGTCGGATACTTTTTGAAGAGTGCCGGCGTGGTCAGGTTGACGCGAACATCTGTTGTCTGCGCCGAGAGAATCACCGATACGAGCAGCTCGAACGGGCTGGTGAAGTTTAGCGCGGTGACCGCCCGCGGATAGGTGCGCTCGAGTATCGCCAGCTCTTGCTCTGCGACCTCACGCGAAACGATCTTCTTGGGAAACGGAATCTTCATAGATACTCAAGCGGTGTTTAACGTAGCGCGTACGAACCATCCTGCATGACGTTTTCGGCGCCGTCGGAGGCGAATGCCGCCGCAATCGAGCTTCGCACGCGAGGCCGGCTCCCTGACGCGATTGCCACACTACGCGAGGGCCTCGCGCAATTTCCCGACGTCATCGCGCTCCGGCAAAACCTCGCGCAGATGCTCTACGAATCGGGCGAGCTCCCGGGCGCGATCGCCGAACACCGCGCCGTCCTCCGCCTTGAGGACGACAACGTTGCGTCCAACCTCGGCCTGTACGAATTGCTACAGATCACCGGCGAGCGCGACGAGGCGCTGCGTCATCAGCGCGCTGCGCTGCAGGTTCGCCGGCTGTACTCGCACATCGCGCCGCACGAAGCGCGCAGCGTGCTTTGCCTCTGCATGCCCGGCGATTGGCAAGCAAATATTCCGGTCGACTTTCTCTTCGATCACGATACCACCACGGTCCACAAGCTGTATTTGGTCGACCAGCACTATGACGCGCCGGTAACCCTACGCTACGACGTGGTCTGGAATATCATCGCCGAATCGACCGAGGCGCTGCCGCATCTCGCGCTCGCGAATCATTTCATGCGTGCCCAAGGCAAACCCACGCTCAATACGCCGGCCCGCGTCATCACGACCGCGCGGCCGTTGCTTGACGCAACGCTCATCAATTCGCGAGCGCGCGTCGCACCGGTGGCAATTCTCGACCGCGAGCGGCTGAGCAACGCTGCGGTGCCGTTTGCCTTTCCGATCATTGCGCGGCCGCTCGGATCGCATGCGGGACACGGTCTCGAGCGGATCGACGATCGCGACGCCTGCACGGCCTATACCGCGCGCAACCCGGTCGAGCGCTATTTCGTCAGCCTGTTCATCGACTACGCAAGCGCCGACGGTTTCTATCGTAAGTACCGCATCGTGTACGTCGATGGCGTGCCCTATCCGGTGCATCTCGCGATCTCGCCGAATTGGATGATCCACTATTACAACGCCCCGATGAGCGAGCACGCGTGGATGCGCGATGAAGAGGCGGCTTTTCTCGCCGATCCGCGGGCAGCATTCGATGGAGCGGCGTACGAAACGCTGGTGCGCATCGGAGCGGCGGTCGGACTCGAATATTTTGGCATCGATTGTGGCATCGATCGCGACGGCAATGTGCTGGTGTTCGAGGCCGATGCGGCAATGCTCGTTCATACCAGCGATCCAATCGAGCTCTATCCCTACAAACATCAGTTCGTGCCGCGCATCTATCGGGCAGTCGAGCGCATGCTCGACCGGCATCGGTTACCGGGCTGAGGCAAGCCGCCGATACCTATAGCACGATGACCACGCCCAGGCCTTACGATCTCGCCGTCGTCGGTGGCGGACTTTCCGCGACCGCGCTCGCGTGCGAGCTTGCCCGCCGAGCCGGCCCCGGGTTCCGCGCGCAATTCTTTAATCGCGCCGATCTCGGGCCCGGGACGGCCTACGCGCCGCAGTCGGCGAGCCTGTTGATGAATGGCCCGGTGCGTGCGATGTCGGCCGTTCCCGGCGACGATCGCCACCTGGTGAATTATCTGGTCGATGAAGCCGGCGATGCGTTGATCTGCCGCGCCCGCTTCGGCGCATATCTTCGTGCGACCAGCGCCAATGCGCTGGCGCAGCACGGCGGCCTTGCGCATGAGCGCGCCGAGATCGTCGACATCGAACGCATCGAGGCAGGCTATCGCCTTACCGACGAACGCGGCAAGCGGCATGACGCGCGTCACGTCGTGCTCGCACTAGGAAATCTACCGCCCGACGATCGCTTTCTGCCCGAGAGCGTACGCCGTCATCCAGGCTACGCCGGCGATCCGTGGACGGCGGATATCGCGCGCTTCGATCCGAGCGCCGACGTCGTGGTGATCGGCAGCCGACTGACCGCGATGGATACGATCGCGCTGCTCGACGAGCGCGCCTTTCGCGGGCGCGTGCACATCGTTTCGCGTCATGGTCTGCTGCCGCTGATCGAGGATACCAGCGTGCGCGGTGCGGACGCCGCGACCCTCGATCTCGACACGCGCACGCCGTACAGCCTACTGCGCTCGCTGCGCCGCGCCGCGGCGCAATTTTCCGGCGACTGGCGCGCGCTGGCCGAATCGCTGCGTCCGATTACACCGGCGATTTGGCGCGGCTGGAGCGACCGCGATCGCAAACGCTTCTTACGTCACCTGCAATCGATGTGGGCGATCCATCGCTATCGCGTGCCGCCGGCGACCTACGCTGCGTTCGCGCGCATGAACACTGAGGGTCGCGTCACGATCCATCGCGGACGCGTTGCCGGTGGGATCGCGCGTCCCAACGGGATCACGCTC
>DATHMY010000209.1:0-2774 GCA_035486535.1 Candidatus Acidiferrum sp.
ATCGTGGATGAACTGCG
This sequence comes from Candidatus Acidiferrum sp., assembly GCA_035486535.1. GTDB lineage: Bacteria > Vulcanimicrobiota > Vulcanimicrobiia > Vulcanimicrobiales > Vulcanimicrobiaceae > Aquilonibacter. The sequence goes on from DATHMY010000209.1 coordinate 18, forward strand.
CTTGTTCACGAGCCGTGAGATTCGGCACTTGGGCCGTACATGGCATGGTAAGGGTTACTCCGAGCGTCGACAGCCGTCGGGAATTTTTGGATTACTATAGGCGATGTATCTGCGTCGCATGGTCCTTCATCCGTAACGCTTGCCCCGGTCGGTCGGTTGCGCTGCCCGCCCGCCTGTCCCAGGGGAAAGGCGGCTTCGGCTCGGGACCAGTTGACGCCTCGCGTTATGCTTGGGGGGTGCCAAGTATCCGTCTCGTGGCCCTCGATCTCGACGGCACGCTCCTCGACTCTTCGGAACATATCTCGCCCGCGAATCGCGCCGCCATCAAACGTGCGCAAGCGCTCGGCGTCCATATCGTGATCATCACCGGGCGGGGCGCCGACGCCCCCTTGGCCTTTGGCCGCGAACTCGGGCTTACCGATCCGATCATCTGCGCCCACGGCGCGCTGACCAAGGAGTGCCCCAGCGGGCGTGAGCTGCGTCATATCGCGATCCCGCGCGAGTACGCGACCCCGATCATCGAATTCGCCCAGGCCCGCAGTCTCGACACGGCGGTCTATGCCGGCGAGCACTTCCATCGTATCGCCGGCATGCGTCATTACATGGACGACATGCAGGGGCCGCTCTGGGTTGACGTTCCCGACTTGATTCCGCTTGCCGAGCGGGATTCGACGTTCATTCGTTTCTTCGGTCGCGAAGCGGTCGATGCGATCGCTACGCACTTCGCGGGGCTGCCGGTGCACTTCAAATTCGAGACATGGGGCGATTTCGAAGAACTGGCGATCACCAGCGAAGAGGCGACGAAGGAACGCGCACTCGCGCAGCTCTGCGACGATCTGTCGATCGAGCCCAATGAGGTCATGGCGGTCGGAGATTCGCGCAACGACGTGCCGATGCTGTGCTGGGCGCGGATCGGCGTCGCGATGGGGAATGCACTGCCCGAAGTGATCGGTGCCGCGCCGTACGTCACTGCCGGCAATGATGACGACGGTGTGGCGCGTGCCATCGAGCGTTTCGTCTTCGAGCCGAACGAGGACGAGCGACGCAGCGCATGATGCAAGGTGTACCCTCACCCGACTATGAAGCGCGGCTGCGCAAGATCTTGAGCGATCGCGATTGGGAGGCCTTACGCGAGTTTTCCCGGACCGAAAATCAAGTACCGGACGACGTCTATGCCAAGGATCAGCACTTTTGGGAAGTGATGCTCCACAAGCTCATCTGTAATCGTCTCGATATGCTCACCGAGCACGCGCAGGCGCGCGCGTGGCTGGCGGAGCATGGGTACTCCAGCGATATTGGAGGATACTAGCGTGACGGTTCGCGTGCGAGCGTTTGCGCGAATGCGCGAACTGCTCGGTGAAAGCGAGTTCGATTTGGTGCTGCCCGACGGCGCGACGCTCGTCGACTGTTGGGACGCATTGCGCGCGCGTAATCGCAAGGTCGACGCGCTCGCGTCGTCGACGCGCATCGCACGCAACGGCCGCGTCGCGGCACTGCTGGACGAGCGCGTCGCCGATGGCGACGAAATTGCGCTGCTGCCACCGGTCGGCGGCGGTTAACGCCCGCCGATCGTGTCACTTTTTGCCATTGTTCGCGATCCGATCGATCCGCGTACCTTAGAAGCCGCGGTGTGGAGCGAGGCGTGCGGCGGCGTAGTGATCTTTCTCGGCGTCGTGCGCGAGCGCGCCGGCGACGGGCGGGCGGTGAACGGCCTGACCTATGAGGCGCACGAGGCGATGGCGTTGGCTGAATTCGCCACAATCGCGCGCGAGGTGAGCGGGAAGTTCACCGGCGTTCGTTTGGGCATCGTCCATCGGATCGGCGAGTTGCGCGTGGGCGAGGTAGCGGTTGCCGTCTGCGCGGCAGCGCCGCATCGAGCGCAAGCCTTCGACGCGTGCCGTTACGCGATCGACGAAGTCAAAGCGCGTGCGGCGATTTGGAAGAAAGAACGCTACGCTGACGGGGCGGGTGAGTGGGTCTCGAATTAATTCGGGTCGCTGCACAGCGCAACGAGGTTGCCGTGCTAGTGTACGAGCCGAAGCGACCGCGAAATGTGACGATTGTCGCGGGTCACGGCTATTCGTCGAGCAAGCACAATCTCGATTTCCTCTGCGCGTTCTTGCAAAGCCACGGTTGCCGCGTTTATAACTTCGACTTTCCCGGTCACAAGCTGGGTGCGAGCGGCGGCAGGCTGCGCGGCTTCGACGATTGCATCGACGCGATGAGCGCGGTCGTTGCGACCGCGCGCAAGCGCGACGAGCAGCCGCTCTACACGCTCGGGCACAGCATGGGCGCGATCACGGCGCTCTTCGTTGCGGCGGCCGATCCCAGTATTGCCGGCGCAGTTGCGATCGCAACCGGATACGGCCGGCCCAGTGCGCTTTCGGTCTTGCGCGCGGCCGGTGCGGTGGATTTTCGTTCGGCGTACGTTGACGGCGTCGACTTGCCGGCGCTGCTCGACGGGGTCGATGCCGCCTTCGATCGCTGGATCCCGCAGTTGGCTGGGCGGCCGGTGCTGTACGTTGCCGCCGATCGCGATGCGATGGTATCAGCGGCGAGCGTGCGCGAGCTCTACGAGCGCGCACCGGAACCCAAGCAGTTTGCGGTGATCGAAAGCGATCACACCTATGCGGGCGAACATGCCCGTAGTGAGGTGTTGCAGTGGCTGAATCGCCTGCACCCGCGCGGCTGAGCCTTGCGGGTCGCCCGGAACTGCGCCGCTATAGCCGCCATCTGCTGATTCCAGAAGTTGGATTG
>DATHMY010000210.1:0-10214 GCA_035486535.1 Candidatus Acidiferrum sp.
CGCATCTTGTCGACCGTGCGGGCGGCCATGATCAGGTCGAGATCGGCGAGTGGCGTTCGCGGCGTGCGGGGCGGGGCTTTGGTGAGATCGAGTGGTTCCATGCCGCGACTAGTTCGGCTTAGCGACCAACCGACCTCGCGATGCCGGTGGCACGCAGGCACAGGCGCGAGTGCGATTCGTGAGCGCGAAGGTACACGCGCACCAGGCGGCTGCTGAAGCCTGGAATCCACGGATCGCGTGGATACTTGCGGTACCAATCCTCGATCGCAAGCTCGAGATTGTCGATGCCGCGTACGTGCCGCTGTAAGTCCCAATCGGCATCGCGCTCGAAGGACATCAAGCGATTGCGGATCTCGAGGATGCTCTCTTTGAAGGGCCCGAAGTATTCGTCAGCGGGCGCCGGCCCGCTCGCCAAACATGCAAGCGGCGCGAATGTGGATATGCACGCGAATGCCAACGCCAAAATGCGGGGAAGCATCGTACTCCAGTTATCGGAGTACGATGCCCGGTCTTACACTTGCTTGCTCGGCCGAATTGACGGTTCTAACCGGCTCTTCATTTACTGTCTGCTCGCGTGCTGCGCGGCAAGTTGTGCCCGCCGCTTTAACAGCCGCTGCCGTGCCTTCGCCATGCGCGCACGCTCTATTGCATGAATGCGCGCACGCCCCGCAGCCTCAAGGATTGCGGATATCGGGACGCTCACCGTTCCCGAAATGCTCCGCTTCTTGATTGCAGCCTGCAGGGACGTCATGGTGAGAGAGTCGGTTTCGATGTTGGAACAGGCGTCCCAGAATTGGTCGTTTCCGTTGACCCACGACACCACGCCCTCATCGTAGTAGTAGCCCGCCCAGTTGTAGGTAAAGCACACTTGGCCGACACCGGCGAGGTAGTAATGCTTCGTCGTCTGTGCCTCATACAAATACTCTTCGGTTGTTTCGTTCTCGCCGAGTGGATCGGCACTGCTCGACGTTTCGTCAATCTCCGTTAGCGTCGGATTGGTGCCAAGAATGCTCGAAGGAACGTTGCAGCTCACCGGCAGCGTCGAGATCGGGCTTTGCGTAGTGTAAACGTCGCTCTGCAGCGCCGGCGCTGGACTCGCACCGATGGCAATCCAGGGATTGGGAACGGTGGTCGCTGTTGGTGTCGGTGTGCCGGACGGTGGGAACGTCCCACTCGGGTACACGACATACGACGCATTTAGCGTTGAACTGCCGGCGGCCGGGGCAGAGAGGGTTACAGAATCCGACCCCCCACCTTCATTTTCGACTTGCGTGGCGGCACCCGAGGACGCAACCGTGTAGTTTCCGGTACCGAAATCGCCGGCGCAACAGCCCGTATAGTTATACGTATCAGTGTTCGTGTATGACCCGTCCGCGTAGCCGATCGTGGTGTCCGTTTCCGTCAGCGGTGGCGTATAGCTGGTGTCGTCGTAGCCATAACTCTGGGTACAGGCACCGGCGCCTTGGTAGACGTTCCAGCTCGACGGAATCGGGATAACGAATTCCGTGTTATACGGCGACGCGCAAAGGTCGCTCTCCTCGGACCCATTGGCCCAGCCGAGATACCCGAGCGATGACGATGTCGCACCCGCTGTCCATACGTAATAGTCGCCGTCGATTTCGATCGCGTTGCTCACACCGTTGAACGTCTGACCGGTTTGGTAGACGTATGAATAGCTCCCAGTATTCATCGACCCCGGCGTCGGCTGCACACTGCCACTCGCAGAGCCCTCTTGGTACGACGTGTCGAAAGTTACCGAATTAGCGTTGACCGTCGGATTGGTCTGATCCGGTGAGAAGCTACCCGAGGTAACGCTCGAGGCGCTCACGCCTGTCGCCGAAGCCCCGATGGTGGCGGCCGCCGGCATCGCTCCGCCGAGATAGTTCAATACCACTGTTGCTGCAGTTGTCGAGTCGGGAACGCTGGTCGGCGAAACGGTGGTTTGGCTCGAAGCGTCGCTGTCGCTGAGGCTTATCGGGCTCGAGTAGGTGCCGAGAATGGTATCGCCGTTCGCGTCCTCGCCTTGCACCGTTACGGGCAATGACGCCGTAGCGCCGAGCTCGGCGGCGCCGGCGACCGTCACGACGATCTTGGCGAGCGTGCCGCCGATTGTCGTTGGCGCATTCACCGTCTGTCCGGGTGTCGCGGTGACAGAAAGATTTCCAGTTGCGATTAACGTACCGCCGCCGCTCGCGCCGCTGTACGCAGAAACCGTAAAGACCAATGTTCCGGCCGGAACCGAAACGTTGACAATGCACGAGAGTTGCGCGCTGGTCGCCGTGCAGCCGCTCGCGCTTGACGAGAGATTCGCGCTGGTAGGCGTTCCCGTGTACGCCGTGCCGTTGACCGAGTTAAGCGTGATCGTCACCGATTGCGCGTTGGAGGGGAGGACGACGTTGCGTCGCTTTGTTGCGGACTGGTTGGCGCTCGGGACGATCACCAAGAAGCTGACGTTGCCCATCGCCTGCGCGGTCGGGGCGGCGGTAGCAGCCGTGTAGACGGACTGGGTGCCGCTGCAGGCGGCAAGCACGACGGCTACGAGGCCGAGCAACGCAAAAGTGAGCGAGCGCATAATAATGAACCCTCCGGGCAACAGGTGGTCGCTCGCTCGTGTTTCTCTGCTGGCCGGGAGGCGACCTCGGGGGACTATCGACTCCGACTTGTTTGGTAACCCCGGTCTCTAAATCGGAGCTGCCGGCTCATCGGTGCGTGCGCCAACGCGTACGTTGCGACCGAATACGCCGCCGATGCTTCACGACGCCGCGCGCTCGTCGCGGTGAGCGTCGTAGCCGTGAGATAGGTCCATTGCGTTCCCGAATACGTCGTGTAAGACGTATTGAAGTTCGGATTCGATGGAACGTTGAGGTAGTAGTTGAGCGGATACGCGTTATAGGCCGCGCCGATGAGCAGATCTTCGTTGCAAATCTCACCGACGCCATCGAGGTAGTAGTGCTTGATCGTTTGGTTCGAGTAGTACATCGCGTTCCAGTCAGAAGCAGGGTCCGCGACGATCAGCGTTTCATCGGCTTCGGTCAATGTCGGATTGCTGCCGAGTAAACCCGCGGGAATCAGGCACTGACTTGGAAGCGCCGCGATCGAACCGACGACCGCGAAGGTGTCGGTCATGAGCGGATTCGGAATTTTTTCACCCGGAATGCCGCTCCAGACGGCCCACGGGTTGGGCACGCTGGTCGGTTCTGGCGACGGCGTGGTGGTTTCATCCGGCGCCGGAATAGCGCCGGGAAAGGTTTGAATCATCACGGGAATCGTCGCGGCGCCCGGGCTCGGAACGGCGACGCTAACGATCTCCGAGCCGCAGCCGCACGTTGCATTGTGGCTCTGCAACATACTTCCGTCGCTGTTTTGCGCGATCGTGTAGATGTCTCCGAAGAAAAGGCCTTGGGTGTTGTCAACGTAGGAGCCGTCGGGGTTGAGTACGGTCGTTCCGGTATCCCCCGCTCCGTCGTTGTATGAGGCGGTGCACGGCGCGCTGCCGGTCAGCACGTTCCAGCCGCTGGTAAGCGGCGCCATCATCTCTTGTGTGTACGGCGGTTCGCAGGTCAAGGTGAAACCGGTGTTGCTGGTCATACCGACCAGACCCAGCGATGAGCTCGAGCCTTGCGGCGTCCACGCGTAGTATGCGACGAGATCTTGAAAGTTGATCGTCGAGGAGAAGCTGCTTGGAAGCCAATTCGCCGCGGAATAGAGGCCGGCGATCTGCACGAGGTTGTTGACGCCGTTGAACGACTGCCCCGTTGTAACGATTGCATCGAACGTTCCGCCCGACGTATCCGGCCCGATTACGGGCGGCCCATTGTTACCGAACATGTAGCTGTTGGCGTACGTGAAGCTCGTGCTCGAACCGTTCACGGTTGGGTAGGTCGGATTCGGCGAGAACGAGCCCGCGGTAATATTCGCGGGGCTGATGCCGGCCGCCGATGCGTTGATCGTCGCGGGCGCGGCCATTGCGCCGCCCGCGTACGTGAGGGTGATGACCGTCGCACCGCTGGTGACGTTGGTTGCCGACGATGAAAGGGTGGTTTGTCCGGAGGCGTCGCTATCGGTGAGTGCGATTGCGTTCGTATATGTCCCGAGCACGGTATTGCCGGCAGCGTCTTCGGCCTGTACGGTTACCGGCAGGGTGATATTTGCGCCGAGCGAAGCGCCGCCGACCGTCACCACGATCTTTGCCACCGTGCCGGTGAGCGTTGCCGGTGCGACGGCGGTTGCGCCGGCTGTCGTCGTTACGGCAAGATTACCCGCACCTAGCGAAGGGCCGGTGCCGTTCGCTGCGCCGTAAACCGAGAGCGTGTAGACGAGCGATCCGACCGGCGCGCTGACGTTGATCACGCAACTCAGCTGGGTCGAGGTTTGTTCGCAGCCTGCGGTGGTGGCGCTGAGATTGGTGGTCGTTGCCGGCGGGGCCGTCGCGACGCTATTCACGGAATCGAGCTGGATTACGACCGACAGCGAGGTCGCGGGAACGACCACGTTCGGGCGGTGGCGTGCGCTACCGCCTCCATTCGGGACGATGACGTTGAAAGAGACCGTGCTTGTCGAGGCCGACGGTTGGCCGGTCGGCGTCGGTCCAGACGTCGGTCCAGACGTCGGCGCCACGTAGATCGTGTTGGTGCCGCTGCATGCGGTAAACGCAGCAGCGGCAAGTATAACGAAGCCTAACGTCAGTGGACGCACGGAAACCCCTCTGAACGGCGTTGCGGCGCTATTGTCCTTGAGCTAAAGAATACCCACGCTCACCATCGAAGGTGAAGAGTCCCTCGGTTTTGATTACGTCAAAGCCCGCGGCTTCGCAAGCTTTGATCAGCTCGGCCATCTGCGCAGCGCTGAAGGCGCCGCCGGCCTTTTCGAAGCGGCATGACCACTGGTCGCTCCAGAACGTATCCGGGTTGCCGTTTGGCCACACCTTGGTGCCGCGATTGGCGATCACGGTGAGCTTCACGCCATCACCGCCGAGTGTACGGAGCTTGTCCGCGATGTCGTCGGGGTTGCCGTCGCGCTTATCGATGAAGATGTCGACACCGACACGCTGTTTGACCGGCGGATTGCCGTCGGGGCGAACCGACAGATCCATGTGTGACTCGGCTTGATATTCGATCGGTTTGAGCACCTTGGGCTTTTGCCCGACGCGCGCAATCACTGCGTCGGCGAATTCTTTCGTTCCGACCTTCTGCTTCGAGACGCCCTCTTTGAAGATGTCGTAGGTGTGAATACCTTCCTCGATCGTGGTCAGCCATGCATTGTGCACCAGCTCGGCGACCTTGCCTTGGCCGATGTGTACGAGCATCATAATCGCGCCTTGTAAGAGGCCCGACGGATTCGCCAGATTCTGTCCGGCGCGACGCGGTGCCGAACCGTGGATCGCTTCGAACATCGAGCAGTTGTCGCCAATGTTCGCCGAGCCCGCCAGCCCGACCGAACCGGTAATCTGCGCCGCAACGTCGGAGAGCACATCGCCGTAGAGATTCGGCATCACGATGACGTCGAATGCTTCCGGCGTGTCGGCCATCTTGGCAGCGCCAATGTCGACGATCCAGTGCTCGTTCTCGAGATCCGGATACTCTTTGGCAATCTCATCAAAGATCCGATGGAAAAGCCCATCGGTGATCTTCATGATGTTGTCTTTGGTGAAGCAGGTGACTTTCTTCCGCTTGTTTGCGCGCGCGTATTCGAAGGCGTAGCGAATGATGCGCTCGGAGCCCGGGCGCGAAATCAGCTTGAGACACTGCGTAACCTGATTGGTTTGGCGGTGCTCGATGCCGCCGTACACGTCTTCCTCGTTCTCGCGGACGATGACCAAATCCATGTTCGGATGCTTGGTCGCGACGAAAGGATGGAGCGAAGCGCAGGGACGCACATTCGCATACATCCCGAGCGTTTTGCGCACGGTAACGTTGAGACTCTTGAAGCCACCGCCCTGCGGTGTCGTGATCGGCGCCTTTAAGAACACTTTGGTACGTCGCAGCGTGTCCCACGACGACGGCTCGATGCCGCTATCCAGCCCCTTCTCATAGATTGGTTCACCAATTTCGATGCGCTCGATCTCGAGCGCCGCGCCGGCTGCTTGAATAATGCGCAACGTGGCGTCCATGATTTCGGGTCCAATGCCATCGCCGTACGCGACGGTAATTGGAACCTTTTTTGCCGCGGTCGCGCCTGGGGCAGCTTTTTCGAGGGTGACTGCGGCGTTGTGGGTGGTCGTCATGGCTAGAAGGGGCTCCTTAGGGGCTCTTTAGGGTGAGGTGAACGTCCAGTCGGCGGCGTTCCACGCCTCGCCGACGCCGTTCGGGGTAAAATTGCGCAATTCCGGCGTGAACCCGTAGCGCTGCGGCGGATAGAAGAGGAAGATTGCGGGCACGTCGTCGACGAGCAGGCGCTGGACCTGTGCATACGCTCGCTTGCGGATCGACTGATCGAACGTCGAAAGGGCGAGATGTTGCGCTGCGTCCATTTCCGGTGACGCGTAGCGATCGACGTTATTACCGTTAGGTGGAAATGCGGTGCTCAGCCACTGCGATGAATCGTCGGGATCGCCGCCGGAGATCCAGGCGTAGAATCCGACATCGAACTTGCCGCCGAGAAAGATGCCACCGTCTTGCGCGACGGCATAGAGCTGCGCGTATGGAAACGCTTTCGGTTCAAGCTCGACGCCGACCGCGTGCCACATCTGTTGCACCTCGACGGCGACGTTGCGTCCGATATCGCTTCCCTGCCCGTAGACCATGAGCAGGGAGAGGCGTTGACCGTTCTTCACCCGCACGGCTCCAGGCCCGAGCTTCCAGCCGTCCGCGTCCAGCATCGCGCGCGCCTTGGCCGGATCGTATGGCTGCGCTTTCAGCCTAGGATCGTAGGCCCAATAGAATGGCGAAAGGTCGCCGACTCCCTCGCTCGCCTCGCCATACTGGTTGTCGCGATTGAGCGCCGTGCGATCGGTCGCGTAGGCGAGCGCGACGCGGACCGTCTTGTCGTTGAGCGGCGCGCGAGAGAGATTCAACATCAGCGCTTCGTAAAACGGAGCGACGACGGGCAAGCGCGTGACCTTCGGATCGCCGGCAAGCTCATGATACGAGGGACCGGTCATGTTCATGGCCGCTTGCGCTTCGCCGGTGCGCAACTCGGCTACCGTCGTGTTCGTGTCGGTGATGATCTTGAGCTGCAACTCTTTGATCTTTGGTGTGCCGCGGAAGTACGAGTCATTTGCAGTCAAGATAATTCGATCGCCGCGAATCCATCGCGCGAAGCGGTACGGCCCGTCGGTGACGCTCGGTTCGGCGTTGAACGGCATCGTATTGAAGTTGCCGACGTGCTGCAACACATGCGCCGGCAGAACACCATACGGTTCGTCGCTCTCGCCGAAGAAGAAGGTGATAATCGGCGGAAAGACCTGCTTCATGTGCAGCACGACGGTCTGCGCGTCCGGTGTGTCAAGCGCGCGAATCATGTCGAAGCCATGCCGCGAAACGACGTTGTTGGCGGGGTTCATGACCTGCGCGTAGGTGAACTTGACGTCGTTGCTGGTGACCGGTTGGCCGTCGGACCACTTGGCATCCTTGCGCAGATGATAGGTGATCGTCAAACCGTCGCGGCTGATTCCGCCGTTAGCCAGCGTGGGAACAGCAGTGGCGAGATCGGGAACGTCCTTACGGTGACTGTCGAGGGTCACGAGCTTGGCAAAGAGCAGATCGGAAAGGAACGTCTCAGACGTGTCGGTCGAGAGGATCGGGTTGAGCGTGTTCGGCGTAATCGGAATGGCGATCGTCATTGAATCGTTCGACACATTCGAGACACCGGCTCGCGTACAGGCCGCGAGCAGCACGCAGGTAAGCGCTAGACGACGCAGCGGAACTTTGCGTACATGTACGGATAGTCGCTGTAGAACCAATTCCGGAACGACGGGCGAATCAGTTCGCGCGCGGTCACCGGTGACGCGCCCTTCATGACGTAGTGCCGGCCATCGAAAAAGTCGGCCGAGTACTGCGGGTACGACGCCATCGGTTCGAAGCCGGGAAACGGCGCGAAGACGCTCGAGGTCCATTCCCATCCATTTCCGACCAAATCCTCGATTTCCCACGCGCTGGCGCCGGCCGGATGCGCGTCAACCGGCTCAGGATCAAACCGTTCGAAATCGAAGTTTCCGTGCATTGAATCGGGCGGCATCGTGTCGCCCCACGGATAGCGGCGATCGTTCCCTTCCGGCGTGCCATAGGCGGCCCGATGAAATTCCGCTTCCGTCGGGAGCCGCATCCCCATCCAGGCGGCATATGCGGCGGCTTGGTCGTGCGAAACGTAGACGGGCCAGGAACGCGGGAGCGGCAACTCCTCAAATACGCCGCGTAAGAAATATTCGCCCTCGCGCTCGACCCAAAACACCGGCACGGGACCACCGGCGTTGACGAATCGTAGCCAATCGCCGTTGGTCACCGGATAGCGCGCCATGCTAAATGCGGGAACGTCGACTGCCAACGCGTCGAATTCGTTATCCCATCCAAATGGAATCGCGTCGGGTTCGGCGCCGAGGTGCGCCGTGCCGGCGGCAACTCGCAGCATCGGGTTCGCCGGCGAGGCGTGATCGTAGTGCTCCTGCGCCAGACGGCCTTTGAGCGCATAGTCAAGTTGATGAATGATGTAGAGCAGCGTTTCGTGGTGCATCTGCTCGTGCTCGAGAATCGTGTATGCGGACTGCCCGCGCACCAAACGTGGCGCGGATGGATCGACCAGCCGTGCGCCTTCGAAGGCGGCGATGACGCGTTCGTCGCACCCGCGCCCGAAGCGTTCGATCTCGGCTCGTGACGGCCACGCTGCGCGCTCGTGCGCGCGCGCCGCGTCAAGCGAACCAGGATCGATGCCGCGCTCGAATATCTTTTCTAGCGCAGGGTCGAGCGGAGCTTCGCCCAGCGCGCGCTCGTTGAGCGTGAGAAAGCTAAACGCCGGAAAATGCCCTTCGTAAAAGATGAAGGGGTGCCGCAACGGAATCGGCTTCTGCAAGAACGCGTCGTCATCGATGAGTGAGAACAGCGTAGCCGACCGCTCGCGATTGCGGCGGTACCATTCGACGAGCGCGCCTCGATCGAGGCCTGGCGTGGTGGAGATCATGGTCAAGCTTTACCCATGAACCGGGCGGTATGTCAACCGGATGCGGCCGATGCCTCGCGCCGCCGTTGAAAGAAATCCTCGAACTCGGCGGCCGGCAGGGGCGGTGCGATGGCATACCCCTGGACCATGTCGCAACCATGCTCGGTAAGGAACGCAAGCTGCGAGATGGACTCGACGCCTTCGGCGACCGTTTCGAGTCCCAAGCTGTGCGCCATACCGATCACCGTCTTGACGATCGTCTCATCGAAGGCTTCGTGGCCCACGCCGACGACGAAGGAGCCGTCGATTTTCAACACATCGAGCGCGAAGCGACGCAGGTAAGCGAGCGATGAATATCCCGTTCCGAAGTCGTCGACCGCGGTGCGGATACCGAGCGCCTTGAGATCGCGCACGATGCCGACGGTCTGCGCTGCGTCGGACATCGCCACGCTCTCGGTGATTTCTACTTCGAGGAGCGATGGGTCGAGCTGTGCGCTCTCTAGTGCTTGCAGCACACGCCGGCGGAGGTCGCGCTGGTGAAATTGGCGTCCGGATAGATTGACGGCGAGCCGGAGCGGTGCGAGCGTGGTTTGCCAACGCTGCACCTGCTTCGCCGCGGTCTCGAGCACCCAATCGCCGAGCGGCACGATCAATCCCGAAATCTCGGCGCTCGGAATGAAGTGCGAAGGTTCTATCAAGCCACTCTTGGGGTGGTTCCAACGCACGAGCGCTTCGACACTCACCACCTCGCCGGTGCGCAGATCGAGCTGTGGCTGGTAATAGACGACGAACTGATTGTACTCCAGGGCGCGACGCAGCAGCTTCTCTTGCGAAAGCCGCATGTGAATCGGCGCTTCGAGGGTCGGATTGTAGAAGTAGTAGCCGTTGCGGCCGCGGTCTTTGGCACGATACATCGCGATGTCGGCGTTTTTGATGAGGGTCTGATCGTCGCGGCCGTCCTCCGGATACACGGCAATCCCGATGCTGGCCGAAATGTACTGCTCGTATTCGTCGAGCAAGAACGGCTCGCTCACCAGCCCCAAAATGCGTTCGGCCACGTCGCGGACGTGCTCGGCATCTCGGCAATCGGTGAGGAGCACGACGAATTCATCGCCGCCCATGCG
>DATHMY010000211.1:0-8252 GCA_035486535.1 Candidatus Acidiferrum sp.
TCGGGTATGTCGATCAGCCCCCGCTCGTTCCGCTGCTCGCGGCATTGATGCAAGTCGGCGGTGTCAACGTGTGGCTGGAACGCTTGCCGGCAGTGCTCACCGCCATTGCTCTCGTGCCGCTTACCGTGATGTTTGCGCAACTGCTCGGCGCGACCGCGCGCGGCGCGTGGCTCGCTGCGGTCGCAGCTGCAGGCTCGACGCTGGTGACCGCGATGTTCAGCTGGCTTTCGACCGGAACGTTTGAGCCGTTTGATTTCACCCTTGTCGCCTATCTCGTCACACGCGCATTCCTTCGCAACGAGCCGCGCATGTACTGGTGGGCGGGGCTGGTCGCCGGTCTTGCCTTTGAAACGAAATACACGATCGTGTTGTGGATGATCGCGCTCGCGCTGGGCGTCGCGATTTGCGGTCCGCGTTCGATCTTCCGCGCGCGCGATCTGTGGATCGGGATCGGCATCGCGGTGGTCATTGGCCTGCCCAATGCAATCTGGCAGACCGCGCACGGATTCCCGTTCCTCGAACTCGTACGCAACGACAACAGCGGGAACCTTATCGGCAGTCCGCTCGGGTTCGTGCTGCAGCAGCTGTTTATCGCGAATCCGTTGCTTGCTCCGCTCTGGCTCGCGGGCGTCATCGTGCCGTTCGTAGCGCAGCGGCTCGCGCCGTTTCGCTTTCTCGCCGTGACCTTCGTCGCGATGGGCGTCCTCATCTACGTGACGCATGGGAAGGCCTACTACGTCGCCGGCGCCTACCCCACGGCGTTCGCGCTCGGCGCTGCGGCGTGCACGATGTTACCACGCGTGCTGGTCGGCATCTGGGCGGTCCTTGCCTATGCAAACGCCGTACTCGCCATGCCGTTTGTGCTGCCGATCGATTCGCCCGAGCGGCTCCGGGAGATGTACAGCCAAACGCACTTCAAGCCGATGGAGCGCGCGGGCATCGGGGCGCCGATTCCGCAAAATCTCGCCGACGAGTTCGGCTGGCGCGACGTGGCCCGTTCGGTCGAAGACGTCTATGCGTCGTTGCCGCCGGCCGATCGCGCCAAAGCGGCGATCTTCGGTTCGAATTACGGTGAAGCGGCAGCGGTCGACGTCTACGGCCATGATCTCCCGCCGGCAATCAGCGGTAACAACAACTACTACCTGTGGGGGCCGCGTGGCTACGACGGGTCGGTCGTGATCGCCATCAACGTCGATCCGGCGCAATGGGCAACGTTTTGCGACTCGGCGCGCGTCGTCGCGCACTTCGGCGTCTCGCCCTATGCGATGCCGTACGAAGTCAATCGTCCGATCGTGCTGTGCCGCGGCATGCACCCGCCATTGCCGCAGCTTTGGCCCCAATTCAAACACTACGGCATCGAAAATCTCGGGACCACACCGTAGCTGCGGCTAGAGAAGGAAGAGTTCGGCGATCTTGCCGTCGGGCGTTCGATACAAGATCGCGCGCATGGACTTCGTTTTAAACGTTACGCTCAGGACGTTGACGATCAGACCACCGCGCAAAGCCGCGCGCGAATTTTGAACTTCGGGGTCGCCCAGCGGAGCTAAGGAATGCACGGCCTCGGCAATGCGCTGCGGCGTCATGAACGCATTGAAATCGGCGGTGAGCATCGATCGATCGATGTGTCCTTGTGCGAGGTTGATCAGCCAAGTGCGCGTCAATGCCGCGGCATCCGGAAGGCCGGCGTCAGCGGCCGCGCTTCCGTAGATGTGCTCGGCGATCGCGCGTCCGATTGTCGAGCTAACGTCACTGGGCGTCCCGTTAGCAAATACGATGATCGCGGTGTCGTCATCGGGGAAGAGCACTTCGGACGATTGGTACCCGATGACTTCACCGCCGTGGGCAATCTGGCGATAGCCGTTGAACGCCCCAACAGAAAATCCGAGCCCGTAGCCAGGGTTCTCACCGTCAGCGAGCAATCGCGGCTGCCAGAGAATCGCCGTGTCGGCGGCCGGAACGACGTGATGTTGCATCAAGGCGATCGTCCACAGCGCAAGGTCGTGCGCCGTCATCGCTAGGCTTCCGGCCGCGTTGAGCCATTCCGGAGCGATCGGCGGCGTAACCTCGTTCGGTCCAAAGAAATACGATTCATAGCCGAGAGCATCGGTGGGCCCGAAGCCATTGTCGATCCAGTGCGCCGACGTCATCCCGAGCGGATCGAAAAATCTGCGCCGGTAAATCTCAAATAGCTTCGCGCCCTCGACCCGTTGGGTGATGACCCCGGCGATTGTATAGCCGCTATTGCTGTACTGCCAGCGCGTCCCCGGTGCGAAGTCGAGCGGGAGGTGTCCTTGTCGATCTGCCAGCGCCTGCATCGTGATTGGATGAGACGATTCGAGCGT
The DNA here is from genome assembly GCA_035486535.1 of Candidatus Acidiferrum sp. Taxonomy (GTDB): domain Bacteria; phylum Vulcanimicrobiota; class Vulcanimicrobiia; order Vulcanimicrobiales; family Vulcanimicrobiaceae; genus Aquilonibacter. The sequence goes on from DATHMY010000211.1 coordinate 2,343, forward strand.
CGGGTAGTCCAGCGGATAATAATCACGGATGCCGGCTTCATGTGCGAGCAGTTCGGCTATCGTGATCTGCGACGCATCAGTGTAGCTCGGCTCGTACTTCGCTAGCGGATCGTCGAGCGACAATTTGCCTTCACGGGCGAGTGCGACCATCGTCGCCGCCAAGAACTGCTTGCTCACCGATCCGATTGGGAACGTCGTGGAGACGGTCGCCGGCAATTTTTGCGCCACATCGCGGTACCCGTACGCCTGCTCGTAGACAATCGTTCCGTGGCGCACGATCGCAACCGATACCGCCGGCGCCTGTGCGCTCGCCATCGCTTTGCGAACCACGGAATCGACGTAGGCCGGCGTGGGCTCCGCCGCCAGCGTGGCCAGGGCGAGAGCGACGATGAGAACGTACCGCATTGCTGTCTCCTACGACTTGGCGGGTGCCAGGGAGGTTTGCAGCAGCGTAAAGCGCTGCTCTTGAATCGCGTGCACGGCCCAGACACCGGCGGGAACCAGCATCGCATTGCTCACGAGATGGCGGGTGAAATCGCCGTAGACATCGTCGAACGGCTTGCCGAGCGCGGTCGCGGTCATGTGCGCGACGCCGATCGCCGCATTGTTGCAGACGAAAAAGCGCGCTCCGGCGTCGGCCACCAGCGACCGGATCGAGGTGTCCCAATCGCCGCCCTGTTCGCGCAGGCACGGATTCCCGCTGCCGCCCTTCTTCCGAACCGAGGCGATCTGTGCAGCGCCGTTCGCGTGTTTGAGCTTACCGGCCAACGGAATCACGTACCGGTTCCAAACCAAATCGTCGAAGGCCAACAGAATCGAAAAGCCGTGATAGAGCACCGCGACCGGAAGCACGTCGCTCCAAGCGACCCCGATGTCGCGATAAGCGTTGAGCGTGTTGCGCATGGCCGAGAACACTTCGCCACCTTCGATCTGCACGGAGGCGAAGAGATGCTTGTGGGCTTGCGCACCGTCGAGCAACGTGTCGAAGGCCTCGAGATCGAAATCGAGCTTGGGAGACTTAGGGCGTGGCGGCGCCGGTGCGTCGGCGAGCGCAGTCGCCGGCATCGCCGCAACAACCGCTCCCGCGGCAAGAAAGTCTTTGCGCGTGGTCATCGACGCTGGTGCTCCTTCACTTAGAGAGGAATGTTTCCGTGCTTGCGTTTCGGCCGTTCGACGCGTTTGTTCTCGAGCATCTCGAGCGCCGTAGCGATGACGCCGCGGGTGCGGTGTGCCTCGATCACGTCGTCGACATAGCCGCGGCTGGCGGCGATATACGGGTTGGCAAAGCGCGCCGTGTACTCGTCGATCAGCGTTTTGGTCTTGGCCTCTTTATCGGGGGCAGCGGCGATTTCGCGGCGATTGATCACCTTGACCGCCCCTTCCGCGCCCATCACCGCGATCTCAGCCGTCGGCCACGCGAGATTGACGTCGGCGCGGATGTGTTTCGACGACATGACGTCATACGCGCCGCCGTAAGCCTTGCGCGTGATCACCGTGATCTTCGGCACCGTCGCTTCGGCGAACGCGTAGAGCAGCTTTGCGCCGTGCAAGATGATGCCACCGTACTCTTGACTGGTGCCCGGCAGGAAGCCGGGGACATCGACAAAGGTGATCAGTGGAATATTGAAGGCGTCGCAAAAGCGCACGAAGCGCGCGGCTTTGATCGATGACGAAATGTCGAGCACGCCGGCCAGCACGCTCGGCTGATTAGCCACAATGCCGACGCTGGCTCCAGCAATGCGCCCGAACCCGCAGATGATGTTCTGCGCGTAGAGCGCCTGGATCTCGAAGAAGTCACCGTAGTCGAGCACGCCCTCGATCACCGCGTGCATATCGTACGGCTTGTTCGGCGAGTCGGGCACGATGTCGTCGAGTGCGGGGTTCTCGCGATTGGGATCGTCATCGCACGCATAACGCGGCGGATCGTCGAGATTGTTTTGCGGCAGGTAGGAGAAGAGCGTCTTGGTCTGCGCCGCCAGGTCGTCTTCATCGGTTGCAACGACGTGCGCAACGCCACTGCGCTTGGCGTGCGTCATCGCGCCACCCAGCTCTTCGAAGGTTACGTCCTCGCCGGTGACCGTCTTGATGATCTCGGGTCCGGTGATGAACATCTGCGACGTCTTCTCGGTCATGAGAATGAAGTCGGTGATCGCGGGCGAGTAGACGGCGCCACCCGCACATGGGCCGGCGATGAGGCTCAGTTGCGGAATCACACCGCTGGCTTGCACGTTGCGCCAGAAGATTTCGGCATAGCCGCCGAGCGAGACGACGCCCTCCTGAATGCGCGCACCACCGGAATCGTTGATGCCGATCATCGGCGAGCCGGTGCGCAGCGCCAGGTCCATCACCTTGCAAATCTTCTCGGCGTAGGCTTCGCCGAGCGAGCCGCCGAGCACGGTGAAATCCTGCGAGAAGAGGAAGATCTGCCGGCCATCGATGGTGGCGCGGCCGGTCACCACGCCGTCGCCGAGAAACTCTTTTTCGTCTAAACCGAACGCGTTGGTGCGATGGGTGACGAACGCATCGAGCTCGGTAAACGATCCCGCGTCGACCAGTGCATCGATACGCTCGCGCGCGGTACGCTTGCCCCGGGCATGCTGCTTCTCGATCGCCTCGGCGCCGGCGGGCGCAAGCGAAACCTCGCGCTTGCGGGCGAGCTCGCGATACTTTTGATCGTGGCTTCTCACCCGGTGCGCTTTATTCTATTGCAATCGCATGCCCTGCGGGCACAGCCGCAGCCGTCTTCGGCGGGCGCAGCAAGAGCACCAGCGGCAAAAGTACAAGCGTCACCACGCCCAAGAAGAAGAAGGCATCGGCAAACGCCATCGTGCTGGCCTGCTGCGAGACGAGACCCGCGACCGCCGACAGCGGCGCATGTGCTTGGAGTGCGTGCTGTACGGCTGGGCTTGCGAGGTTCACCGACGCAGCAAGGTGATCTTGATGAAACGCGCCACGGCGGTCGAGCAGAGTAACCAGCACGGCGGTCGAGATCGATCCGCCGAGTTGCTGGAAGAGATTCTGCAGCGAGGTCGCCTTTTGCGTGTCGAAGCCTTGCACCGAGCTGAGCACGGTAACCGAGAGCGGGACGAAGATCATCCCGAAACCGACTCCGCCAAAGATCAGCGGGAAGAGAAACGTCGTGAACACGCTGTTGGTCGTCAGGACTTGCGCGGTCTGAAAATTGGCGATCGCGACGATGAAGAAGCCCACGCCGAGAAAAATCTGTGGGCGTATCTTGAAGCGATTCATGAGACCAAGCGTCACGAAAGTCATGATCATGATGGCGAGGGCGCGGCTGAGAATCGAAAGGCCCGAGAGCGTCGCGGTAAAGTTCAAAAGCAATTGCTGGAATTGGGGCGCGAGGATCACCCCGCCAAAGAGCGAGAAGGCGAGCAGCATCGCAAGCGCGCAGCCGGCCGCAACGGTCGGTTTGCGCATCAGAATTCCGATGTCGACGATCGGATTCTCGACCACCCGCAGCTCCCAATACACGAATGTCGCCAGCGATGCAACTGCAATGATTGCGGTAATGAGGATGTTGTGATCGCTCAGCCAATCGTACCGCTCGCCTTCGTCGAGCACGTATTGCAAGCAGGCGAGGCCGGTTGCTAGCAGCGCAAGGCCAACCCCGTCGAAGCCTTGCACCTTGCGCTTTGGCGGATCGCGCAGCAGCATCGCGCAGAGAATCGCTGAGAGAATGCCGGGCACGATGTTGACATAAAAGATCCAGTTCCACGAGAGCGCGTCGGTCAAGATACCGCCGAGCGTCGGACCGATCGACGGGCCGACCACGGCACCGATCGCAGTCAGTGCTTGACTGAGGCCAAGCTGCTTGGCCGGGAAGGTATCGCGCATGATCGCTTGACCGGTGGCGATCAAGCCGCCGCCGCACAGCCCTTGCAGCACGCGAAAGACGATCAGCGAACTCAAGCTCGTAGCCGTGCCGCAGAGAACCGAAGTAATGGTGAACCCGACGATCGCGCCGACGTAGTAGTTGCGCCGGCCAAGGAGCGTTTGCAGCCAGGGCGTGAGCGGAATGACGATCACGGCCGCGATGATATAGCCGGTGACGATCCAGGCGCCGTCATCGAAGTTGGCGCCGAGGTTGCCTTGGATTGTCGGTAGCGCGACGTTGACGATCGTCGCGTCGAGCACTTGCAAGAGTGTCGCCGACATGACACCCACGACGATCAGCCAGCGTCGTGCCCCATACTCAACCAGATGATCGTGCGACTGCATCCCGCCTACCAATGCTCCCAAGGACGGAAAGGGTTACAGACCGAACGGTCTGTTTTATGAAAGCTTCGAAGCGGCGCATGGCGATCCTCGCTTCGGCCGCCCCGATCTTCAATCGCCGCGGATTTGCCGGCACGTCGATCGCCGACATTCTGGAAGCGACGTCGCTCGAGAAGGGCGGCCTCTACAACCATTTTGCCAGCAAAGAGCAACTCGCCACCGAGACCTTCGACTTCGCCTATGCGCAAGTCGTGTCGTATTTCAGCAAAGCCCTGGCGGGCGTCGAACCGGGTCTGGCACGCGTGCACGCCTACATTGATGCATTCGAGCGCTACTGCGATCGGCCGGTGATCGAGGGCGGCTGCCCGGTGATCAACGCTTGTGTTGAAGCCGACGACGCGTTGCCGTTCTTGCGCGAGCGCGTTTCGAAAGCGTTCGCCTCGATGCGTGGCGTCGTCCGGCGCAATTTGGAACGCGCGATGCTCGCCGGGCGCATCGACGCGCGGACCGATCTCGACCAGGTGACCGATTTCATCGTAGCTGCGCTTGAGGGCGCCGTCCTGCTCGCACGGGGATTGCGCTCGCGCACGCATTCGCATAACGTTACCGCAGCGCTGCGCGCCTGGCTCGACGATCGGACCCTGGGATGAAACGCGATCTCGAGATTGCCGCGCTCGACGGACTTGGGCTGCGCACGACGCTGTTCGAACCCGACGGGCACGCCAGCGCGGCAATCATCATGAGCGGGGCGACTGCGGTGCCGAGGGGCTACTACAGCGCGTTCGCATCATACCTCGCCGGCTGCGGTGCAGCGGTCGTGACGTATGACTACCGCGGATCGGGCGAGCCACCGGCGCAGCTGCGGCAGTCGCCCGCGCGCATGCGCGATTGGGGCGAACTCGATGCACCGGGCGTGATCGCGTGGCTTCGCGCGCGATATCCCGAGCTTCCATTATATCTGGTGGGCCACTCGTACGGCGGTCACGCGCTGTTGCTTGCGCCCAACAATCATCTGGTTTCGCGCGCAGTGACGATCGCTTCGTTCCTGGGCTACTGGGGCAACTGCCTGTTTCCCGACAACTACCGGATCTACGCGCTGATGAAACTCGTCGTCCCGGTTGCGACCGCGCTCTTTGGCTACTCACCCGGCTCGCGCATGGGATTCGGTGAAGATCTCGCCGCGGGCGTCGCGCTCGAGTGGCGTCGCTGGGTTTTGCGGCCGCGTTACTTCCTCGACGACCCGACGCTGCTCTCGTTGCGCAACGGCGCGAACTATCGCGGTGACCTGATCATGCTCGCGTTGACCGACGATCGCTGGGCCAAACGCGCGGCGATCGAAGGCTTGGCGGCGGCATTCACCGGCACGACGCCGCGCATCATGGCCGTCGATCCGGAAACGTACGGGTCGAACGGCGCCGGACATATGGGATTCTTTCGATCGGCCAATGGCGAGGCGTTATGGCCGATCGTTCGCGAGGCACTCAATCTACAAGGAGAACGAGATGGACACGCTGCGCCGCTACGAGTTTACGTGGGTGAATCCACGCGACATCGCGCAATCGATGGCGGGGAAACCGCACCTCGAGTGGATGCGTGACATCGTTTCCGGCGCGGCGCCCCCGCCGCCGCTTGCTAGCGCTTTCGGATTCGTCTTCGAGAGCGCGGAGCCAGGAC
>DATHMY010000212.1:0-10424 GCA_035486535.1 Candidatus Acidiferrum sp.
CGTCGATGCATTGACGCGCGGAAATACACGCAGGGCAAGCCAGGTCAGGCCGGCGATGGCCGCGCCCTGCCACAGGCCGTTGATGAGCACCACCAGCGCGGTGCGAGCAATGATTTCAAACAGCGACGGCATGACGATCAAGCATCCTCGTAGCGGTCGATGAGCGAGCGTAAACGGGCTAACTCTTCCTTAGAGGGCCGTTCGCTTTCGATCAAGCGCAGCGCCAGCGCGCCGGCGTTATTCGCGAAAAATTTCTCGACCACGTTCTTCACCGCACTCCCGGCAGCGGCGTCGCGTGCAACGAGGGGACGATAGATGAACGCGCGGCCCGCTTCCTCGTGGGCGACGTTGCCTTTTTGCTCGAGAATGCGAAGCGTGGTGAGCACGCTGTTGTAGGCAAGCGGCGGCGGCGGGAGCGCTTCGGTTACCTCGGCGACGGTCGCGCGCTCGAGGCGCCAAAGCACCTCCATGATGCGTAACTCGGCTTCGGTAAGGGTCGGTGAGGGGCGACGGGGCATTCCGGGTTCTCCTATCTCCTAATTCTTTAAGAGAAGAATATCCCAGACACCGCGGCTTGTCAACTAAAAGTTTAGTTTGAAATCTGGCCGAGCTAGTAGCCACTCGCATCGCCATAGGCGATCACCGGGCAATTGACCACGAAGCCGGCGTCCTTGGCCAGCGGAGCTACCTCTGCATAGGTGGTGAGTCGCTTTCCCTGCGGGGCGCCCACGACCATCACGTTCCAGAGCGGGCTGTACCCGTTATCGGCGTAAGGGTTCGCGAGGTCAGGAGCTCCCGAAAGCACGTTGAAGGGCGAGCCGATCTCGGGCGCGTTGGCGAGCGTTGCCTCGGCCCCGAGCGGCGTGCGAAGCGCGAGATACGCAAGGCCCTGCGGGGCATCGCCGGATTGTGGGCCGTCGACCACGACACCGATCGGAATCTCCGATCCGCTTGACGCCTTGCTGAGGTTCGGCGCGTAGGTTGCGCGCTCGACGCTCGCAGCGATCGGATCGGAAGCATCGGGGCTCAGGTAGTAGACCGGCTTGCCGTTGAAAAAACCACGCGCGAGAATCAGCGTCACCGTCTTTTTCTTCACATCGATTGCGACGACGCGGTCTTCGGTATCGGTATGCGTCGTCACGTCCGAAGGCGCGTCACCGCGCGCGATCACGGGCGCGTTGAACACGACGCCCGCCATGCTGTTGGTTAACGTGACGAACGGTGAATACTCGGGATCCGCCGTGGCGCCCGGCGTAGCTGAACGTGGCGGAAAGCCACCGGCACCCGCGACGTACGTGCGCGCCGGTTCGAATGATGGCGCACCATCGAACGTGAATGTGCCGTCGCTATTCTTGGTGCCTTTTTGAATCGCGCCGGCCCCCAGCTTTAAGAGCAACGGCGCGTAATTGACGCCGATCTGCCGTGCGATTCGCGCATCTGAAACATCAGTAATAATGAACCAGACGGTTTGGCCTTTCGCGATCCCGCGATGAAGCGGCAGCGTCACGGTGTGATTGGTCGTATCGACCGCGATTGCGCTGGTGACCGTGAACTGTGAATGTGGCAGCAGCACTGCGAGGACGGCGAATAAGACGTTCATGCCGTACATACGCTCGCGCGAAGCGAGCGGTTTACTCTAGCCGCCGGCGACCTTTGCTTTCCGGCCCTGCGCGAGGAACCAGGCGACGATGCGCTCTCGATGGTCACCTTGGATCTCCACCACGCCCTCCTTGCTCGTGCCCCCGGTCCCGCAGTGACGCTTTAGCGCCTTTGCGATCTCGCCGGTCTCATGCGGCGCCAAGCCGTGGACGAGGCTCACCACACTAGCCCGGCGGCGTTCCCGTGCGACGCGAATCACGCCGTCGGCGGGCATTGCGGGTTTGGGCATGCAAAGAACCATTCGCATGGCCCGACTCTGTATCTTCTGCGGCGCGCATGCCGGCACGAACGCGCTCTATCGCGCGCTCGCTCGCGCGGTTGCGCAGGCCGTCTTCGACCGCGGTTTCGGAATCGTTTACGGCGGCGGCCGGGTGGGACTGATGGGCTCGCTCGCCGACGCGATGCTCGGGCTCGGCGGCGAGGTGATCGGTGTCATTCCTCGCGATCTCGCCGGCGACGAGATCGCGCACGCCGGCGTGAGCGACCTACGCGTCGTGGATAGCATGCACGAGCGCAAAGCGTTGATGGCTGACCTCAGTGACGGATTCATCGCGCTGCCGGGTGGCTATGGCACGATGGACGAGTTCCACGAAATTCTGACCTGGCGGCAGCTGCACATTCACGACAAACCCATCGGATTGCTCAATGCCGACGGCTATTACGACCATCTTCTTGCGCTGTACGAGCGCATGCGCTCCGAAGGTTTCGTTTCGCCGGGTGGGCGGGAGCTCTTCGTGAGCAGCGGGGCAATTGAAGATTTGCTCCGCGCGATGGGCTGCTAGCCGTGCTCTTCGCGGTACTTTTTGTAGCGCGGAATTGCTCTCGCCATTGCGGGCAGTAAACGCATTGAGGCGGTGAGATCGCCTTCGGCCTTGGCGCGCCCGGTCATCAGCGCGCTCGGTGACATTTCGCCTCGATAGAGCGCGTCAAAGGTGTCGGCACGCATGAAGAGTTCAACCGTCGGCTTGGGCGCGTTCGGATCGTCGACGTAGACGTCGTACCGACGGCCCGGCTCCGGCTTGCGCGTCGTGTCGAGGACAATCCGAATGACGGGATCCTTTAACGTGTAGGCGATGACGACGCCGTTTCCGCCGAAGAACGGATCGTCAACGGTGGCTTCATATTTGAAAAAAGCCTCTAACACTTCGCGTGCATGCGCGCTATCCCGGAATACAGCCACTGCGCCTCCTCAAAGGGAACGACGTATCCACGAACGTACGCACCCAATCGAGTACGTGGAAGGAGACCGGCGTGAACTTCACTCTTCGATCCCTGGTTCTTGTATCGGTTTTTGGTGCGCTTCTAATTACCCAACGTAGCATGCTGCCGGCGCAGGCACAGTCGGTATATGCAGCACAAACGACGGTAGCCAAAGCACCGCCGACCACACCCGACGGGTCCGATCCATATCTGTGGCTCGAAGATAAAGACGGTGCAAAAGCGATGGCGTGGGTGAAGGAACAAAATGCCAAGACCCTGCCCGTGCTCGAAGGGGACTCACACTACCAGGCGCTCTATGCAAATGCGCTCCAAGTGGCACAGTCGAAGAGCCGCATCCCGTATCCGAGTACGATTGGCGGACAGATCTACAACTTTTGGCAAGATGATCAGCACGTGCGCGGTATCTGGCGGCGCACAACGCCCGCGAGCTACGTCTCGTCATCGCCGCAATGGACGACCGTCATCGATCTTGACGCGGTCAGCGCCGCTGAAAACGCGAACTGGGTGTGGCACGGCGTGCAATGTAACGCGCCCGCGCAGACGCGCTGTCTGATCTCACTTTCAAACGGCGGTGAAGACGCCGATACCGTGCGCGAATTCGACCTGACCAAGGATGCGTTTGTCGGCGGCGGCTTCGATTTGCCGCGCAGTAAGCAAACCGCCGCCTGGGAAAATCAAGATACGATCTTGGTCGCTCGCGAATGGACGCCCGGCGATCTCACCGCATCGGGCTACCCATACATCGTCAAGCGTCTGCGACGTGGGCAGCCGCTCTCGAGCGCCGTCGAAGTCTTCCGCGGCGAAAAGAGCGACGTCGGAGTCAATCCGCTCAGTTTCACTGACGGCGCCGGGCACAAAGTCGTGATCATCGATCGCGGCGTGACGTTCTTTACCGCGCAAGATTATATCGTGACGCCTTCGGGCCCGAAGCGACTCGCGACGCCGGAGAAGCTCACCATCCAGGACCTCGTCGACAACCAGTTGATTCTCTCGCTCAATCAAGATTGGGATGTGGCCGGCAAGCACTTCGCCCAAGGATCGCTGGTCGCGATCGATGCGGCAGCCGCGCAAGCCGACCCCGCCCATCTCGTACCCGTGCTGATCTACGCGCCCGGTCCGCGCGAATCGGTGGAGGGTGTCGCGGCAACCCGCACGCACTTGTTGGTGATGATCTATCAGAACGTGCGCGGTCACGCGTTCGTGTTCGCGCGGGGAGCGCACGGTTCGTGGACCTCGCGCCGGTTGGACCTCGCCGACAACGCTTCGATCAACATCATCGACACCGACACGCGAAGCAACAATGCCTACGTCAACCTCGCGAGCTTTCTGACGCCGACGACGCTCTGGTCGGTGAATACCGCGACCGCCGCGATCACGCGCGTCAAAGCGCTGCCCGCGCTCTTCGATGCGTCGAATGACGTCGTTGAACAGCACGAAGCGACCTCGAAAGACGGCACGAAGATTCCGTATTTCATCGTGCATCCAAAGAACATACCGCTCAACGGCATGAATCCAACGGTCCTCTACGCCTACGGTGGATTTCAGGTTTCGGAGACGCCGTTCTATTCGGGGATGCTGGGCAAACTTTGGCTCGAGCACGGCGGCACGTTCGTGCTCGCCAACATTCGCGGCGGCGGCGAATTCGGTCCCGCGTGGCACGATGCCGCACTCAAGACCAATCGTCAGCGCACGTACGACGATTTCTATGCGGTGGCGCAAGATTTAATCGCGCGCAAGATCACCTCGCCGCGGCACCTGGGCATTCAGGGCGGCTCCAACGGCGGCTTGTTGATGGGTGTCGAGTTCACCGAGCACCCGGAGGAATGGAACGCGGTTGACATTCAGGTACCGCTGCTCGACATGCTCCGCTTCGAGCAGATTCAGGCCGGCGCGTCGTGGGTCGGTGAATACGGCAGTGTCTCGGTTCCCGCCGAGAAGGCGTTCTGGGAGGCGCACTCGCCGTATAGCAATCTGAAAGAGGGCGTCGCCTATCCCGAGCCGTTCATCTGGACGACGACCAAAGACGATCGCGTCGGGCCGCAACACGCGCGCAAGTTTGCCGCTAAGCTCGCAGCAATGGACGTACCGTATCTCTTTTACGAAGTCACCGAAGGCGGTCACGGTTCGGGTGCCAACCTCAAAGAGTCGGCGCATACGTCAGCGCTCGAGTGGACCTACTTCACGATGAAGTTGATGGAGTAACACGAGGGAGCAAACGGCCGCCTAGCGCATACTGGAGTTATCTTTTGCTTCTCGCTTGAGGGAGCTCCAGGATGCGCCTGCGGGTCGGCGGTTGGCTTTTGCTCTTCGGTGCAGCGCTCGCTGCGTGTGGCGGCGGTGGAAAATCGGGGATGCTCCCGGGTACGCAACAGCCCGGCGGCCCAACGCAGCCCACCCAAACGGGGGCTCGGCAGCTCGCCGTCGTCCTCAAGATTCCGCCATCGAGTCAACAGTCGCGCGCGCGCCGGCCGTTCTTCATCTCGTCGAACACCGAGTCGATCGTCTTTGCGGCCGTACCGAACGGGTCGGGTACGCCAACACCCGCGCAAGCGCAAGTCTTTCCGGTGACGGCACCGAGCCCGTGCGCAACGACTGGCGCCGGCGGGGAAACGTGCAGCTTTAACGTCGCCGCGCCGTACGGCACCGACATTTTTTACGTCGCGACATTCGCGGTGCCGAGCCCGAGCGCTAACTCGACGCCGCTGGCATCGTTTGTATCCGGTGCAATTGTGGTGGGAAGCCCGGCACCCGGGGTGACGCCTTCGCCGCTCACATTCACGATGAACGGCATCGTCGCGAACGTTGCAATCACGGTGCCGAGTCCCGATCCGAACAACACGCCGAACACGCAGGTCTTTCTCGCGGGCGTTGCCGTCACGCCCGTGCCGCTCGGCATCACGCCGTATGACGCAAGCGGCGCGGCAATTCTGAGCGACGCCTTTCTCGCGCCTGTCGTTCTCAACGTCACGCCGGCCGGCGAGGGCGTGGGTCTCACGATCAATGCCACCTGCGCTGGCGCGAACAGCTTCGCTACACCAAGTCCGGTCGTCGACGTTATGTGCGCATCGGATCTCGCCAATGTGAAACTTGCCTACGGCGGTACGATCGCTGCTGATAGCAGCGATCACGTCGTCGATACGTTTGCCATTACGGCGGAGCAAACCGCGTCGCCCGCTCCCTCGCCGGCGAACGTCGTGCTCGCGAGCAACGTGCAGACGACCGTACTTGGCGCCAGCACGAGTTACAACGCCGGGTACTTGCAGGCGCTTCCCAATAACGTGCTCGCGTACATGCTCGAGAGCAACGTTCTCACGACCGCGCAATACGGAACGATCAACGTCTCAACCGGCGTGGCGTCGGCGCCGATTACGCTCAACGGCACGACGCCGAAGGGCTTCTATACGATGAGCGACGGCAGTATCTGGGTAGCGGATTACGCGAACCTCGCGCTGCTGTGTTTCCCCGCGGGCGCGACCAGCGCGACCGATACGATTAGCCTCTCCACCATCATGGCCTATGGTCCGAGCGATGTCACTTTCGACGGCACGAATATTTGGGCGAGCGGATCATCGTCAACCTCGGATGCCGTTGCGTACGCGCCGGTCACCGGCACGTGTTCGACCGGTTCGCTCGGAAGCAGTGCGCTGACGGGTGACATCTACGCCGACGGCGATCTTCTCCTCGCGCCGATGAGCGGCGGTGGCGTGCTCGTCAACGGCATCGGCACCGGCGGCGCATGGACGGTCAGCTCGAGCGGCACGGTAACCGAGCTCAATCCCGGCTTCGAACCCGGCTATGCATTCGGCGGTGGCGTCGCAACTGACGGCACCGGCGTTGGCTACATGCTCTTTAACAACGAGAGTAACGGCGTGATCATGAGTCTGCCGAGTGGTGGGACGTCGCTCACGCAAATCGTCTCCTTCCCGGAATCGCAGTACCGCGGCCTCGCGGCATTCGGGCCCAACGGCGGTGCAGCGGACCGCATGGGATACGCCGACGACTCCAACGACGTGCTCGGCGTCGTCGAGGGGCCAAACAGCGCCACACCGCTCGTAATCTTGACCACGCTCGGGAACGTCGATTTCCCCGTCGACGGCCAGACCGTCGCTATCTCCACCAAGGGCGCCGGATTCGTGCTCTACTCCGATGCAACCACCAGCGCCCCCACCTTGGCGCGCACCGAATTTACGACCACGTGGTGGGTTCCGGTGACAACGCTTGCGCTGAGCAATATCCTGAGTATCAATGAGCGCGGCGACAGCGGTCCGTTCACGGTGACGCCGGTCGGCACTGCGCCATCGTGCCTCGGCACAATCACCGCGGTGTCAGGTATCGACCACGATTTCTACATTCCGGATAAGTCGGGTTCATCGACCTGCGTGGTGACGCTGAAGGTCACCGACAAGAACAACCGCTCGCAAACGGTTACGGTCACAGCGCAGCCGAACGCGGGTTAACGCTCGAGCGCGGCCTTCATCACGGCGCTTCCGGCCGTCATCAGCCCATCGATCGTTCCACCGATTTCGTTCGGCAAGAAGTCGGCAATCCACACGACGCGGCTGGAGCGGTCACCGGTCGCGTAGACCTGCAACGACGCATTGTAGTGCGTGGCGCGTCCACCGACGGCGGCCCAGGCAAACCGCATCTGCTCGTCATCGACGCTCACGATCGGCTCGCGCACCACGAGGCCGTTCGCGAACGTCGCAGTACGAACGTCGTCTTCCAGCACGACGTCGGCTAAGACGCCGGGAAAGAGGCGCACGTGCGCCGTGCCAACGTCGCGAATGGCGTCCCACACCGCTGCAGCCGGCGCATTGATCTCGATCTCTTTGCGAACGCTGGCCATGCGCGCTTACTCAGTGAGCGCGAGTTTAATGACGCGCTCCTGTTCGACCGCGTGCGCACCCGGATACCCTTCCGACGGCGAAGCGCGGTAGCCGCGGCCGGCGTAGCCGATGTCGAGCGGCTTGTTCAATTTCTCGAGCAGACGGCGTCGCGCGTAGGCACGCGCGCCCATGTTCTTCGGTTCCTCTTGCACCCACACCAGCGACTTGAGCTTGGGATAGGTGTCGAGCAACGCGTTGATCTCTGCCGACGGCATCGGCGAGAGCAGCTCGATGCGCACGATCGCGGTCTTCTTGAGCTTCGGATAGAGATCCGAAGCGGTCAGATCGTAGTAGATCTTGCCCGAGCAGAGCAGGATGCGCTCGACCTTCGACTTGTCGGTGATGTTCGGATCGTCGATGACCGCCTTGAACGAGCCGGTCGCCATGTCGTCGATCGAACCTGAGGCGGCTTCGGCGCGCAGCAACGATTTCGGCGTCATCACGACGAGCGGCACCGGATGCGGTGAGGCGGCCTGCTGACGCAAGAGGTGATAATAGTTGCCGGCGGTCGAGGGATACGCGACCCGGATGTTGCCCTCTGCCGCGAGTTGCAAGAAACGCTCGAGACGCGCGCTGGAGTGTTCGGGCCCTTGACCCTCGTAGCCGTGCGGCAAGAGCAACGTCAGACGCGAAGTCTGACCCCATTTCGCCTGACCTGCCGCAATGAATTGATCGATGATGATCTGCGCGCCATTGACGAAGTCGCCGAACTGCGCTTCCCACAGCACGAGCGATTTTGGTACGGCGGCCGCATAGCCGTACTCGAACCCGACGCACGCGTACTCCGAAAGCGGCGAGTTGTGAATCTCGAAACTGGCTTTCGCCGCAGCGACGTGCTGCAGCGGAACATACTCGGCGTTGCTTCCCGGATCGTGCAACACCGCATGCCGGTGGCTGAACGTGCCGCGTTCGGTATCCTGACCAGTGAGGCGAATCGGCACACCGGATGCGAGCAGCGAGCTGAAGGCAAGCGATTCCGCCATGCCCCAGTCGACCAGCCCCTTATCGGCGATCGTCGTGCGGCGCCGCTCGAACTGCGTGAGCAGTTTCTTGCTGACCGCAAAGCCGTCCGGCACGCTGACCAGTTCTTCAGACCACGCGAGCAGTTGCGTTTTGTCGACCGGCACAAGCGTCGCGGTCGGCAACGGCGCTGATTGCGAGATCTTCTCGATCATGCTTCCGCCATGCGATTCCTTCACGCTCTTGTAGGCCTCTTGTAGGCGCGCCGTTGCTTCAGCGACCATTTCGCTTGACTGTTCGGCGGTTATCACGCCTTGCGCGATGAGCTTGTTGGCGTATAGGTCGCGCGCGGTCGGATGCGCTTTGATTTTTTCATACATCGTCGGCTGCGTGTACGCCGGTTCGTCCTGCTCGTTGTGGCCGAAGCGGCGGTAGCCGATCAGATCGATCACCACGTCGCGCGCGAAGCGCTTGCGGAACTCTTCGGCCAGATGTACGGCCGAGATGCACGCATCGACGTCGTCGGCGTTGACGTGGATGATCGGCGCATCGAAGCCCTTGGCAAGATCCGAAGCGTAGCGGGTCGAGCGAGAGTCGCGCGTATCGGTGGTAAAGCCGATTTGGTTGTTGGCGATGATATGCAATGTGCCGCCGGTCGCGTACCCAGGAAGCGATTGCAGGTTGAAAACTTCGGCAATGATACCTTGGCCGGTGAAGGCCGCGTCGCCGTGAATCAAAATCGGCGCCGCTTTGCGCACGTCTTGTGACGGCATCGGACTGCTGTGATCGGTTTGCAGCGCGCGCGTGCGCCCTTCAACCACCGGATCGACCGCTTCAAGATGACTGGGATTGTGCTGCAGCGTCACCATGATCTGTTTACCACTGCTGGTGTTGTAGACGCCGGTTGCGCCGTGGTGATACTTCACGTCGCCGGTCACGTCGTCGTCATCGTTCATTTCGCCGCGCTGGTGCGCCGCTTCGAATTCTCCGAGCAGTTCCTCATAGGGCATGTTGACAACATGCGCGATCACGCTCAAGCGGCCGCGGTGCGCCATGCCCAGCACCGCGTTCGGCGTATCCTCATCGGCCAACATCTCGAGCGTCTCCTCGAGCATCGGCACCATAACATCGAGCCCTTCGCCCGAGAAGCTCTTCTGTCCAAGGAACGTCTTGCGAATGAACCGTTCGAACGTCTCGCCTTTGGTGAGCCGCTCTAAAAAGCGAATCTGTCGCTTGGGCGAGAGCGAAATCTTGTGCGCGCCGCTCTCGATCGTTTCGCGCAACCAGCGGCGCTGTTCGGTATTCGAGATGTGTTCGAACTCGTACGCAATCGTCGAGCTATAGATCTCGCGCAGCTTCGGCAGCACGTCGGCAAGCGTCGCGCCCGGCACGAAGACACGCAGCACCGATGCGGGAATCGCCGCCTGCAGCGACGGCGTGAGGCCGTAGCTGGCGGGATCGAGCTTCGGATCGCCGGCCGGATCGGACCCGAGCGGATCGAGGTGAGCGGCGAGATGACCGTGCGTACGATACCCGGAGACAATCGCCATTGCTGCCGCAACCGCACGTAGCATTTCGTCGCTTGGCGCGACTTTATCGGCCAGAGCTAAAGCTCTGTCGTCTAAAGTCCCGTCGCCGCTACGCGGCGACTCAAGTTTCGCAGCAGAAACATGTAGCTGCGAGAAGAGCGTTTCGTAG
>DATHMY010000213.1:0-25985 GCA_035486535.1 Candidatus Acidiferrum sp.
ACGTCGCGAATGGTAAGCGCGCAGTGGATCGTGGGAGACTCGAGGGGATGCGCGCGCACCTCCGCCCAGAACGTCGTGCCGTCTTTGCGATAAAGTTGAACCTCGGCAACGACCGCTTCACCACGCAAGACGGCTCGCGCATTTTCGCCGACAAGAAGCCGATTCGATGCGTCGCCGAGGAGCCGTGGATAGATCCCAGCCGAAAGGTCGTCCTGGGTGTAACCGGTCATGCGCGCGAACGCCGGATTGACATAAATCACTGGAGGCGCTAGCAAGCTTCCGCCGCGTAAGCGCACGATGAAGACGCCATTGGGCTCGCTATCGATTGTCGCGGTAAGAATCGTTCGAAAGCGTTCGTGTTCTTTGCGCCGGCCAATCGCGTGGGTTGCTAAAACGAAGCGGAGCGATCCGTCGGGGGCCGGTTCGAGGCGCGTGGCAACGGTTTCGACCCAGTAGGTCGTGCCGTCGGCGGCCGTGAGCTCGACTTCAAAGGGCGCGGTGTCACCGCGCTCAATACCTTCCCGCGCGAGATCTACCATCCGCACATTGTTTGCGAGCCGAAGAAAGAACGGATCTTGGCCGAGTAGCGTATCGCGGTCCACTTTGGTCCTGACGACGATCGCTTCATTCACCCACTCGTAGCGCGGGTAGCGCTCGGACGCTTGCCAACGGAAGACCGCGAAACCGAATTGCGCGAGCCGCGAAGCCGTGTCGAGGATTTCGAGGTAGTCGGCTTGTTGTAAGGTAGCCAATTTGCAGGCACCTCCAACGCAGGGTTACGCCGCGGCGCGAATCGTTCCCGCGCCCAAGACCTCATCGTTATCGTCGAGTACGGCAACCAGTTGCCCGGGAGTCACCGCGCGGAGCGGTTCGTCGAAGCGTAGGTATAAAGTCCCACTTTCGTCGACCGTTGCCTGGGCAGCGGCTGGCGTCGCGCGGTAGCGCACCATCGCGTGCACGCCGATCGGGACGGCCGAAAAACGCTCCGGCGCAAGCAGATTCACCTCGTCGGCGACCAGCGTCCTCGAGAGCAATTCATCTTCGCGTCCGATCACGATCGTATTGCTGTTCGGGTCGATGCGCGTAACGTACCGAGCGCCGTCGTTCGTCGCCGGCAATTTCGCGCGTTGACCGACCGTGTAGTTTGCGATGCCTGCGTGCGTTCCGACCGCGACCCCCGAAGTATCGACGATGGGACCCTCGCGTTTGATTTCCGGCTGCAAACGCTCCAGCACGTCGCGATAGTCGCCGCCTTCAACGAAGCAGATGTCTTGTGACTCCGCTTTCTCGTGCACGGGCAATCCCATCCGGCGCGCGTGTTCGCGGGTCACCGATTTCTCCATCGTGCCCACCGGGAGTAAGAGCGTGGCCAGCTGATCGCGCGAGAGTTGCGCGAGCGTGTACGATTGATCCTTCGCGTTGGAGGTGCGATATAAATGCGGGCCTCGTGCATCGTGCTCGAGCCGCGCGTAATGCCCGGTCGCGACATATTGCGCGCCCAGGCGGTCGGCGTACTCCGCGAGCGTCCCCAGCTTCACGAAGTTATTGCACGAGACGCACGGGTTGGGCGTACGGCCATGCGCGTAGTCGTCGACGAACCGATCGATGACGTTTCGGCGAAACGTTTGCTCGAAATTCAGCACGTAGTGCGGGATATCTAGGACCGCTGCGCTGCGACGCGCGTCGTCGAAGTCGTCGATGCCGCAGCAGCTCTTCGCATGCGGCGCGCGCGTCGGCGTATACATCTTCATCGTCACGCCAATGACGTCGTAGCCCGCCTCCACCAAGAGGCCGGCAGCCACTGCCGAATCGACTCCGCCGCTCATTGCGGCGATAACCCTCGTTTTGCTCATGTTCCGTTGCACAGGATAACAGGAGAAAGGGACTAACTCAAAGCCCCAATGCCAGCGCTGGGTGAGCGGTTTCGCGCCGCACGCGAGGCTCGCGGCCTCACACTCTCGGATGTGGCCGAGCACATTCGCATTCGCTCGGTCTATCTGGCCGCGATTGAAGATGAGAACTGGAGCGCGATTGGCGCGCCGGTCTACATCCGGGGCTTTTTGCGCACCTACGCGCGCTTTCTCGGGCTCGAACCCGAGGAGGTCGTCGCCGAATTCAATAGCCAGGCCTCGGCGCCCCCTGCGCCGGTGCCGACCGCGCCCGGTGCGCCGCCGCGAACCAGCTATCTCGCCGACGAGGCTCCGCCGGCCCGGGCGCTTTCACCGCTGATTTGGGCGGCATCGCTGGTCGCGGTCGTGCTGATCGCGATCGTGGTCTACAACGAGGCGACGCTGCGCTCGCGTCAGAACGCGAGCGCGCTTCCTTCTAATGTCGCGGCGGACGCCGGCCCAACCGTAAGCCCTTCCAGCGAGATCCCGAGCGGAAGCCCGAGTCCAAGCCCAAGCCTGGGGGCGAGCTCAAGCCCCAGCCCTGGCTCCGCGGTGAGCTCAAGTCCGGCCGTGCTTGCCTCTGGACTGGCGAACCTGGAGGTACGCCTCTCAGCGCCCTCATGGCTTAGGGTGACAGTTGACGGCAATGTTAGCATGGAGGGTACGTTTCCGGCCGGAACGGTTCGCCAGTTCCACGGAAAGATCGCTCAACTGCGTATCGGGAATGCCGGCGGCGTCGAGGTCATTATCGACGGCAAAAGCATGGGCAGACTCGGCGCAGCCGGCGACGTCGTCGAGCGCAGCTTTACGCTGTAGTTGAATCATTAAAGGGGAAGCCCGCAAAAGTTATGCCGAGCGAAGCATCGTTCGATGTCGTGTCACGCATCGACCAGCAAGAGTTGGACAATGCGCTCAACCAAGCTCGTCGCGAAATCGAGAATCGGTTCGATTTCAAGAATTCGAAGACGTCGATCGAAAGCGACGGCAAGAAGATCACAATCGTCTCCGACGACGAGCTGAAGATGCGCAACGTGATCGACGTCCTCCAAGGCAAGGCCGTCAAGCGCGGTATCGATATCAAAGCATTCGAATTCGGTGAGATCGAGCCGGCGTCCGGCGGAACCGTACGTCGGGTGATCTCACTGCGCAGCGGAATCCCGAAGGACAAGAGTAAGGCGATCATGGAGCGGATCAAGGCGCTCAAGCTTAAGGTGAACGCGCAGTACCAAGACGAGCAAGTCCGGGTCTCCGGAAAAAGCCGCGACGACCTGCAACACGTCATCGCCGACCTCAAGGCGATGGACTTCGAATTGCCGCTGCAGTTTGTGAATTTTCGATAAAATGGCGCTCCGCTCTAAGCTCCGCGCCCCCCAGCTTCGCTGGGGCCCCCCGAAGCGGGGCGCCTCACGGTTTTGGTCCGCACTTGACTTCCCGAGGGGCGCCGAAACGCGCTTCGCGTCTCGATAATGCCTCGCGTTGCTTTTGTTAGCCTGGGCTGCGCCAAGAACTTGGTTGATACCGAGGTTATGATCGCGAAGCTCGGCGCCGCGGGCTACGAACTCGTCGGCGATGCCGCGCAGGCCGACACCGTCGTCATCAACACGTGTGCGTTCATCGACCCGGCAAAGGCTGAATCAACCGACGTCATCATGGAGCATGCAGCCAACAAGCGCCGCGGCCAGCAATTGGTGGTTGCCGGCTGTCTTGCGCAACGCTACGGCGAGCAACTGCAAGCGCTTGTACCGGAGATCGACGGCGTGGTCGGGACCGGATCGTATGGAAGCATCGTCGAGCTGCTCGACGACGTCAAAGCCGGCCAGCGGCCAATCCGGTTGGCCTTCGAACAAGAACCTGAGCATGATTTTCTGCCCCGGCTGGTGACGACGCCGCGTGCGACCGCGTATCTGAAGGTCGCGGAAGGTTGCGATCATCCATGCACGTTCTGCATCATTCCCAAACTTCGCGGCAACTTTCGCAGCCGGAGTGAGGAATCGATACTCATGGAAGCGCGAGCGCTTGCGGATGCGGGCACGAAAGAGCTGATTCTCATCGCGCAGGACACGTCGATGTATGGCCGCGATCGCGGCACGCGCCGCGGTGGCCTCGCAAGTCTCCTCGAGCAGCTTCATGAGGTCGACGGGATCGAATGGATCCGCCTGCTCTACCTTTATCCCGCGACGGTGGACCGGGAACTGATCGACGCGATGGCGTCCTTGCCCAAGGTCTGCAAGTACATGGATATGCCGCTTCAGCACGCGCACCCAGACGTGCTGCGCGCGATGCTGCGCCCATCCAACGGGGAGCGTTATCTCGAGATCATCGACGATTTTCGCGCGCGTGTTCCGGGTATCACTATGCGGTCGACCTTTATCGTCGGCTTCCCAGGCGAGACCGAGGAACACGTGTCATACCTGCATGAGTGGATCGAGCGAGCCGAACTCGACCGCGTCGGCTTCTTTGAATACAGTGCCGAGGAGGGAACGCCGGGAGCCGAGCTGTTGCCCAAGGTGCCGGCGCGTGATCGTCGCAAGCGGCTCGTGCGGTTGCGCGAAGCGCAGCGCCTCGCGTCAGAGCGTGCGCGTTCGAAGCGGATCGGTGCGCGTGTGCGCGTGCTCGTCGAAGAGCGCCGGCGCTTGCGCAAGAGCGATCCGCTGCGTGCGGCGCTTGGCGCGCACGACGTTTGGTACGGCCGTTCGCAAGGCGAAGCGCCCGGCGTCGACGGCGGCGTCTACTTTGCGGGCGACGCGCAGACTGGAGAATTTTTGGACGTAACGCTGGACGGTCATGGACCGTTCGATTTCTACGGGCACCTGTCCGTACGGGAGCCGCTCGAAGTTGGGTAAACACCTGGAGCCGAATCCACCTGCCAACGAACCACGTGAGTATCGCCTGCCGCTCTGGCTACGGCGAACCGTGCTCGTGCTCGGCTTCGTGCTGCTTGGTATCGGATCCGCACTCGCCGGATTTGCAATCTTCACGCATCGCAATCCGATTCAGGTCATCGCCGAGACGTTTGTGCCGACGCCGCAAGACGTCTTTGGGAAATCGAACCTCTTGGTACTCGTCGAGGGAATCGATTACGACTACACCGGCAGCGACATCGAGTTTTCAACTAGCTCGCGCAGCGACATGATCAAGGCTGTGAATCTGGACTTCGACAATAAGGGCGTGTACGCAATTTCGGTCCTGCGTGACATGGAAGCGACCTACCCCAATGGCAGCGTCCACAAAATCAATCAGGCGCAATCCGATGGCGGCCCGGCCGAGGCGCAGAAAGTCATCGCCGGGTTCCTCGGCATACCGGGATTCGATCGCTATGTGTTGTTACGTATCGATGCGACGAAAGATTTGATCAACGCCATCGGCGGCGTCGATGTCTACGTTCGAGACTCCGACTGTCTGATGAATCACACCGGGTGCACCGGCGGCCGCGTCGACTACGACGACTCGTGGGGCCACCTGCACGTGCACCTAAGCGAGGGCGTGCATCATCTCAACGGTGAGCAGGCGGTGAGCTACGGGCGCTTCCGCCACGATTGGTGTAGCGATCCCTGTCGGGTGATGCGTCAGAACGATGTGATCATGGCCGCGCTGAACAAGCTGCGCGGCGACAAGCTGAACACGCTCATGCACGCCGGCGACATCATGAAGGTGGTGCATAAAGACATTCAGACCAACTTTACCGACTCGGAGCTGGTGACGCTGGCGTCGTACTTTTCGGGCGTCTCGCTGGCAAACGTTCATTTTGCCCAGACGCCCTACACCGGAGATGTTGAGCTAGCCGACGGCGACGATCTCGTCCCCGACAAACCGGAGATCCACCGGTTGGTGCAGACGATGCTCGTCGCGCCGCCAACGCCGGAACCCTCACCGGATGCGATGGCGCTGGCGTCGATTGCGGCGGGATCCTTGCGCGTCGACGTCAAGAACGGCAGCGGCATCGCCGGTGCCGCGAAGATCGTTGCCGACCAACTGAAGAAGGCGGGCTTTGTGGTCGGCGACGTTGGGAACGCTGACACCACCGACCACCAAAAGAGCGAAATCGACGAGCACTCGACGATGACGTTTGCGGGTGCAAAAGTTCGGTCGGCGCTTCCGGCAGCATTCGGAAGCACGCCGGTCGTGGGGCAACCTGTGTCCACGAGTTCGCCGTCACCAAGCGATGTGACAATCATCGTGGGCCGCGATCTCGCGAGCGCCCTGGTGGCACAGGTAAGCCCCCAGCCTTCGGTGGTACGGTGAGCCGAGGCGTGAGAATTTTCGTCGTCATTCTCGCGGTGCTCGCCCTTGGAACAGGCGGCTGGCGGCTTTTCCGGCACGAGAGCAACTTGGTCCCGGCAATCGTGACGCCACAGATGGACGTACACAACGAGTTCTCGGGGGACTTCTCGGCGCGTGTCTATCGAGTCGTGCATCGCACGATCGCCGCGGACAACGCTCCGCGCCTCAAGCTGATCGCGCTGACGTTCGACGATGGCCCCTATCCGATTTTTACGCCACTACTGCTCGATGAACTGCACAAGTACCAGGTACCCGCAACATTCTTCTTGATTGGGCGCGACGCCGAACAGTGGCCGGAGATCACGCAGCGGATCGAAACCGATGGCAACGAGGTCGCCGATCATACCTACTCGCATCCCAACCTCGACCAAGAAACCTCGGCGCAAGTAGAGGATGAGGTTTTGCGCGGCCGCGACGTGCTCTGGACCATCACCCACGATCCGTCGGTTCGCTCCCTGATGCGTCCGCCGCACGGACGCTACACAATCGCGACGCTCCACACGCTGCAGGGCATCGGCTATCACGTCGTGCTATGGACCGATGATTCAGGCGACTGGCGCACGCTGACGTCGCAGCAAATTGCGCGCGACATGATCCGTCATGCAAGCGCGCCGGACATCGTCTTGCTGCACAGCGGCAAGCTGGCAACGATCGAGGCGTTGCCCGAAGTGATCGCGCGCTTTAAGCGTGCCGGCTATCGCTTCGTTACGGTCGGCGAGATGCTCCGGCTCACGACGCCGCAGGCAATCAACCATCCCAAGCGGATAGCAGTATAAGCGTGCCTCGCCAGATCATCGACACCGAGTCGGGACGCCCGGCGTACCGCAGGCGCTTGCTGGTCCGCTGGGCCATCGTCCTGCTACTGTTCATCGCGGCGATCCTGGCCGGCGTGCGGATCTGGCAGGCGACCCGTCCCAGGATAACGACGGGAGCACTTGCCGTTCCAGGAAAAGTGGCCCACTTACCAAAACCAGGGCCCGGTTCCCCACGTTGGGGCGAACAGCGTGCGCTGCGCGCTGTTTTCTAAGGAGAAACGAATGCTGCGTAGGCTTCCCCTCGGCTTTGCGGGAGTGCTCACGGCTGCGATCGCGATCGCGGCGTGTAGCTCGAGCAATGCCACCCAGTCGATTTCGGTTGGGCCGAATTTCTCTGAGAACGTGTATGCTGCGGACGTTACGCAGAATGCGGTGAATATTTACGCGACCGGTTCACCCATTCCGAAATCGACCGCCGGCCCTCTCTACCAAATTGGGGGAGGAAACACGACCCTAGCGGGGCCGCAGTATCTCACCTTCGATAGCGCGAGCGATCTGTGGGTCACCAACTGGTTCTCGACGACCACCCTCGGCGGCATTCTCGAGTACAAGGCCCAAGCGACAGGAAATGTGATTCCGTATCAATCGTTCTCGCTTGGCACCGTTCGGCCGCGCGGCATCACCGACTATCAATACATCTTTACCGGAACCACGACCCCGGCCGACGTCTTGGCTGTCGCCGTCGTCGATCCAAGTCAACCGGCGGGCTTCAACAGCGGCATTCAGTTTTATTTCGCGGCGTTGCTGACGACCGCATACTCGACGCTTGCGGGTCCGGCCACCGGACTCAATGTGCCCAGCGGCGTCGCGGTCGATTCGAAGTTCAACCTCTACGTTTCGAATCTGCAAGGCGCTTCGGTCGAAGTCTTTGCGCTGCCCTCGGCCAGCCCGACCGCATCGCCTACCGCGGCACCCTCAGCGACCGCGTCGCCGACTGCTACCCCGACCGGTATGACCCCCAGTCCGTCGCCAACCGTCGCGCCGACCCCGACGCCGTGGAATATCGCTCCGTCGGCGACCATTTCCGGCGCAGCATCCGGCATCGGATCACCGACGGGTCTGGCCATCGATGCAGGCAACAACATCTACGTCTCGGATCAAGCCTCAACGATCTGCACGCCGGCATGCCCGGCGATCCTCATCTTCGCGGCGGGTTCCAACGGTGCGGCGGTGCCGATCGGGCACATCTCCGGTTCGAATACTGGACTGGTCGCGCCGACCGACGTTAAGGTCGATGCCAACAAGAACATCTATGTCGCCGATGAGAAAGCGGGTTCCGGCGTCGTCTATGTCTACGCGGCGGGAGCCACCGGCAATGTGGCGCCGACCGCGACGTTGAACGCCACGGGTGCACTGATTGGTCTTGGTCTGACGCCCTAGGGCGCCCGGCCGAAAGGAGCACCCCGGTTCGCACGCACGTCGATCGCCTCGCATCCCTTACGCGGCTGGCCGATGCGACCACGTCTGAGGCGAAGGCATCTGCCGTCGCCGTCGGCGCGCTTTCGTGCGTCTCGCGTGGGATCGCGACCGTGCTGCTGTTCGACGACGACGTTGTTATTGGCTCGACCGAGCCCGCCGGCGCGACCGGCTTTGCGTTGCGCGACGGCTCGACGGAACTACGCCGGCTCTTTTTGCACGCGCTCGCGCGCTTTGGCGACGGGACGGTCTCGTACGTCGCGCGCGACGCGCAGCGAGCGTTCATTGGCGTCAGCGCGACGATCGGTGAACACGATTTGCTCTTTGCTCCGCTGATCGCGGGTGGCCGTACCTTGGGCGTGGTGGCTATCACGGTCGACGGCGAACCGCCGGCGGACGAGCGCGAGGCACTTGCGGCATTCTGCGCCGTCGTGACGCGCATTCTCGATTCGGAACGGGCGCTCGCGGCTGCCCGGCGCCAATCACGCGATAGCCAACTGTTGGCAATGGTTAACGAGCGATTGCACAAGTCGCTCGATCGCCGCGACGTGCTCTTCGGCATCGTCGAAGGCGTGCGGGCTGCCTTCTCTGCCGATCGCTGCTATGTCTACGAGCGAATGGGCGACGGAGATCACGCAACCGTCGTTGCATCGGCGATCAAGGGTGGCGGCGGCAATGCTCCTAAAGCTGCGCTCGCGCTAGACGCCGATCTACGCAAAGTGTTCGGCGGGCTGACGGTACGGCGCGATGAGATCGAGGGTGCCGATATTTACGGTGCCGGTGCGAAGAGCGCGATGGCGTTGCCGTTCGTCGTCGACGGCCGAGTTGAAGATGCACTGGTGCTGGCGTTCGATCGTCCGCGTGGCTTCGACGATGCGGATATAACCGCGCTGCGATCGCTCGCGTTCCACGTTGGCCTTGCGCTTTCAAATGCTCGTCTTTACGAACGCGAGCGTGCGCGCCGCGCACAGGCAGAGTCGCTCGAGCGCGTCGTTCGCATCTTGCGCGATACCCAATACGTCGACGAAGTGTTGCTGGTTTTCGTGGTGACGGTCTCTCACGAGCTCCCGCTCGACTGTGCGGCGTATGCGGTGGAGGGCGACTCGATGGTCCGGCGCGCGCTGCGCATTCGCGAGCCGCGCGGCTTCGAACCCGCGGCATCGATCGATCGCGGGCTGCTCGAACCGTTCCTGGCGGTGGACGAGCCTTCGGATGTGTCCATGCTACCGCGAGTAGCGCGTGACGCGCTTTTTGACGGCCGCAGCGGTGTCGTCATTCCGCTACGCCTCGAGGGCACGCTGTGGGGATGCTTCATCGTGCGCGCGCACGATGGCGGGCTCGACTGGCCGGCGGAAGAGCGGTCGACATTCTTCCGTACGCTGGGATCGCACCTGGAAATTGCGCTCGCCAACGCGCATGCGTACGAGCGCGAGCTGCGCCGCGCGCAGGAGCGCGAAACGTTCGCCGAAGCTGCTCGTACGATTCTGAGCCACACGGCGATCGGCACACTGGCTGACGTCATGTGCCGCTTGGCAACTGCGCTGGTGCACGCCGATCGTGCGGGTGTCTTGCGCTGGAACGGCGAGCGCTACACGCTTGTCGGGCAATTCGGAAATGACATTCAGGAGACAATCGAACAGAGTGGATTCGATCTGGTGCATCGTGCCGAACGTCTGAGCAGCCTCGTCGGAGATGAACGGCGCGTGCAGCGGTTGATCGATGGTCCGGGATACCTGGTGACGCCACTTTCGCAAACGGCGCCTGGAGTCGGCGATTCGATCGATGCATTTCTTCTCGTCGGTCGCGCCAACAACGAGCGTTTCGGACGCGACGATTTGCGTATCATGCAAGAGCTCGGAGCGTTGCTTGCGTTGGCCCTGCGCAATTTGGAGTTGTATGAGGCGACCGGTCTCGCAAACCGCGCCCTGCAAGAGTCGAGTGAATTCAAGGACGATCTGCTCGCGATGCTAGCGCACGATTTCAAAGGGCCGCTCACCGTCATTCTGGGGTATTGTGAGTTGCTGCTGGAAACGGCGAGCCAGTCGCGCGACGAGATTGAAACCGTCTACGCTCAGACCAAACGCCTGGTGCGCCTCTCCGAGGACGCGCTGGTACTCGCGCAGACGCAGGCCGAGGGCTTCTCGCTGGCGCGTACTACCGTCGACGCCGGTTCGTTCGTCGCTGACTGCGTGGAGACGACGGCGCCGAACAACCCCCGACTGCGCGTCCGGATTCCCGAGAAGCCGGTCAACGTCGAACTCGATCCGCACCGCTTCCGTCACGTGATCGACAACCTGGTCTCCAACGCGCTAAAATACTCGACCGAAGAGGTTGAGGTCGCGGTCTCGCAAGAGAATCAGAACGTGGTGATCAGCGTCATCGACCGCGGCATCGGTATCCCCCGCGAGGAGCTGGGAAGTCTCTTTACGCGGTTTGGCCGGGCGAGCAACGCGCGCAACAAGGGCATTTCGGGTTCGGGCATTGGCCTCTACGTGGCGCGCAAGATCGTCGAGGTGCACCAGGGGTCGATTGCCGTCGAATCGCAGGAGAACGAAGGGTCCACCTTCATCGTCACGCTGCCGGTCGCGGCCTAGGGGGCCGCGCGGCGGCCGCCGTAAGCAAACTTTTTCTCGTGGAGAACGTTAGTACACCGGTATGGCTTTCCTAAAGACCCTTTTTGACGGCAACGAGCGCGACATCGCGCGCTTGCGGCGTACCTCCGAGCGCGTCAACGCCCTCGAGCCGGAAACGGCCGCCCTTTCCAACGACGAGCTGCGCGGCAAGACCGATGAGTTCCGCGCCCGCTTGGCCGAGGGTGAGTTGCTCGATGCAATGCTGCCGGAAGTCTTCGCGGTCGTTCGTGAGGCCGGCAAGCGTACGCTCGGTATGCGGCACTTCGACGTGCAGATCATGGGCGGACAGGTGCTTTTCGAGGGCCGGATTGCCGAGATGAAGACCGGCGAGGGCAAGACCCTGGTTGCCACGCTGCCCATCTACGCGCGCGCGCTCGAGGGCCGCGGCGTGCACTTAGTTACCGCCAACGACTATCTCGCACGGCGCGATGCCGAGTGGATGGGGCAAATCTATCAGTTCCTCGGTCTGACGGTGGGCATCATCCAGCACGGGCTGGAACCGGCCGAGCGCCGCGCGCAGTACGCCTGCGACGTCACCTACGTGACCAACAATGAAGTCGGCTTCGACTACCTGCGCGACAACATGGCATGGCAGGTGGAAGACCTCGTGCAGCGCGGGTTGTACTTCGCGCTGGTCGACGAAGTGGATTCAATCCTGATCGACGAGGCGCGCACGCCGCTCATTATCAGCGGTCCGTCGCAAGAGTCGACTGAGCTCTACGAAAAATTTGCGCAGATCGTCCCGCGCCTCAAAA
Organism: Candidatus Acidiferrum sp.; assembly: GCA_035486535.1. Taxonomy (GTDB): domain Bacteria; phylum Vulcanimicrobiota; class Vulcanimicrobiia; order Vulcanimicrobiales; family Vulcanimicrobiaceae; genus Aquilonibacter. The sequence goes on from DATHMY010000213.1 coordinate 11,790, forward strand.
AGGGCGAGGATTACACGGTCGATGAAAAAGCGCACGCCGTACCCATCACCGAAGCCGGTGTGGCGAAGGTCGAGAAGATGCTCGGCGTTTCCAATCTCTACGATCAGCGGAACATCGAGCTCGCGCATCAGCTCAACGCCGCGCTCAAGGCGTGGAACCTCTTCCATCGCGACCAGCAGTACATCGTCAAGGACGGCGAGGTGATCATCGTCGATGAGTTCACCGGTCGCCTAATGCACGGACGGCGGTACTCAGACGGCATTCATCAAGGGATCGAAGCGAAGGAAGGCATCAAAGTGCGTGGCGAGGATCAGACCCTCGCGACGATTACCTTTCAGAATCTTTTCCGCCTTTACGACCATCTCGCCGGTATGACCGGTACTGCCAAGACCGAAGAGCGCGAGTTCCGCGACATCTATGGTCTCGACGTGGTCGTCGTGCCGACCAATCGTCCGATGGTACGCAAAGACAACCCCGACATCGTCTATAAGTCGGAAAAGGCGAAATTTGACGCGGTTGTCGACGAGATCATCACCGAACATCGGAAGGGCCGCCCGGTGCTCGTGGGTACACGATCGATCGAAAAGAGCGAGCTCCTCGCAGCGATGCTGCGCCGCAAAGGCGTCGAGTGCAACGTCCTCAACGCAAAGTTTCACGAGCAAGAAGCTGAGATCATCAAGGACGCCGGCCAAGACGGCCAAGTGACGATCGCAACCAATATGGCGGGCCGCGGCACCGACATCAAGCTGGGAGACGGCGTCGTCAGTCACGGCGGCCTGCACATCATCGGCACGGAGCGTCACGAGTCGCGCCGCATCGATAACCAGCTTCGCGGACGTTCAGGCCGCCAAGGCGATCCTGGCTCGTCGCGTTTCTACATTTCCCTCGAAGACGAAGTGATGCGCCTGTTCGGCGGCGAGCGTCTGACCAGCATCATGGAGCGGTTTGGGTTTACCGACGAGCAACCGATCGAATCGGGGATGGTCTCGAAATCGATCGAACGCGCGCAGAGCAAGGTCGAGAATCACAACTACGAGATTCGCAAGCACGTCCTCGAGTACGACGACGTGATGAATAAGCAGCGCGAGATCATCTACGGCGATCGACGTGCGATTCTCGAAGGCACCTTTGATTCCCGGATGTTCATGCTGCAGTCGCTTCAGGCGAAAGTCGACGAGGCGGTCGACCAGAACGCGCCCGAGAACGCCCATCCAAGCGAGTGGGACTTTCAGGAGATGCTCGATTCGCTCGAGGCGGTTTTCCCAATAAAACGTGACCTTACGGCGGCCGACCTTGCCGGCAAGGATCGCGAAGAGATTCGCCGCTTGCTGCGCGATCGCGCCGTGACGGCGTATGAAGCAAAAGAGAGCGAAGTAACGCCGCAGATTATGCGCGTTGTCGAGCAGCGTTACTTACTGTTGCCGATCATCGATCGGCAGTGGGTCGATCATCTCTACGTGATGGACCATCTCAAGACGGGCATCGGCCTGCGCGGATACGGTCAGAAAGATCCGCGCGTGGAATACGAAAAAGAAGCATACGAGATTTTCGAATCGCTCAAGAACAACATTGCCGACGAGGCGATCGGTGGGATCTTCCGCGTCGTGATCGAGCATGGTCCGCCGCCCGATCAGACGCAACCGCAGCCGCAGTTCGAACCGATTCCCGCTGGCGCGATGGTGCCGCAGGCTGCAGCCGAAGGGCGGCTCTCACCGCGGGAAGCAGAGCAGCTGCTCGGTCCCGCACCGAGTGCGCCGCGGCGACCGCAGCAATTGCATACGAACCTCGGCGACGGCGAGCCCGCGAAGCCCGCGCGCTCCGAAGCAAAGGTCGGACGTAACGAGCTTTGTCCGTGCGGCAGTGGCAAGAAGTACAAAAAGTGCCACGGCGCCGGAGCGGCGTAAACGCTTCCCTACGTCGATTCGGTTTTCAAGAACGCGTCGAGCATCGTATCGAGCAACTGCGGTTGGTCGAGCATAACGAAATGCCGCGACGGGCTGATCATCTCCACTTGGGCGGTCGTATCGCCGGCCAGCAGTGTCGCGTAGTAGGCTTTCTTCGCATCTGAGGTTGGCCACGTCTTCTGATCGATTGGATCGTCGTAAGGCGCGATGACGACCAGCGGAACGGTGATCTTGTTCAAATCGGCCCGCAGATCGAGCGTCATGTCTTCCGCGATCCATGCAGCGGACGTGCCGATATCAACGCCGTCGTGCTCCACTTTGCTCCCGATGCCGTTCACGTCTTTACTCGATGACACCATGATCGGCAGCGTATAGGTTTCTTCCGCGTCAGCAAACTGCGACGATGTGCTCAGCATATTGATGGCACCGGCCATATCCTTGGCGTTCTGAGCGCGTGTCGCTGCGCTCTGCACATCTTCGCCGGGAAGAATCGGCAGGCCGTCGATCGCGACAACGGCTTTGAGCAGCTCGCTGTGCTGTTCGGCGAGTAGGATCGCGAGCGAACCGCCGAGGCTATGTCCGATCAGAATCGGTTTACCGATATTCTGCGCGGCGAGCCACGTCCAAAAGTCCGCACTAACGGTTTGGAACAGTGGCCCAGCGGTGCCGCGACGACCATCAAAGCCCGGTAGCGTCAGGGCGTAGACGGTATAATTCGCACTGTAGGCGGTGATTTCGCGCGCGAATTCCCACGGTCCCAGTGCATATCCCGGAATAAAGATCAGCGCTTGATGCCCAGGCTGTCCGTACATACTAACCAGCAGCGAGCCGGCGCTATAGGTTGCCGCGGCCTTGGGAAGTGGCGGAGGCATCTCTGCCAACGCCGGAAGCGCGAAGCCGGCTACGCTCAACGCGGCGATTACGGTGACGAGAAATCTACTCACCAAACCTTAGTACACGAGCGGCGTCGGATTGCCCTCGTAACGCCGCATGATTGGACGGGTGGGCAGCGTCGGTGGCGATGACGTCCCTGCTGAACTGATCGAGCCGTTCGTCATCGCGCCGCCGAGGTCGACGTTGCTCGATGAAACGTTGACGTCGATACCGGGGCCATTGCTGCACATCGTCGTCGTGATCTGACCGCCGTTTTCGTTGGCGCAGGTGATTTGCATCGAGCCGTTCCCATTGCGCGTGATCGTCTCATTCCCGAATTGCATGCTCGCGCCGGGCGCGATGGTGCTCGAGATGCCATTTTGGGTGAGCGTAGCGCTACCGTTGTTGCTTAGCGTCACCTGGGTTCCGCCGCCGTGCGTGGTGACGGTTGCCGATTGGTTGTACGTGATGCCGCTCGAATTGGGCGCGGTTGTCTGCGTTGAGAGCTGATAGCCGCCGTGGATCGAATCGGAGTGCAGCAGATCGGGCTCGCTCGACATGTCGTTCCAGGTGCTGCCGTTGAACGAGAGATGTGGATCGCCGACCGAGCCACCGGACGCGTTTGCATAGTACTGCTCGCCACCGTAGTTGGGGCTCGCTCCGCCGAACATCTGCTGGAACATCGAACCGAACTGCGCGAACATGCCGTAGGCCTGTGCGGGCCAGCTCATGCCCATCAGGCTGCCGAACGGAGAGCTCGATTCAGCTTGCTCCATTTGCTGCACCATGCGCGAGATCGAATCACTCCCGTTGGATCCAAAATCGTAGGGGCCCGCGCCATTCGAGGAGTCCGACGTAGCGTATTCGCCGCCGAACGGGGACGGAAATGGGCTGATGGGTTCCAGAGGGCGCTCGGACCACTGCACGCTCATTGTGGATGAACCTCCGTCGTATATGCTCGCCTCTCCATCCCACCCAGGAGCGCTTGCGGCAAGGGTGCGGAGCACTGTGCGAGAATGCCCGGTGCGCAATGAGCGACTCGCAGCAAACCACCATCACGCGTCTGAATGGCCGCCTAAGCGCGCTCAAGGAGCGCCTTTGACTACGTAGGCAAAGGTCGCCGCGTCAGTGAGTTGGACTCGCGCTCGCGCGATGAGAGCTTCTGGAGCGATCCCGAACGTGCCCAGCGAACGATGAAAGAGCTGGCCGATCTGCGCGACGAGGTTGGGCAGATGGACGGCGTCGATCGAGCGCTGGCCGATGCGCGCGAGCTACTCGAACTTTTCGCCGGCGATCCGTCGGTCGACGCCGAAGTCAACGAAAACCTGACCCGCGCGGCGCAGGCCCTCGAAGAGCTCGAGATGGCCGCAAACTTCGACGGCGAGTACGACTCGCACGGCGCGATCGTGAGCATCAACGCTGGCGCGGGCGGCGTCGACGCCGCAGACTGGACAGCCATGCTGCTGCGCATGTACCTGCGTTGGGCCGATCGCAGTGGCTTCTCCACCCAGATCGTCGACGAATCCGAGGCCGAAGAAGCGGGACTCAAGTCGGTGACCTTCTTCGTGCGCGGTCGCAACGCGTACGGGATGCTCGAGAGCGAACGCGGCGTGCATCGGCTCGTGCGTCTCTCGCCGTTCGACGCCGCGCATCGTCGCCACACGTCGTTTTCGGCCGTCGATGTGATCCCCGAGATCGAGGCCGACGAAGCGCCGGGCGTCGAGATCAGACCCGAAGATTTGCGCTTCGAGACCTTTAAGTCGGGCGGCGCCGGCGGTCAGTACGTCAATAAGACGGAATCGGCTGTGCGCATTATTCACGAGCCGTCGGGCATTATCGTGGCATCGCAGCAAGAACGCTCGCAAGCGCAGAACCGCGATGTCGCGATGAACATTCTTCGCGCCAAACTCGTACAGCGATCGATCGAGGAGCGTGACGCCAAACTCTCTGCGCTGCGCGGCGAACGCTCCGCCAATGAGTGGGGCTCGCAGATCCGCTCGTACGTGTTGCAGCCCTATCAGCTGGTCAAAGATCATCGCACCAACGTCGAGACCGGCAACGCGCAAGGCGTGCTCGATGGCGACGTTGACAACTTCATCTGGGCTTATCTGCAAACCCGCCGTGCGTAGCCGTTTCCCCTGGATCGTCGCGCTGGTCTATGCGGTGCTGTTCACCTTGCTCGGAACGATCCGATATAACGCGCATCGCAATCTCGTCGACTTCGGTATTTTTGCGCAGACGGCAGCCAGCGCGTTCGGGTGCTTTTGTAACACGATTGAGGGGAGCCACTGGGCCTTCCACTTTTCGCCGATCCTGTATCTCGCCGGCGCGGTGGTTTGGGTTTGGCGCTCACCGATTGCACTGATCGTACTGCAATCTGTTGCCTGTGCGCTGGTGATTCCGCCGGTCTACGCGCTGGTCGCCGGTCGCGCGGATAAAACGGTCGCTCGCTGGTCCGCCGTAATCGTTGCACTCTACCCCGCTCTGGCCGGCCTGGCGTTTGTCGATTTTCACGAGAACGCGTTCGCGCCGGCGGCGGTAGCGTGGATGGTGTGGGCGTTCGATTCGGGCTATCTGATTGCCGCAGCACTCTTTGCGCTTGTGGCCATCGCGATCAAGGAAGATCAGGCAATTTTCGTCGGCGTGACCGGATCGGTGGTCGCGTGGCGCTTTCGCGGCACGGCTCCTGGCCGCGTCGGACTTGGCATCGCGGTGGTTGCTTTTGTTGTCGTCGGCGCGTTCTTTTTCGTGATCCAGCCGCACAGCGTTGCGAACGCTCTCTGGGCGCCGACGCGCTTTTATGATTGGACCGCGGACGACGTGCGTGCGCTCGTTCCGTTCGGGTTGCTACAGCGCCTCGGCTTCTTCGTGCTCGCCTTTGCGCCGCTGGGATTCTTGCCGTTTCGGTCGCGTTTCATGTGGCTCGCGCTTCCGCCGCTCGCCGAAGTACTGCTCTCGCACATGTCGACGACGTTTACGCTCGGAACGCACTACGCGGGCGCATGGCTGGGGTACGTCTTGGTTGCTTTCGCATTTGCTGCGCGCAAGTTGCCCTCGACTGCGGTGACAAAGCGCTGGCTGTGGGCGTGCGTGGCGCTGTGCGTGCTCGAACTCGCCGTCGCCAATCCAATGCATCCCGGGCTCAATCTGCGCGCGCGGCAACCGCGCGACGTTGCGCTCGATGCAGTGCTGGCATCGCTTCCACCGAGCGCATCGATTGCGACGCAGGAAGAGGCATACACGCATCTTGCGCTCGCGGATCCGAATGCAACATTGCTACCCGAGACGGCACGGCAGGCTGTGACGGCGTGCTATGTCCTCATCGACACGGACTATCCTGATTCGCCGCGACTGCAAGAATATGGTTCCCAGTTCCGATACAGCGACGAGGGCCGAACCTATGTGCTCGTGCGCAAGACCGGCGGTATCGAGCTCTACCGCCATAACGGAAGCTGCACTTAGCCCGAAAGCAGCTCGCGCAAACTTACCGCGACTTCGTGTGACCAGTTGCCCGCGGCGCTGATCGATCGATACGGCGCGGCCCACGGCGCCCAACGCGCAATTTGCAGATCGAGATCGCGGATCGGTGGATAGACCGCGACGGTGGGCGTTCCGACCATGCCGGCGACGTGAACCGCGCCACTGTCCGGCGCAACGAGCGCGGCAGCGCCGGCAATGACCTCTTTCCACGGGGTCAGGGACGAGTACCGTTCGACCGCTACATGCGCGGCCTCGGCAACACGCTGCGCGTAAGCAGCCTCGCTGGCGGCGGCGATTGCGCGCACCGCTCCGAGTTCGCTCGCTGCGCGTAGTGCGCCAATGACTTGCGTGAAGTCCATGCCGAGCCGTTCCCACTTATCGCTGACTTGAAAGGCGATGGTGGTTTCGCGCGGGATCTCCGCGTCGAGAATGAGCGGGCGCAGCTCGCCGGGATCGCGGGATATCGTATCGCCGTCGACCAGCGATTCGCCCAGCTTCCAAAGCACGTCGCATTCGTGTGGTGCGGTGCGATCCAGACCGGCGCTACGCACGATGACGCGCGTGAGCATCGAACGCGCCCACAGCGTTTTGAACGGCTTGCCCCAGCCGTTTACGAAGCCGAAGCGGTGCGGCGCACCGATCGCGCGCGCCAAGCGGTAACCGCCGGGATCTTCGCTCGCGACCAGTACGTGGCTATAGGCATTTTTGCTTAGGCGCGTGCCGAACGCGGCGATGGCTTCCCGATTTGCTGCCGTCGAAGAGCGCAGCGCAAACGGCGCGACGTAGACCGCGCGGGTGGCGCGCGACGAGTAGGTTTCGGCATTGGCCGCACGCAGCACCACGTCGACCGGTATCGCGCGTTTTCGTAGCTCGGCGAGCAACGGCGTGAGCGCGAGCGCGTCACCGATCGCGTCGAGGCGGATCACGAGCACGGATGGTGAAGTCTGCGGCATGACGGCTGCCAAGATTACCGCTTGTACGGTCCCGGCGCCTGCCAAGGGCGCCCGGCGGTGATTGCACCCGAGGCGGTCGTTACTTTCGATGAGCTCGAAGGTTACCGGATCGTCAAACGTTATGGCTACGTCTCCGGTATCGCAACGCGCCCGCGCAATCGTCTTCGTGCGACGTTCCGAAGCCTTGGCATGTTGATCGGCGTCGCGCCAGGCGAGTTTGTCAGCGATGCAGAGCAGCTGCGTGGCGAAGCGCTCGAAGGAATCTATACGCGTGCCAATGCGCTCGGTGCGAACGCTGTGATCGGCTTGAGTTTTCACGTGAGCGAGAGTCCGGACGGTTCGTGCAAGATCGTAGCGTTTGGCGAAGCGGTGCTCGCGGTGCGCAAGGGCTCCGGCGATGCTTGAAGAGCGCGCGCGGCGCGAGCGGCTTTTGTCACAAGGCGCGGGACTTGCCGCTGCCTGCCGTAAGTGCGAAATCGGTGCGCAACGCCGCAACAACGTTTACGGCGAAGGCGATCCGTGCGCAAGTTTAATGGTCATCGGCGAGGGACCGGGCGAGACCGAAGACCTGCTCGGACGACCCTTCGTCGGACGGGCCGGCCAATTGCTCGACAAGATGCTCGTCGCCATCGGCTTCGCGCGCGAAGAAGTCTACATTTGCAACACGGTCAAATGCCGGCCCACCGTGCCGGGGCCGCGCGGTCCGAAGAATCGGGCGCCGGAGTTGGCCGAGATGGCGAACTGCCGGCCGTTCCTCGACGAACAAATCGACATCATTCGCCCGCGTGTGATCATGGCGCTAGGGGCGCCCGCTGCCAAGTCGTTTCTGGGTCGCGATTTCCAGATAACCAAGATGCGCGGGCGCTGGTACGAGGGGCCGGCGGGCATCCCGTTGATGGTGACGTTCCACCCCGCCTACGTCCTGCGCCAGACCGGCGGCGAGCTGACGGCGGTCAAGCGGATGGTCTGGGCCGATCTCAAGGCCGTGCGCACCAAGCTCGACGAGCTCGCCGCGCCGCTACCGAACACGCCTGAGCAAGCAAGCCTCTTCTGATATAATGGGGCGCTATGGACGCCCAGACCATTTGGTTCGATGATGTTGCGCGCGGCATCGGCTTCACCGATGTGAATGATTTTACGCGCACTCTCGACCTCAAGAACTATCGCCTCAAGCAGATCTACCGTGCCGCCAATAAGGAATTGCTCGGCGCGATCGGTGAGGTCACGACGTTGCCGAAAGAGCTGCGCGAAACGCTCGAACAGCGCGGTTTTTCATTTTCATCGGTCGAACCGGTGGTGGTGCAGCAGTCGAATGACGCGCAGACGACCAAAGGGCTCTTTCGGTTGCACGACGGCAACGAAGTCGAAGCGGTGCTCATGGAGCACTACGGTGACCGCACCACCGTCTGCATCTCCTCGCAAGCGGGCTGCGCTTTCGCCTGCGCGTTCTGCTCGACCGGACAGGCCGGTTTTACGCGCAACCTGACCTCACGCGAGATCTTCGACCAGGCGCGGTACTTCGCGCGCGAGCTCGCGACCCGCAACAAGCGCATCACCAACGTCGTGTTCATGGGCATGGGTGAGCCGTTCCACAACTACGATGCGGTGATGGGTGCGGTCGCATTGCTCCACGATCCGCACGGGCTCGGGCTCGGCCATCGCCACATCACGATATCGACGGTTGGCCTGGTCGACAAGATCGAGCGCTTCGCGGACGAAGGGTTGCAAGTGAACCTGGCGATCTCGCTGCACGCGCCGAACGACCGCGTGCGCAGCAGCATCATGCCGGTCAATCGCAAGTTTTCGCTCGAGGAACTCCTGGCTGCGTGCGAACGCTACGTGGCCAAGACGCACCGTAAGGTGTTCTTCGAGTACGTGATGCTCGAGGGCGTCAACGACTCGCAGGAATGCGCGCGGGAACTTGCCGGCCTAATGCGCGGCAAGCTTTATCACGTCAATCTCATTCCGTATAATACGACGCCCGATGGGCCGTTCGCCGGAACGGTGGATGCGCGGATTTGGGAATTTGCCGCGGTCCTCGACAAAGCCGGTGTTCCGACCACGGTGCGCAAGAACATGGGCCGCGACATCGCCGCCGCCTGCGGCCAATTACGCGCCGAAACACAACCGAAGGCGCACGCTTCGCACTGAAACTGCGGCGTTGTCATCCGAGCGCAGCGAAGCGGAGTCGAGGGAAGCGCATCTCACCAAGACGTCCATTATTACACTGCACCCAGGCGTGTGTTTCGGGTACCGAAATGAACGGGGCGCCGCATTACTGCGGCGCCTCGTGCGCTTCGATGTGTCTGCCGGCTTGATACGTAGCCGAAGATAGCACACCTCTGACGACTTCGCAACGGTGGGTGGCACGGTCGCGGCTGGAGCGCCCGGGAATCGAACCCGGGGCTGACCGGTGTATCAAGCCGGCAGTCGACACCATCGAAGCGCCCCAGCGCGTTTCCATCCCTCGCTGACACGCCGATGACAAGCACGCTCGTGAGTTCGACTCGTGCTCCCTACCTGCGGCCAATTGCGCTGAAACGCAACCGAAAGCACACAAAGCAAACGCCTAGCAAAGACGAGGCGCCGCATTACTGCGGCGCCTCGTGCGCTTCGATATGTCTGCAGGTCTGATACATGACCGACGGTACCACACCTCTAACGACTTCGCGACGGTGGGTGGCAGGGTCGCGGCAGGAGCGCCCACCCCGCGTTGACGCGGGTTAGTGGTTAGACACGTCTCGCCTCGAAGTAGACATTGCAGGCGGCAAAGATCACCGTGTTCGCGTCTTTTACCAAGACGGCGTCGCCCGGAATCTCCACCGTTCCGCCGGTAATATTCGCGGGCGGATGCTGGAGGGCGATCTCGGTAACCTCGTTCGCCTTGATTCCCAACTCGGCGAAGGTAATTTGAGAACTGTTGCGTCCTCCACCTGAATGCTCATCATGGAATTGCTGGGCAGTCACCACAGTGGTCTTCGCAACCGGGCGCTTCGTGACGATGTTCTTCCAGCGGAAACCCTCTGGTGAGTATTCGATCTCGGTATGAAGCAGCGCTCTTGCCTGGGCTTCATCCCAGCACGAAATTGTGCTTGTAGGGATTATACGGGTGACGGTCCAGGTTCCTAATATTGTCTTTGGCATTGTTTGCGACTGTGCGGGGTTTGCGCTCGCTATCCAAAGAAGAGTTGCAATCAGAGCGCCAGTACCTGGTCTCATTGCTATTAGAGCGCGAACTCGCCGCCGGTGTACAGCGTGCCGCCGCATTCGAGGCCGGAATGTGCCCCAGTCTGTGCGATCATCGAGGCCACGTCGAACGATCCGTCCTTCAAGAGTTGCGGTGAAAAGTTCGTTACGAGCGTATTGTCGGCGCGCTGGTCGCAGCGGGCGAAATCAAGCCGAAGTGTGTCGTACGTACCGCGGTGAATCACGAAGGACATTGGGATGGTGTACGCGTCCTGCGGCAACACGACAAACGCGCGTTGCGAGCCGAGCGGAACCCAGATCGCGGAATAGGTGTAGAGCAGCACGGGCTTAGAGTCGACGAGTCCGTAGTCTCCGGTCCGCAAGCCGGTCGTGCGTTCGGCTGGAGCGGCGTCGTTCGTTCGGTCGCCGTAGCGGATCCCGTAGGCATTGACGATGAGGCCACCCATCGCGATGGGGGCAACCCCAACGTTCTTCAGCGTCATGCTGACCGTCACGAGCTCTTTGCCGCGCGGAAGCGACTCATGCGTGACCGAGCGAAGAATCTGGAGATTCGGCGCTTCCGAGGCGGGCTTGATGCGCTCCTTATAAACAAACTGATAGAAAGCCCAGATTGCGGCGATGACCAGCGCCGCGATTTCAACGATCTGCCGCCACTTGGCAAGCGACGATGTATGCGAATAGACGTGGACCTCGCGAGACATTTGGGTGGTCTTCAGTGCCCGCCCGGACCTGGCCTTGCGTCTTGCTTGTGCCCTCGCTGGCGGGTTGATGACTAGTTGCGGCGGAATCGACCGGCCATGGTAGGCACTCCAAATCCGTTCGGCAACCACCTCATTTTCAGCGAACCGATCGTCGGAGCGTGACGTACCTCTGGCCGACGCTCGTCGCCGTTCTCATCCTCGTTAACCTCGCCTTCGCGTTTCGTAGTCAATATATCGCGTTCAATTCGCGCTTCGCGCTCGAGCCGGTGCCACCGCCGAAAGTGGCGCCGCCGCGAATCAGCATCGTTGTGCCGGCACGCAACGAAGCGCGCCAGATCGACCGGTGCGTGGGTTCGCTTCTCGCGCAAGACTATCCGAACTTCGACGTGATCGTGGTCGACGATCGCTCCGAAGACGCTACTGCGTCGATCGTTACGAAAATCGCTGCTGAGGATTCGCGGGTACGATTGATTGCCGGCGACCCGCTGCCGCCCGATTGGGTCGGCAAACCGTGGGCGCTCGATCAAGGTGCGCGCCAGGCCACCGGCGATTGGCTCCTATTCACCGATGCCGACACGATTCACGAACCCGGCGCGCTGAGTGCGGCGATCGGCTACGGGCGCGCGCACAATCTCGACGTGCTCAGCGTCTTGACCCAGCAGATCATGCGCACGCCGGCCGAGTGGCTCTTTCTCCCGAGCGTCTTATGGACGATCGCATTCGCGATAGGATCGTTGCGGGCGATCAACGATCCGGAACGCGAGAATGCACTCTTCAACGGCCAGTACATCCTCGTTTCGCGCCGCGCCTATGACGCTATCGGCGGCCACGAATCGGTTCGAAACGAGATTGCCGAGGATCTGGAGCTCGCGCGCCGTTTCAAGGCCGACGGCCGATTTCGCACCGCGTTGGTCAACGGCAACGGCCTCGTGCGCGTGCGGATGTATCAATCATTTCACGAGCTCTGGCAGGGCTTCGTCAAGAATTTTTGGGTCGGCGCTCGCGGTCAGGGCCTCTTCGCGGCAATTGGGATCCTGTTGCTGGCGTGTGTCGCGCCGTTGACGCCGGTCGCCTTGGTGGTCGCGTTGGTGGCGCATGCGCAGACGGCGGCGGCCGCGCTTGCGCTTGCAATGCTGTGCGCGATCGTCGGTGCATCGCCAGGTATGCGGCGACTCGGGCTTGGATCGTCGTCGTCCTGGTGCCTACCGATCGGTATAACCCTGGTCGTCGCGATTTTTCTCACCTCGATCGTGCAACACGCGCGCGGCGGCGTGATCTGGCGGGGGCGGCGCTATGCTTGACAGTCGCAAGCGGCCCATGGTAGGGTGCATGAACATGAATTTGACCTCGCGTCTCCTCGTAGTCGTAGCCATTATTAGCCGTTCGTCGTCGAACCGGTTGGGATTGGCTACTGCGTAAAGGTTAGCGAGAAACGCAACTAGCAAGAGGCCCCGCCGGTTCGGCGGGGCCTCTTGTTTCTTTTAGAGCCGGAGGCAATCGTGCACATGCGCACGGGAGCGACGATCGTTCTCGATACACTCGAGAGCTTGGGAGTCGAAACGGTGTTCGGCTATCCGGGCGGCGCGATCATGCCCCTCTACGATGCACTCTACGACCATCGTATTGCGCACGTGCTCGTACGCCACGAAGCTGCGGCCGTTTTTGCTGCCAGTGGTTTCGCGCGCTCGACCGGACGCCCGGGTGTGTGTATTGCGACCTCTGGGCCGGGCGCGACGAATTTGATCACCGGCATCGTCGACGCGATGATGGATAACGTGCCGCTCGTGGCGTTGACCGGCCAAGTGCGTACGGCAGTGATGGGCACCGACGCGTTTCAGGAAGTCGACGTCGCGGCGATCACTCACCAAGTCACCAAACGCAATATCGTGGTGCGATCGCTCGAGCAGATCGAGCCGGCGCTGCGCGCGGCCTTTCGTCTGGCCACCAGCGATCGTCCGGGGCCGGTGCTGGTCGACCTTCCGACCGACGTGTTGCGTGCCTTGGAGACGGAACGCCCTGCGGCAGCGGCGGCGGTTGTGCGCGGACGGCCCTGTGCCGATGCGTTATCGCTCGAGGCTGCGGTCGCTGCATTGCAGCGTGCGGTGCGACCGGTGCTCATCGTCGGCGGCGGAGCGCGTTGGTCGGGCGCCACCGAAGTCTTCCGCTCACTCGCGGCACGCATCGGCGCGCCCGTCGCCTCGACGCTGCACGGGCTGGGATGCGCTGATCCCGGTGATCGGTCTTTTCTTGGAATGCTCGGCATGCACGGCTGGAAGCGCGCGAATCTCGCGGTGGCAAAGGCCGACGTGGTCTTTGCGCTCGGCATGCGCTTCGACGATCGCGTGACCGGCGATCCGTCGAAGTTTGCCGCCAACGCGCACACGATCGTGCACGCTGACATCGACCGGGCCGAGTTCAACAAGGTCGTGCACGCGCACGTTACGCTGCACGGCGATCTGCGCGAGACGCTCGTAGCGCTCGATCATCGCCTGGCGCGGGTCGCGCTGCCGGACTTCCAAGCGTGGCGCGATGAGGCGTGCGCTCCGCAAGAGGTGTTGCCGCGCGACGACGCGCGCCACGATCATCTCTCGGCGACCGACTTCCTCGACGCGCTCTTCGCCGCGTTACCGGCCGACGCGATCGTGTCGACCGATGTCGGGCAGCATCAAATGTGGGCTGCGCAACGCGTCCGCGCGAGTCATCCGCAGCATTTCTTGACCTCCGGCGGGCTGGGTACGATGGGGTTTGGTTTGCCGGCCGCGATCGGCGCGCAGCTGGCGCATCCAGGCCGCATGGTGGTTGCCGTGGTTGGCGATGGTGGGTTTCAGATGTCGATGGCCGAGCTTGCAACGCTGCGCCGTCACGAGCTTCCGGTGAAGATCATCCTGCTCGACAACCGCAACCTCGGTATGGTCCGGCAGTGGCAAGAGCTCTTCTATGACGGACGCTACTCGGCGACGGCCCTTCCCGACAATCCCGAGTTCACGATCATCGCGCGCGCCTACGGTGTGGAAGCGCGGCTGGTCGACAACGTGAACGCGGTCGATGCTGCGATCGCGCGAATGCTCAAATCGCCGG
>DATHMY010000214.1:0-10300 GCA_035486535.1 Candidatus Acidiferrum sp.
ACTTGGTACGGCTGGAATCGCGAGAAGCCAAGCGATCATGCGTGGGCGAGTTCCGCGAGTTCATCGTAGAGCGCCGTCATGGTGACGATGCCACCGAAGAGTTGCGAGAGATCGAACTTCTCATTGGGTGCGTGGATGTGATCGTCGGGTAGTCCGACGCCAATCATCACTTGCGGGATCTTGAGCACCCGTTCAAAGCTCGCAACCGGACCAATTGAGCCGCCCGTTCCGATGAAGACGGGTGCCGTACCGAAGCCGGCGTGCATTGCGCGACCGGCGGCTTGCGCGGCGGGGTGGTCGCGCGAGAGCACGACCGCCGGGACGTCGCCCGCGGCTTCAACCTCCACGCGCACGCCAGGCGGCGCTGACGCAAGAATCGCTTGCTTGACGATCTCGCGCACACGTGAGGGCTCTTGCGAACCAACCAAACGCGCCGAGATCTTTGCCCGCGCAAATGACGGAATGATCGTCTTGGCGCCCGGGCCCTGGTAGCCGCCGTACATGCCGTTGCACTCGAGCGTCGGACGAAACCAACTGCGTTCCAGCGGCGTGTAGCCCTGCTCACCGACGAGCTTGGGTACGCCGAGCTGTGCTGCCTCGCGTGCTTCGTCGTACGGAAGCTTCGCGATCTCTTGGCGTTCGCTTGCGTTGAGCTCGGGGACACCATCGTAAAAGCCCGGCACGCTCACGCGGCCGTTCGCGTCTTTCAAGCCCGCGATGATCCGCGCGAGCGCTTCGATTGGATTGGCCAAGATGCCGCCGTAGTAGCCGGAGTGCGCGTCATCAGCCGGACCATGCACGGTGATTTCCCAGTGCACCAGGCCGCGCACGCTGGTGGTAAGCGACGGCACATCTTCGGAGAATACCGCGGTGTCGCTGATCACCGCGAGATCGGCGCGAATGAGATCGCGATAGCGCGCGAGTGCGGCATCGAAATTCGGCGATCCGATCTCTTCTTCGCCTTCGACGACGACCTTTACGTTGATCGGCAAGCGGCCACGCGTGCGCATGTGCGCTTCGAGCGCGGCAAAATGCATGAGCACTTGCCCTTTGTCATCGACGGCGCCGCGCCCGTAGATCTTCCCGTCGCGAACGTGTCCTTCGAACGGCGGCGTTTCCCACAGCTCGATCGGGTCAGCCGGCTGCACGTCGTAATGACCGTAGATCAACACGGTCGGCGCACCGGGCGCGCCCAACCACTCGCCATACGCGAGCGGATTGCCGTCCGTTTCGAGGAGCTGCGCCTCGAGCCCGATGCTGCGCATGCGGTTGACGAGGCGCTCGCAACACGCGCGCACGTCGCCGCGGCGCTCGGGGTCGGCGGAGACGCTGGGGATCGCGATCCAAGCCTTGAGTTCGTCGAGATAGGTGTCGTGATGCGCGTTACAGTACGCCGCGAGGTCTTGATCGATCGTCGTCATCCGTCATTTCCTGCCACATTGATGTCAAGCGTACGGCCGCCGCGCTGGATTTCGAGCGTATGCGGCTTGCCGTCGTACACACGCTGTTCGGTTTGGTAGGTTCCGTATTCCCACCAAAAGCGCCCATCGAGTTTCTGGACCACGTCGCCGGTGCGTAAGCCCGCGTCGTAGGCGGGGCCGCCGGCGCGCACGTACGCCCGCATGTTCCCGTCGATCGTCTTGAACAGCGTATAAAGGTAGCCCGGCGCCATGCCCGGAGCCGCCGCGATGCCATGCGCGAAGAGCGAGGCGGCGCGCGGATCACTCGACGCCCACGCGCGCAGGCGCTCCGCGCCCTCGGCGCCGAGCGCCTGTGCCTGGTCGGCGGTCGGGAGGCCCGCCTCGACTGCGTGATCGTGCCACTCGTCAACGATCCATCCGCCGCAGTCTTCCAAGCGCAGCCCGATGTCCAGATCGGTGCCTTCAATGAGCTGGAACGTCGCCGCGCTAACCAGCACGTAGGCCGCGAACGGCTTGTTCGAGCAGTCGCTAGCATTGGGATCCCCGTGCCAGGCGAAGGCCACGTTCGGCGCGCGGTCGAGCGCGGCGATAACTGCACGCGCCGCTGCCGACGCCGGCGCCGAGCCATCGCTATCGACCCCGATGCGTTGCGCCGCTGCCGGCGGCGCATACAATCCACTAGCAGCGGCGAGGGCCGGTGCGGCCAGCGTGGCAAATGCGCGCACGCCAAAGAGTTGCGGCGACGCGAGCGCGACAATTGCGACGGCCAGCGTCGCTACCGCCACTTGATAGGGCAGCGTGCGTTTGCTGATCGTATCGATCGGTGTCCCGGTAAAATTCGCGACCCACACATTCGCGGTGTTGGTTGGGTCGCAGACGTTCTGCACTTGCACCACGGCCATCACCGCGGCGACGAGCACGACCGGGGGAAGCGCGTTCGTCGCGAGCAAGACGGTGAAGACCGCAATGCCCACGCCGAACGGGTTGAGCGGTCCGCGATAGAGCACCAGCGGGCTGCCCAGACCAAAGATCGCGACGTAGGCGAGCGGATTGTTCGCCCAACCTTGCACGAGCGGTCGCACCGCGGTCGCAAACTGCGGTTCTTGCGTTGCGACGAATAGTATGCCGATCCCGATAAAGAGCAACACCGCCGGCGCGACGTCCTCGACGCCGCGAATTGCCGCCGCGACCAGCGTCTCGACGGTTCGAGTGCCGCGCGTAACCACCGCGCCGAAGATCGCCGCGACGATAAAGGAAATCGTCGGGTCGAGATGCAGTGCGAAATAAAGCGCGATCGGCAAGAGCGGTGTGACGAGCGCAATCGCCGGCACGCGCGGTGCGAGCGGTTCGTCATCGACCGGCACGGCCCACGTTGCGTAGTCGCGCGCGCGTGCGAGCGAGATGACTGCGTAGATCACCAGCGCGATCGCATCGATGACTGCAAGCACGATGGCGTAGTGGGTCATCTGCTGCGGCACAACGCCGAAAAGCTGCGTGTAGAACCGCCAGTTGGTCAAGTTGAAGATGAAGCCGAGCGCGAAAGCCATCAGGAAGAGCGTCGCCGACACCGCACGCGGAACGCCAGTCGTCATCATGATCGGGAGCACGATCGATCCGACCATAATGATCGCGCCCAGCCCCGAGAGCGAGACGAACAGCACCGCGACAACCGCGCTGAGCAGCAGCGCGAGCACCAGCGGCTGCTCGCCACCGTACTCGGCGGCGAGATTGACGAGCGCTCGGGCGATACCCGTATCCAACGTCACCCGTGCGAGCAACGCGCCGAAGATCACGGTGACATAAACCGGAGCGAGCGCCGTGGTTCCCTTGACGATCAGACCCGGAATGTCGACGACCGGTACGCCGGTAACGAGCATCATCAGCACGGCCATGCACGGCAGCGCAACGATCGCCGGCATGACCCGCCGATACATCGCAAAGGCAAGGACCAGAAAGACCGCCAGCAGGGCGATGCCGCTGATCACGGGTGCAAACCGAGGACTGCGTCGATCGGGGGCAGTGTTTTGTTCGGGACGTAGTCGTCGTAGGTGGCGCGATCGATCGCATCGGCGCGACGGATGGCCTGCTGCGCGTCGAGATGATAGCGCTCGAGGTTGCTCGCGAGATGATCCTCGCGATCCTCGTAGCGCCAGGCCCGCGCGTACTCGATCGCCAGACGCTCGTCGCTGTCGCGCAGCTCCCAGAACCAGTACTTGCACCAGTACAGATCGCGAATCGCATCGCTGGGGTGCAGCGCCGCATCGGCGTAGTAGTTGCGGACTTCGGTGGCGATTTGATAGCGGCGCCCGAGCGCATCGTAGCGCTGCGCGGCGAGCAGCATCACGGCAGCGGCATTCGCATGGAGCGGCGGACGAGCAGCAAGCATATCGGTTGCAACGCGCTCCGCATCGAGGCGGAACTGTCGCAGGTCGACCTTTTGCATCCGGGCGGCGGCCGCCGGCGCAAACGGATCGGCCCAGGACAATGTATCGCCGGTTTCGGACAGTTTCGAATCGAGCGAACCGAGCAGCAACGCGTCGGCCGCGTAGCGCGAATCGTTGACACCGAAGAACGCGCTTGGAAAGTCGTCAGCAAAGCCGTCGCTCGTACTCCAGGCGTCTGCGGCGGCGTAGAGCACCGGATACCAGGTCGCCTCAAAGAGCGACTCACCGTCGTCGTGCCAGACGGTTTGGAAAAGCCCGAGCACGTGTACCGACTTCCCTTCGTCGATAAATCGGCGCTCATTCGGGAGCGCCGTGTCGAGATCGGGGAAGATGCGGCTCCAATTGTTTGCGCCGGGTGCGACCATTTGCTCGAAGCCGCCGCTCGCGACCGTGCGAATGTACGGTTCGAAGCTCTTTTCGGCATCGTAGTGCCAATTGACGATCACCGCCGTGCGCGGAAGCAGCTTCATGATCGAAGGATCGCTCTCGATCCCGTCGTCCCAAAGCATCACGCGCGCACCCGAGGGAGCGATCAGCGCGTTCATTTCGTTGATGTGCTGCGCATAGACGGCGCTGCGCCCACCGTTTGCGTTGACGTAGGCCGTACTCGTCCCCTCGCCGAGCGTCGACGTTTCGTCGGAGCCGATGTGAAAAAACGGCGGGCGCGGCACCGCAGCGAGCTCCTGCCCGATCACGCGCTTCAAGTAAGCCGCTGCAAGCGTCGAGCCCGGGTCGAGCAGAAAGCCGTGCGGAAAATCCGCCGCGCTCGCGTATTCTTCGATCCGCAATGTGTTGTGCATGTGCGCGAACGTCTGCTGCTCAGGAATCAACGCGACGTGATAGCGCGCCGCATACAGGTCGAGTTCGTGGAGTTGCGCGGGCGTAATGCCGTCGGGCCACGCGGGCAACGGATCGGTCGGCGAAGCGAAGACGTGCTCCATATACGGCGAGTAGCCGTTCATCTTGAACGCGGCGATGGTGCGAATGCGCTCTTTGAAGTAGCGCATCGTCGGAAGCGGACCGCGCGAGACGTCATCGGAGAGAATGCGCCAGCGCAAGGCCGGGCGATCGCTGACGCGAACGCACGGCAGACGCCACGTCTGACCTTCACGCACGGGTAATTGTGCGAGCGTCATCATGCCGTAGAATGCCCCGGCGGGATCCGCACTCCAAATCGTGACACCGCTCGCCGCAACGAGGAGGCGATAGGCTTGCGGGCCGAGCGAACCATCGCGTGCGAATCGCAGCGCAGAATTCGTGCCTTGGGTCACGCGCCCGATGCCCAGCGCCGCCCAGCGCTCCCGCCATTCGTCCAGCGCGCCCGCGTCGATACCGGCCGGCGCGGTGAGCGGCGCGGCGATCGAACACGCGCCCACGTCGAGCGAAACCGGTCGCGGTATGACGTGCAGCGCCAAGAGCGCGACCAGCGGGGCAAGCATACGGTCGCGTTAAACTATTCCGTGATGATGTCCTCGCGCTCGTTTGCTCTTGGCGCCGCGTTATTGTTCGGTGCCGTCTTGTGTGCTTACCCGGCCGGAGCCGCAAACGATAAAGAGCTGCAGAATGTGCACGGCAGTGTGAGCTATCAGCATGGGAGTATCACGACGCCGGTCGCGCCGAAAGCTAGTACCGTCATCGATGATTCGGATTATGCGACCACGGGCGCCGATTCGCTCGCTGCAATCGGCCTTCCGGACAGCTCGCGCGTGCTGGTCGGCTCGCAGAGCAAGGTCCAACTCACGGCTTTCGATCAAGCAGACATCGTCCACGCAAAATTCGTGGTCGTCGGCAAGGTCCGCTTTATCGTGCAACATCAACAAGGCGCAAAAGCCGATTTCACGTTTGCGACGGCGACCGGCCAGGTTGCCGTGCGCGGAACCGAAGGTGACATCGATACGGAAGGCAGCACGCTGACGGTCAACGTCTATGAGGTCTGCGACCCGAACGCTCCGGTCCAAGTCACCGCTTCAAACGGGAAGACGTTCACGTTAGTTGCCGGTCAATCGCTAACCGCGAGGCTCATAAACGGCGTGCTGCAAACCGAAGTGCAGGCCATTACGCAGCAGATGATCGACCGGTTCTCGCCCGATTTCGGTGTACCCACGAGCTGGGACGCGGCCAAAGGCGAGGTCGTCAGCGCGGCGCAGAATCAAGCGACGAGCGCTGTGAACGGTGCGACGGGCGGCTACGGCGGCGAAGTGGCAAATGCGGTCGGCGGCCTCTTCGCGCACAAGAAGGCAACGCCGACGCCATCGCCATCAAGCAGTTCCTGTTCGCACTAACTCGTTTGCATGATGCGGTCGCGCTCGTCGAGCGCAGCGTCGACCGAATCGAGATAGGCGCCGAACGAACTCGCATCCACCGCAGCGGCGCGGTCGGCCACGTCCAGCGCCGCGAGATCGGCGGCAGACATCGCCGCGGTTTGCGCGTCGCCGAGCTTGGCGGATTCATAGACGCGAAAGACCGCCTGATTCGTGAATTCGGTGCGCAGCAGCGTCGACTCATAGCGCTCGGTCAGCGGGCCGGCGGATCCCAGCCGGTCCCCGAGCGCGGCCAGGGCCTCGCCGACGTAGGCCCGGACCTCCTCGTCGGAGAGGTGGCGAGCGTTCGCATCCTCGTAACCCGGAAATCCAGGGATTTTCGCGCTTAGCGCTGCCGGTGCGTCCATCCGCGCCTCTTACGACGGGTTTCCCGGTGGGGCCTCGGGAATTTCACAGCTTCGATGGCTGCCATATTGGTCATCGCCCTTGCGGCACTCGCCGGGGTGGCGATTTATTACGCGTGGATGTTTTTCCAGCGGTCCGTCTTTGCGCGTCAGGAGCACCGGCGCGTGCTCACGCTCTTTTCGCGCTATGTCCCCTCGCCGGTCGTCGAGGATTTGCTGGCGCGCAAAGATGCGCGCCTCTTCGAGGCGCGCGAGTATTACGCCACCATCCTGTGCGCGCGCATTCGTAACTTCGCGCTCTTCGCCGAATCGCTCTCGCCGACAGAGACGCTGCGCTACCTCAACGAGTTTTACACGATCGTCGGCCAAGCGGTGCACCGCCACCGGGGGATGATTGAGAGCTTGCGGGGCGACACGGTGATGGCGACCTTCGGTATCCTAGTCGAAGAGAAGTTTCAGGAGGAGCGTGCGCTACGCGCCAGCCTCGACATCATGCGCGTGATCGACGCAATGGAAGCCCGTTGGCGATCGGCCGGGCGCAAACCGATTACGGTCGGCATCGGCGTCAATTCCGGGAAGATCGTCGCGGGCGATTCGGGTTACAAAGACCGGCGCGAATTCGCGATCGTCGGAAACCCGGTCGCGGTCGCCGCGCGCTTGGAAGCGGCATCCGAGGATCTCAACGCGGCAATCGTCGCCTCGGAAGCAACCTACGATGTGGTGCGCGAGCTCTTCGTAGGTGTTCCAACCTCCGCACTCCCACTTCGCGGTCTGCGCAAATTGCAAAGCGCCTATATCATTCGCGGTCTAACGCGCCGTGCCGCCGACGATCGCCTGCTCACGTTGCCGTCGCAACGCGCGTTTACCGAAACCGTGGTGCGCTCGTACGAAGCGCCCGAAGCCAGCGCGGTCGAGCCCGATTCGTATATCGCCCCGCAAGCACCGCAACCCGAACACTCGGTCGACGAACGCGTGACAGGAGTGGCACCGCCCGAGTTCGGACGCTTTTCGCGCCTCGATGACGACGCGCCGGCTCTTCCCGAACCGCCGCCCGTCATTGGGACGTATGAAGACGATCAAGGCCCTCCCGTTCAGCTGCCTCCTTAGCGCACTGCTCGCCGCGACCGGACGCGTGGCAGCTGCGACCGTTCACGGCACGACGGATGCCGACGTCGTTTGGATCAGTGCGCCAAAGGCGGCCCCCAAACCGGTCGACGAGACGACGACGAATAAGGATCGCAGCTTCATTCCGCCGCTCACGGTGATTCCGGTCGGTTCGACCATCCGCTTTCCGAACGAAGATCCGTTCTTTCACAGCATCTACTCGACGTCGCCGGCCGATCCGTTCGATATCGGATTCTACGACACCGGACCCGGCAAAGAAGTACCGTTCCCAAATGCCGGTATCATTGACGTGCACTGTCACATTCACGCGTCGATGCACGCCACGATCATCGTCGCCGACGGGCCCTACGCGCAGAGCGCGAACGGAGCGTACACGTTGAGCGGCGTCCCGGCCGGGAAATATGAGCTACATGCATGGGATCTTGCGCATGGCGAACGCACGATGACGATCGACGTCCCGAACGAGGCCGCGGACCTTACGATCGATATCCGTACTTCGCACTGAGGCGCGAACCAAACTGGCGCACATGTTCGCTCGGCGGCTTAACGCCGCCGCTGTCGATCAGCTCGACGATTGCGGCAATGCAAGTCTCGTCCCATTGACTGCCCGCTCCGTCACTCAAGCGGCGGCGCGCTTCGTCGAGGTCGAGTGCATTGCGATAGGGCCGATCGGTGGTCATCGCATCGAACGAGTCGGCCACCGCAATCACGCGTGAGAGCAACGGAATCGCTTCACCGGCTAAACCCGCCGGGTAGCCGCCGCCGTCCCACCGTTCGTGATGGTGCAAAACGCACGGAACGATCTCCGCCATCGCTTCCACTTCCCCGAGAATGTCGCGCGCGATCGAAGGATGGTGGTTGATGATCTGACGCTCGAGCTGATCGAACGGACCGTTTTTGAGCAGCACCGCGTCGGGAATTCCGATCTTCCCGAGGTCGTGCAGAAGCGCGCTCCAGCGCACCCGCTCGATGAGCGTCTTGGATAGCCCCAGCTTTTTCGCGACCGCAACGGAATACTCGGCGACGCGATGTGAATGGCCGGCGGTGTAGGGATCGCGCTGGTCGACGATGTTCGCGATCCCGAGCATCGTTTGCAAGAAGGTTGTCTCGGCCGCGCGGCCGCGGCGGTTCAACTCGCGCTGCGCGGCGGCCGCCAACGTGAGCAACGAAATGAAGATAACGCCGCACGCGATAAGCGTGGACAGAATAACAAATTTCGTTTCCTGTCCGGATTGTGCGGTGATCTGCCCGATCGAGATATCGACCGCGGCAACCGCGAGATAGTGGCCCGACGAGCCGGCGATAGGAATGTAGGCGGTAACGACGGACTCGCCCGCCGCGGCGTGGGCAGGCGACTCGACGACGTTCTCTTGCGAGATGGCGGCGGTCGCATATCCCGCCGCCGGCGTCCCCGTCGGCGGGTCGAGCGGAAGGCCGGCCGGATTGTACAGTCGCACGCTGCGCACGAGCGGATTGAAATTTTGGACGTTCCCGATTGCGGCATCGATGACTGCGCGCGAGCGGGGCGTGAGGTTTCCGCCGGACGCATAACGATCCAGCGGCGGTTGAAGCGCTGCGCTGGCTTGGCCGACAGCGGTGGTAATTAGATCGCGCTTGAGTGCGTCGAGGTGCGTTCGCGCAAAGAAAAACGACAGCGCCGCGGCGACGCCGATCGCACAGACCAGCAGCGCCGCGGCAAAACGCGCGACGAACCCGAAACGCATTGCGCTATTTCACGAACCCACTCGGATAGGGCGGGAACACGTTGAGCGCGTTCGCGAGAATTCCGACGTGGATGGTTTCGATACCCATGATCGACGCCGCGACTTGCGCGAGCTCGCGATCCTTGAATTCAGGAATGACGGAAAGATAGGTGCTCGCCGCTTTTTCTTCGACGACTTGCGCGAATGCGAGCACGTCGCCCTCGGTCGCAAGTTTTGGATAGTCGATGTGCGCGGTCTTGTCGGTTACGATTCCGCCGCCGCTCTGCACGGCAGCGCTAAGCGCGGCGAGATGGACTTGATGGTCGCGCCGAAACAGCAGCGCAACTTGCAAGACTTTCGGCGACAGAAGTTTGGTCGAGGCGGCGTCGTCGTAAGCTTTGATTCCGGCACGCTCGAGTTCGATCGCGGCATTGAGCGTATCCAAATCGCCGGGATCTGCGTTTGCGGCGCGAGCCACCAATCGGTCCAGCAATAAGGCGGCGCCGGCACCCAGGCTCGAGGCAACGATAAAGCGGGTACGTGAAATACTCATATCCGATGTATCGGTCCGGAGCAAGCGGTTTCATAGCGCATTGACGAGGCCCGGGAGCGCCTGCGCGGCCGTCCCGCGCACGACGCAATCGACGCGGTCGCTGATCGCCGTTTCCTGCGGATTAACCTCGGTTACAAAGGCGTTCCCGCGCGTCGCCAGGGCCGCCGCCGGATACACCACTGCACTCGTACCCACCACCAAAATCACCTCAGCTCGGTCGGCGGCCGCGCAGGCCCGTTCCCAGGTTTCGCGCGGTAGCGATTCACCGAACCAGACGATGTCCGGACGCATGCGCCCGCCGCACGCATGCTCGATGCTATCGAGCGCAAGGCCGCGTGAATCGATCGGCACGCGTTCGTCGCATCCAGTGCAACGGGCGGTTCGTAGCG
>DATHMY010000215.1:0-11520 GCA_035486535.1 Candidatus Acidiferrum sp.
GCGGAGGCCGGATTTCCGCACGTTGTGACGGCGGCGCTGCCGGCGCTGCGCGCCGCTCGCGCGCGCGGCGCAACGGAAGCGGTTGCACGCGTTGATGCACTCGTGTCGATCATGTGCACGCTCGATGATACGTGCCTCTTGCATCGTGGTGGTGAAGCGGCATTGCAAGCGGCGCAATCCGGCGCGGTTGCCGTGCTCGCCGCGGGTGGCCTCGGCACGCCGGAAGGGGAGCGCGCCTTCGACGCGCTCGAATCCACGCTACTCACGCATAACGCGTCACCCGGCGGTGCGGCCGATCTGCTCGCGGCCGCGCTCTTTCTCGATTCGATCGAGCGCGGTAGCTGGGCGTAGCGCAATCTCGTGCTGGCGTTGCTTTTCCCGGGCCAGGGGTCGCAGTATCCGGATATGTTTGCGCGCATTGCTAGCGATCCGCTCGCCGCGCCGGTGTTCGACGAAGCCGATGCCGTTCTCGGCTATCCGACGCGTACGCGCGATGATGTCGTGTCGCTCGCGTCGACGGTCAACGTGCAACTTGGATTGCTGATCGCGGGCGTCGCATCGGCACGCCTGCTCGAAGCGCACGGTGCTCGTCCGGCTGCCGTTGCGGGACATTCGGTTGGCGGTTTTGCGGCCGCGGTGACCGCCGGTGCGATGGACTTTGCCGATGCACTCTTCGCTGTTGCCGAGCGCGCACGCAGCATGGCCCAGCTCTTTCCAACCGGATACGGCATGGGCGTGATCGCTGGGCTCCCGGAGCGCACCGTGCGCGAGGTCGTGCGCAACGTTGCACACGATGGTGAGCCCGTTTACATCGCCAACGTCAATGCCCCGACCCAGTGCGTGATTGCAGGCGAGACGACGGCGCTCGGCGCGGCGCTTGAAGCGGGCGCTAAGGCGGGCGCGCGACGTGCTGACCGGCTCGACGTTGCGGTGCCTTCGCATTGCCCGTTGCTCGCGCCGGTGCAAGCGCGTCTGGAAGCCGTGCTCGCGAAGATCGAGATTCGCGATCCATGCATTACTTACGTGGGAAGCGTGGGTCCGCGCATTATTCGCGACGCGCGCGGTCTGCGCGAGGACCTTGCCGCCGGCGTTGCGCACGAGGTGCGTTGGCACGATGCATCGACCATGCTCGCCGAGCTCGGCGTAACCACGACGATCGAGGCGATTCCCGGTCACGTTCTCACCGATCTCGCACGTGCAGCATTTCCGCGTCTTCGCGCGATCGCGCTCGACGATGCCGGCGTGCCGTCCGCCGCGGCGGTCGCGCGCCGTGCCTGAGCTGCCGGACATCGCGGCCTACCTTTATGCGCTCGAACCGCGAATCGTCGGACAGATGTTGGAACACGTGCGTGTCGCCAAGCCGTTCGTGCTCCGCACTGCGCAGCCGCCGCTGAGCGCAACCGAAGGCCAGCGAGTCCGCGAGCTGCGCCGCATCGGCAAGCGGATCGCGATCGGCTTGGAGAACGATCTATGGCTTGTGCTGCACCTCATGATCGCCGGACGGTTGCACTGGCGTCCGCCGCTTGCGACGTTGGCCGCCCGCAATAGCTTGGCGGCGTTCGATTTTCCCGACGGTACGCTTGTCCTCACCGAAGCCGGTTCGAAGCATCGCGCGTGGCTGCGCGTCGAGAGCGGAGAAGCAGGGCTACGCGCACTCGATCCGGGCGGCATCGACGTGTTCGCCGCCAGTTGCGACCAATTCCGTACGGCGCTGACGAGAGAAAATCGTACACTCAAGCGCGCCCTCACCGATCCGCACATCGTCGACGGCATCGGCAACGCGTATTCCGACGAGATCTTGCACGCTGCGGAGCTTTCACCGATCGCCCTGACGCATAAGCTCACCGACGCGGAGTGGGCGCGCCTCTACGAAGCGACCCAGACGACTTTGCAAACCTGGATCGCTCGCTTGCGCGCCGAGGCTGACGCCGGCTTCCCGGAGCACGTGACCGCGTTCCGCGCCGACTTCGCGGTGCACGGGCGGTATAGAGAGCCCTGCCCGCGCTGCGGCCAGCCGGTCCAGCGCATCCGCTACGCCGACAACGAGACGAACTATTGCGTCCAGTGTCAGACCGGCGGGAAGCTGCTCGCCGACCGCAGTCTCTCGCGGCTACTCAAAGCAGACTGGCCGAAGACCCTCGAGGAGCTCGAGCAGCGCTAAGGCTCCCAAGAAGGGGCTGGTATACCAAATACCATATCCCACTTTTCCCCGGAGGACGTGGCATGGCGTTGGGTTTGGTCAGGCTCGAATCCGAAGCGAGTTTCGCGCAACGCGCGTACGCTGCGCTGCGCGCCGCCCTGCTGGAGATGAACATCTACGAGCGCGCGGATCAAGATCTTCGTTTAGACGAACGCGACCTCGCGCAGCGGCTCGGTGTGAGCCGTACGCCGATTCGCGATGCGCTTGCCCGGCTCGAGCACGAAGGTTTGGTCGAAAGTGTACCGCGCCGGGGTTATTTCATCGTACGCAAGAGCCGTGACGAACTCGTCGAGATCATCCACGTCTGGGCCGCGCTTGAAAGCATGGCTGCGCGTCTCATCACGCGGCATGCCGGTGACGACGAGATCGCTTCGCTGCGCGCGATTTTCGCAACATTCGAAAACGGCGAATTGGCCGCCAAACTCGATGAGTATTCCGACGCCAATCTGGCGTTTCATGCGCGCATCATCGAGCTGGCCGGTTCGTCCACGCTTTCTCGGATGGCCGAGACACTGATGATTCACGTTCGCTCGATCCGGCACCGGACGATTTCTGAAGAGAATCGTTTCGAACGCTCGATGGTCGATCACATGCAGATTATCCAGGCACTCGAGGCTCGCGATGGTGAACTCGCCGAGCAACTGGTGCGCGAACACGCGTTAGGTCTAGGGGCGCACGTCGCCGCTCACGTTCACGATATTTGATCACCTCCCGTTGTGAAAGGGTCGTTCATGGCGAAAATGCTTTCGGTTGAGAGTAAACCCGCGGTCGAGGTCACCGCGTCCGAGAAAAAGCTCTCGGGCGGACATCTCGTTGCGAAAGCGCTGAAGTCCGAAGGTGTCGATACGATCTTCACGCTCTGCGGTGGGCATATCATCGACATCTATGATGGCTGCATCGATGAAGGGATCAAGATTATCGACGTGCGCCACGAGCAAGTGGCGGCGCACGCGGCCGACGGATACGCGCGCATGACCGGCAATCTTGGCTGCGCGGTGGTCACCGCCGGGCCGGGGACGACCAACGCGATCACCGGCGTAGCCAACGCCTTTCGCGCCGAGAGTCCGATGTTGTTGATCGGCGGCCAAGCCGGGCTTGCGCAGCATCGTATGGGTGGTCTACAAGATTTGCCGCACGTCGAGATGTTGCGACCGATCACCAAGTTCGCAACCACCGTCCCCACGACGTTGCGCGTTGCGGATTTCGTGTCGATGGCCGCCCGCGAGGCCTTCAACGGTGCGTTCGGCCCGGTGTACCTCGAGATTCCACGCACAGTGCTCGATCACGAGATCGAACCGGAGCGGGCCGTGATCCCGCAGCCCGGCCACTACCGCGCATCGACCAAGAGCCTGGGCGATCCGAATGACATCCAGCGACTCGCTGACATTCTTTCGAAGGCGACCAAGCCGTGCGTGCTGCTCGGCCAGCAAGTCTGGACGTGCGGCGCCTCAGAGACGGCGCGCGAGTTCGTAGAGCGGCTCAACATTCCGGCGTATATGAACGGAGCCGGACGCGGTACGCTGCCGCCCGATCATCCGCTGAATTTCCAACTCACGCGTCGCGACGCATTCGAAGCCGCGGACGTGATCGTGGTCGTCGGTACGCCCTTCGATTTCCGCCTGCGCTACGGCAAGAGCCTCAAGGCCAAGACCGTGGTGCAGATCGACATGTCATACGCGACGGTCGGACGTAACCGCGACGTCGATTTGGGCCTGGTCGGTGACGTCGGCGTCATCCTCGCGGCGGTCGCGCACGCCGCCGGCGGCGATAAGAGCGCTGCGTCCGCGCGCAATACGTGGGTCGCTGGGCTGCGCGAAAAGGAAAACGCCGCGGTAGCCGCGCGTCTTCCAAAGCTGCGCAGCGACGCGCGGCCGATTCATCCGTATCGCCTGGCCTACGAGATCGACAACTTCCTAACCGACAACTCGATCTTCGTGGGCGACGGTGGTGACGTGGTCACGTTTGCCGGTAACGTCGTACGCCCCAAGGGGCCCGGGTTGTGGATGGACCCGGGGCCGCTCGGAACGCTCGGTGTTGGTACCGGTTTTGCGATGGCGGCAAAGCTCGCGCATCCGTCGCGCGAAGTCGTAGCACTCTTCGGCGACGGTTCGTTTGCGATGACGGGCTTCGATATGCAAACCGCGGTCCGCTTCGGCTTACCATATATTGCGATCGTCGGGAACAATAGCTACATGAATCAGATTCGTTGCGGTCAGATCCAGAAATACGGCAAAGAACGCGGCGACGTCGGAAATTACCTCGGCGACGTAGACTTCGAGAAGTTCGCCGATATGCTCGGCTTCTACGGCGAGGCCGTGCGTGAACCGGAGCAGATTCGCCCTGCACTCGAACGTGCACGTGAAGCCGGAACGTGCGCCATCATCAACGTCTGGCTCGATCCCGACGCCTACGCCCCCGGCACCGAAAACCAAACGATGTATAAATGATCGCACAACAAACGAAGAAGGCACTAGACGGCGTCCGCATTTTGGACATGACGCATGTCCAATCCGGGCCGTCCTGCACCCAAATCCTCGCGTGGCTCGGCGCCGACGTGATCAAAGTCGAGCTGCCCGGGCGCGGCGATATCACGCGGCAACAACTGCGCGACATTCCCGATGTCGATAGCCTCTACTTCGCAATGCTCAACGGCAACAAACGCTCCTTGACGCTCAATACGAAGACGCCGCAGGGCAAGGAAATCTTCACCAAGCTGATCCGTACGTGCGACGTACTGGTGGAGAACTTTGGCCCGGGCGTGCTCGACCGCCAAGGTTTCCCGTGGGAGAAAATCCAGGAACTCAATCCGCGGATGATCTACGCCTCGATCAAGGGCTTCGGGCCGGGCCAATTCGCCGACGCAAAAGCCTATGAACCGGTGGCGCAAGCGATGGGCGGATCGATGAGCACGACGGGGTGGGAAGAGGGACCGCCGCTTGTAACCGGAGCGCAGATCGGCGACTCAGGTACCGGCATCCATTCGGTGGCAGCGATTCTTGCCGCACTCTATCAGCGCGACGTGCACACCGGCATGGGACAGCGCGTCATGTGTACGATGCAAGATTCCGTTCTCAATCTCTGTCGTGTGAAGATGCGCGATCAACAGCGTCTAGAACGCGGCCCGTTGCGTGAGTATCCGAATCGCAGTTTCAATGGCGTCGTGCCGCGCTCGGGCAATGCCTCCGGCGGAGGTCATCCGGGCTCGGCGCTGCGCTGCGCGCCCGGTGGCCCGAACGACTACGTCTATCTGATCGTCCAACCGCAGATCTGGGAGGCGCTCTGCAACGAGATCGGGCGGCCCGAGCTGATTACCGATCCGAAATACGCAACGCCTGAGGCGCGCGTGCCGATTCTCGACGAGGTGTTCGGTATCATCGAGCAATGGACGCAAAAATACACGAAATACGAAGTGCTCGAACGCTGCAACGCCCTCGATATTCCGTGTGGACCAGTCCTCGCGATGAAGGAGCTGCTCGAAGACGAGTCATTACGCGCGCGTGGGATGATCGCCGAGGTCGAACACCCGCAACGTGGGACATACTACACCGTTGGTTGCCCGCTCGGGCTCTCCGACTCAACGGTCGACTATCGCCGGGCGCCGCTGCTCGGCGAGCATAACGAAGAACTCCTTGGGGAACTCATGGGCTATGATGCTGCGCAGGTCGAGAACTTGCGCGCGGAAGGGGTAATCTGATCATGGCAATTGCTGCAACGCCGCGCCCGGCGGTCCGCATTCCACAAACCAAGCTGCTCATCGACGGGAAATTCGTGGACGCGGTCTCTGGCGAGACGTTTGAAACGCGCAATCCGGCAACCGAAGAAATCATTGCTCACGTAGCGTCCGCCGGGGCCGAAGACACAGCGCTCGCTGTCAAGGCGGCGCGCGCGGCGCTCGAGCAGGGGCCGTGGGGCACGATGCGTGCGGCCGAACGCGCGCGCATCATGAATCGCTTTGCGGCCTTGATTCGCGAGCGTCAAGACGAAATTGTGATGCTCGAGTCGCTCGACGGCGGCAAACCGATCAGTTCGGTTCGACGCCAAGACTATCCGGCAATGCTCGACTGCATCGAGTACTACGCCGGCTGGCCCGACAAAATCACCGGTGACGTCGTGCCGGTGCGTCCCGATGCGCTAACGTACATCGCGCGTGTTCCGGTGGGCGTTGTCGGGGCGATCGTCCCGTGGAACTTCCCGTTGATGAACTCGATGTGGAAGATCGCACCGGCGCTTGCGTGTGGGTGTACGATCGTGATGAAGCCCGCCACCGAAACGCCACTGACGGCCTTGCTACTCGGCGAGCTGGCGCTCGAGGCCGGCGTGCCGCCGGGCGTCCTCAACATCGTACCGGGACCCGGCTCGACTGCCGGCATGTCGATCGTGAGAAATCCCGACGTCGATAAGATCTCGTTCACCGGCTCGCCTGCCGTCGGCAAGCTGATCATGGAGAACGCGGCGCCGTTCGTGACGCGCTTGACCCTGGAGCTCGGCGGCAAGTCGCCAAACCTCATCTTCGAGGACGCCGACATCGACGCTGCCGTGAAAGGATCGTCCGCGGGGATTTTCTTCAATAGCGGTCAAGTCTGTTCGGCCGGCTCGCGCATCCTCGTGCAAGAGAGCGTCTACGACGAGTTCTGCGAGCGGATGGTGGAGCGCTCGAAGACGCTCAAGATCGGCGATCCACTCGATGAGAAGACCTATATCGGCCCGGTCATCTCGCAGAAGCAAATGAACTCGATCATGGGCTATATCGAAGCCGGCAAGAGCGAAGGCGCAACGTTAAAATCCGGTGGGGATCGCGTCGGCACCAAGGGCTTCTTCTTGGAACCGACGGTCTTTACGAACGTTGACAACTCGATGAAGATCGCTCGCGAAGAGATCTTCGGCCCGGTCGCCGCCGTCATCCGTTTCAAAGATGAGGACGACGCGATTCGAATTGCGAACGATTCGGACTTCAGCCTTGCTGCCGGCGTCTGGACGAAGGACGTGGCGCGCGCACACATCATGGCGCAGCGCTTGCACGCCGGAACGGTTTGGATCAACACCTACGGTCAAAGCGACACGCGCTTGCCGTGGGGCGGGCTCGGCGGCGACTCCGGTATGGGTCGCGATCTCGGCGAGACCGCGCTCGACAACTACACCGATAAGAAGACGATTTGGGTCAATCTGCGTCGCTAATGAGAAAGGGTGTGATCAATGGCTGCTCAGTCCACTCCGTCTAGCGCGGCGATGCCGCGAGCCGGCGTTCTTAGCAATCCCTGGGTCCAACTGGTTGCGGGCATCGTCTGCATGGCAATGATCGCCAACCTTCAATATGGCTGGACCGTCTTTGTCGATCCGATCAACGTCGCGATGGGTTGGTCGAAAGCCGCGATTCAAGTTACGTTTACTATCTTCGTGTTGGTTGAGACGTGGCTGGTGCCGTTTGAAGCCGCACTGGTAGATCGATATGGGCCGCGACGCATGGTGATCATCGGCGGCATCTTTGCGGCGGCGGGATGGGTGACCAACTCATTTGCGACGTCGCTCGAAGTGCTCTACCTCGGTGGCATCTTAGCCGGTATTGGCGCGGGCATCGTGTACGGTACGTGTATCGGCAACGCGGTCAAATGGTTTGCCGGAAAGCGCGGGCTCGCGGCCGGTCTTACGGCGATGGGATTCGGCGCCGGCGCGGCGCTCACGGTCATCCCGCTGACCTGGATGGTGAAGAGTAGCGGCTGGGAGCAGACCTTCCTGGTGTTCGGTTTGCTTCAAGGCGCAATCATCGTGATTGCCGCGATGTTCCTCATCACTCCGCCGGCCACAAGCATTAAAGAAGCACGACCGGTGAAGGTGCTGCAAGGCAGCCACGACTACACGCCGGCGGAAACCCTGCGTTCGCCGATCTTCTGGGTGATGTACGTGATGTTCACACTGGTTGCATCGGGCGGCTTGATGGCGGTCGCGCAGCTCGGCCCAATCGCGACGGACTTCGGTATCGCTAAAGCTCCGGTATCGATCTTCGGGATCTCGATGGCGACGTTGACCTACGCGCTGGCGATCAATAACCTGGTCAACGGGTTCACCCGACCGTTCCTGGGATGGGTTTCCGACAACATCGGGCGTGAGCTCACGATGTTCATCGCCTTCATGCTCGAGGGCATCGGGATTTTCGCGCTCATGAAGTACGGGCACTCACCGGTGGCCTTCGTGCTACTCTCCGGTGTCGTATTTTTCGCTTGGGGTGAGATCTTCAGCATCTTCCCGGCGACGGCGCGCGATCAGTTCGGGCAGAAGTACGCAACGACCAACTACGGCATGCTCTACACCGCCAAGGGCACCGGGTCGCTGATCGTCCCGCTGGCGAGCGTGCTCACGACGATGACGGGCAGTTGGACGTTGGCGTTGACGGTTGCCGGCGTCTTCAACATCGTGGCGGCGCTCCTCTCGATCGGCGTACTGCGCCCGTTGCGCGTCAGGGAAGATGGCAAGCCTAGCGCTGCGCCGACGGCGGTGAACTAGTCGAGAAGTTCGACGACACCCGACTGGAGATCGTAGAGCATTGCGGCGACGCGCAACTTCCCGCGCGTCGCCGCGACGCGTAGCAGGGGCGATCGCCGTAGTAAGGCCAAACGCGCGGCCCGCGTATTGCACGCGACCGCGGCCGGCCACCACGCGTCATCCGCGGTACGTGTATCGGCCGCAATTGGCGCGATTGCCTCGGCGAGCAGTTGGATGTGGCCCGGGAAGACCGTGCCGGATTCGACGAGTGACATCGCGGCCCGCACCGCGCCGCAGTTCGAATGCCCGAGGACAGCCACGAGCGAACTTCCGAGCACCTCGACGGCATACTCGATCGAACCCAAGCCCTCCGTGGTCACGATGTTGCCGGCCAGCCGGATGACGAACAGCTCGCCCGGGCCTTGATCGAAAACCGTCTCGACGGGTACGCGGGAGTCCGAACACCCCAGGATTGCAGCGAATGGTCGCTGTGCGTGGGCTAGCGCGATCCGATCGGCGGAAGCGGCCGCCGCCTCGGGACGGCCTGCCGCGAAACGCAGGTTCCCGTCGAGTAAT
Source organism: Candidatus Acidiferrum sp. (assembly GCA_035486535.1). Classification (GTDB taxonomy): domain Bacteria; phylum Vulcanimicrobiota; class Vulcanimicrobiia; order Vulcanimicrobiales; family Vulcanimicrobiaceae; genus Aquilonibacter. The sequence continues at coordinate 9,254 of DATHMY010000215.1, forward strand.
CGAGCAAGCGCGGCGGCGGGATCGGCCGGGTGCATGGTCCTCCGGTTGCGCCGCAGGGGCGCGGTGTGATAGTCTACCCCTTGGCTCCGAAGACCGTAGGGCTGCCCGCAAGGCAGTTAATTGAGGCGAAAGCCGACCCCTACCGAGGCGCGCAACTGAGATCTCCCGCAGCGTTTGCTGTTTGGCTTTCTTCAAGCGCCCTCCGGACGGATGGAGCGCTTTTTATATTCAAGAAAGCGACACAAACGTCAATGCCAACCGCACGTAAGGAACACGCGGTCCAAGAGTTGCGCGATCGGCTCGCCGATTCGCAGAACTTGTTCTTGACCGACTTTGCGGGCCTCACCGTCGAAGAGATTACGAAACTTCGCGGCGAGCTTCGCAAAGACGGCAGTACCTATGCCGTCGTCAAGAACACGCTCTTCAAAATCGCTGCCGGCGACGAAATCGCCAAGCAGCTGGATGCGTTTCTGGCCGGTCCGACCGGTATCGTTTTTGCAGGCACCGATCCGGTCGCGCCCGCCAAAGCGATCAAACAGTTCGCAGACGACAGCAAGAAGCTTGGCATCAAAGCTGCCTACATCGACGGTAAACTCGTCGATGCGAAGCAAGTTTTAGTCCTTGCCTCGCTGCCGCCGAAGATCGAACTCATCGCCAAACTCGTTGGAACGCTCGCAAACCCGCTGCGCGGTCTCGTCACCGTGCTTTCGGGCAATCAGAGCGGTCTGGTCCGCGCACTCAATGCTATCCGCGAGCAAAAAGAAGCCGCGGGTTCGAACGCTTAAGGAGATTCATCTATCATGGCAGTTGCCGAACTCATCGATCAAATCGACAAACTCACCGTCCTCGAGCTCGCGGACCTCGTCAAGCAGCTCGAAGAGAAGTATGGCGTCTCTGCTGCGGCCCCGGTCGCAATGGCTGCGGGCCCTGCTGCCGCGGCAGCCGCGCCGGCCGCGGAGAAGACCGAATTCGACGTGATCCTCTCTGAAGCGGGACCGGAGAAGATCAAAGTCATCAAGGCCGTGCGCGAACTCACGAGCCTCGGCCTCACCGAGGCCAAGGCGTTTGTGGAAAGCGCTCCCAAGGCCATCAAAGAAGGCGTCACCAAAGACGAAGCCGAGAGCGTCAAGAAGAAGCTCGAGGAAGCCGGCGCCAAGGTCGAGATCAAGTAGTCGATCCGATCTCCATCGTAGAAAGGTGGGAGCGCTTGCGCTCTCACCTTGTTTCTTTTCGCAGCGATGGAGGCCTCATTGTCCGGTCAATTCGGTGTACCTACGACGCAGCTGATCCTGTATGTCGTGCTGATCGCATGGATTCTCTTCCGCGTCTCGCGGCCGCAACGCATCAGCGTGACACGCATGTCGATCTTTGTCGTCTTACTGATGCTCTTGGCCGCGTTTGCCATTTACGGAAGCGCCGTAATGTTTCACCCGGCGGCGTGGGAGATCGTTCTCGCAGCCGTCCTCGGTCTAGTCATCGGCTTACCCCTAGGGTTACTGCGCGGGCACCACACGCAAGTCAGCGCGACCGAACGCCACGGAGTGATGCGCATGGGGGCGTCGTGGATTACAGCGCTGATCTATCTCGCGGCATTCGGCGGGCGCTTCGTTGTGCGCCTGCTGCTGCCGCCGACCAGTGCGGTCGGTAACGTTGTCAGCGACGGGCTGATTTTCTTCGCCATTGGCATCATCGGGGCGACGTATTACGCGGTGTACCGGAAATACGAAGCGCTTGACCATACCGTCCCGCAAGCCGGCTGATGGATCCGACCGCCGAGCTGCGCGAACGCGACGAGCTTTTGGATCGGCTGCGTCCCTATGTCGATGAAGTCGGTCTTTGCGCGCTCACGCTCGAGAACGCGTCGGTTGCGCTCGGTCTGCCGGCGGATACCGTGCACGAGTTCTTCCCCACCAAAGAAGATCTGATTGCGGCGCTGATCGCGCGCAACCGCATTCAGCTGCGTACCAAATTTGCCAGCCTCGACCCCTCGATGCCCGCCGGAGAGTTCCGTCGCGCGATGTGGGATTTCTATCGCGATACCGCAAGCGAATCACGCCTGTTCTTTGAAGCCTATGGTCTGGCGCTTCACGACGAACACTACGGCGACTTCTTGCACGGGATCAACGACTGGCTCGGCCTGCTCAAGGACGCGCTCGTGCGCCGCGGCGTTGCGAGCGACCGGGCCGAAGCGTTTGCAACCTTGAGCCTCGCGGTGTATCGCGGTGCGATGATGGACTTTTGCGCGACCGAGGAACGGGCGCGCGTCA
>DATHMY010000216.1:0-16026 GCA_035486535.1 Candidatus Acidiferrum sp.
TTACGATGGTAGACAGTCTGACTGCCGCGCAATGAATCACCACAATCAAAGAGCAGGCCGGCGCGCTCGTCGCGCAGCGCACGCAGGCGACCGGCAAAGCCGCGGTGGTCGTGTAAGTCGGACGTGTGATAGAGCCGAATCATCCGCCACCCGCCTTGGCTAACGCGACCGCGAACTTCGCGCAATCATCCAATGCGCTCGCCGGTCCGAGGCGCTCGCGCACTTGCGCAAACTGCTCGTACTGTTGCGATGGATCGAGCAGCACCGCTTCCATCGCCGCCGCCAACGCCTCGGGCGTGGCGTCGTCTTGCAAAAACTCCGGTACCAGTTCGCGTTCGAGCACGAGATTGGGCAGCGTGATGTAGCTGGCTTTAAAGATCTTCTTTTGCATGCGCCGCCCGTAGCCAACTACTATCGGATTCACGATGTAGACCGCAATGGTGGGAACGCCGGCAAGCACCGCTTCGAGGACCGCGGTTCCCGATGCGACAAACGCGCCGTCGGCATCGCGAACCGCGTCGGCGACGCCGTGCGCAATCGTCACGTCTTCGACCCGCTCGCGCCGCAGTGCGCGCGCGATCATGCGCTCACCCTGCCGATTCGCTGCCCCAAACACCGCGCGCAACTTCGGACGCCGCACACGCAGAATCTTCAACGCGGCGAGCAGCGCCGGCACGTGATACTTCAGTTCGCCGCCGCGGCTGCCGGGCAAGAGCGCGATCGTTCCACCGTCGAGGGGCGGCGCCGGCCGCGCCGGACGCAGCTCGTACTGACTCGCAAGCGGATGACCGAAGAACATGATCGGCAACCGCAGCGATTTATAGAATTCGTATTGGTGCGCGAACGCCGTCACCGGCACGGTCATCGCGCCCACCGCGCTCGCAACGCCCTCTTTATCGAGCCACGTTGCCGGTGGAAAGAGATACATGATCGGGCCGGTGTAGTGCAAGCGCGTGCGCAGCTCTTTAGCCAGACGCATGTTGAATGCGCCGAAGTCGACCAGAACAATCAGCTCGGGCTGTTCCGCCGCAAGATACGCCGCGGTGCGCCACATCGTGAGCAACAGCGGCGGGATGCGCGGAATGGCGGCGAGCGGTCCCATGCTCGCCCAGCCGGTGTGATTACGCCACAGCGTGAAGCCGTCGCTGCGCATCCGCTCGGCGCCGATGCCTTCGAACTGCGCCTGCGGATCGTAGGCCGCAATCGCGCGTGCGAGCAGCACGGCGTTTAATTCGCCTGAGGCTTCTCCGGTCGAAAAGAAGTAGCGCAGTTGGAAGCTCCCGTCACTTCAAGATGCCCCGTTGCGACGGGGCCTCGAGGAACGCGACCAGCTCGCGTCCCGGTTCGCTCGACGCTTCGGCCTTCATCTCTTCCACCGCCTGCGAGACGTTCAACTTTGGATTGTAGAGAATCTTGTAGAATTTCTTGATCTCGTTGCGCTCCTCGAGGCTGAAGCCGGCGCGGCGCAAGCCCACCGAATTGAGACCGTAGGGTTCGGCCGGATTGCCTTCGATCAAGAAGAACGGCGGCACATCTTTGGTGATCTTGCTTGCGCCGCCGACCATCGCGTAACGGCCGATGCGCGTAAACTGGTGCACGCCGGCTTGACCGCCGATCGTCACGAAGTCGGCAACCTCCACGTGACCGGCGAGTTGCGCGAGGTTCGACATCGTGACGTGATTGCCCAAGATGCAATTGTGTGCGATGTGGACGTAGGCGAGCAACAAGCAGTCGTCGCCGACCGCCGTCACTTGATCCTCGCCGGTCGCACGTTGCACGGAGACGTACTCGCGCAACACGGAGCGATTGCCGACCTTCGTGTACGCACGCTCGCCCGCGTACTTGCGATCCTGCGATGCCGCGCCGATCGTCGCGAATGGATAGATCTCACAATCCTCGCCGATCGACGTCCAGCCATTGATCACGACGTGACCCTGCAACACGGTGCCTTTGCCGATCGAGACGTTTTCGCCGACCAAACAGTACGGCCCGATGTCGACCCCGCGCGCGATATTGGCGCTGGGATGAACGATAGCGGTGGAGTGGATCATCTAGGCGTGGAGCACCGGCGCATCGAGGTTGAAGCTGCGCGGATCGGTTGCGATCGAGAACATCAGCTCGGCCGAGCAAACGAATTGCCCCTCGACGTTCGCTTCGGCGTGCACCCACCCGATGTTGCGTTTGTGGCGTTCGAGGACGACTTCCATCATCAAGCGATCGCCCGGCACGACCGGACGGCGGAATTTGCACTTGTCGACGCCGGCCAGATACGGCACACGGCGCGAAAACTCACCCGGCTCGAGCACGACCGCGCCGCCGAGCTGCGCCATCGCTTCGATGATGTAGACGCCCGGAAGCACCGGATTGCCCGGAAAGTGACCGGTAAACATCGGCTCGTTGGCGGTCACGTTCTTGAAGCCTAGCGCCCGCGCACCGGGCTCGAGCTCGAGAATGCGATCGACCAAGAGCATCGGGTAGCGATGCGGCAAGATCTCCATGATCTGGCGGATATCTAGTTCAGCCACGGTTCCTCAATTCATTGATCAGGCGCGTGTGCATCGCATGCCCGCTCTTGATGGCGATCACCTCGCATTGCGGCCAGGCGCCGAGCAGGCTGAAGTCGCCGATCAGGTCGAGCACTTTGTGGCGCACCACCTCATTGGGCCATTGCAACGGTTGCATCGGGCCTTCCTCGTCGTACACCAGCGCATTATCGAGGCTGCCGCCGCGTGCCAGGCCCGCCGCCCGCATCGCCTCGACGTCGCGCAGAAACGCAAAGGTGCGCGCGCCGGCAATCTGCTCGCGATAGACCTGCGGCGAGATTTCGCCGTCGAAGTAGTGCGTGCCGATCGGCGCCGGATAGTCGCCGACGAAGCGGACGCGAAACACGTCCGAAGGGAGCACGATCACCGCACGGTCGCCGTCGCGAAATTCGAGCGCACGATCCGGTGCGAAGACCGGGCGCGCGCTATCGTACATACGCAGTCCGGTTTCGTCGATTGCGTGCACGTACGGTTTGGCGCTACCGTCGAGAATTGGAATCTCCGGTCCATCGACCGCTATCTCCGCATCGCTGACGCCACTTGCAAGCAACGCCGAGAGCACGTGCTCGACCGTCGAAATCTGCGCACCGTTGCGGCGCATCACGGTAGCGAGCGGCGACTCCGATGCGTAGTCGGCAGTCGCGGGAATGCGTTCACCACCGGTGAGGAAACTCACGCCCGCGCCGCAGTCGGCCGGGCGAATTTCGACGGCACCTGCGGCTCCGGTGTGCAGCCCGACGCCGGTGAACCGTATCGGCGCTGCGACGGTTGCCGCCTGCGTCATTCTTTCTCGAGCGCGTCGACGCGTTTGAGCAACTGCGGCAGCTTACGTAGCATCACTTCGTTGCGCAGCGTTTCGCGATGGTCGCGGGCGGGATTTCCCGAGATCATCGCGCCTTCGGCAACGTCGCCCCAAACACCGGATTGTCCGGCGACGGTCGCGCGCGAGCCGATATGCATGTGACCGCGCGTGCCGACTTGTCCCGCGATCTTGACGAAGTCGCCGACCGTGGTCGAACCGGCGAAACCGGTCTGCGCAGCGATCGCGCAGAACTTGCCAATGCGGCAGTTGTGCCCGATCTGCACCAAGTTGTCGATCTTCGTGCCGTAACCAATCTGCGTGCTGCCGGTCTGCGCGCGATCGACGCAACTGTTCGCGCCGATTTCGACCTCGTCGTCGAGCACCACATTTCCAACTTGCGGAATGCGCTCGAGTCGTCCGTCGATGAAGGCCCAACCGAAGCCCTCGCTACCGATCACGCTGCCCGAGTGCAACACGACGCGTGAACCGACAACGCAGCGCTCATGCACCACCGCGCGCGGATGCAGCCAAGTGTCTTCGCCGATCTGCGCGTCGTCGCCGACGAACGCGCCGGGGCTAATCGTGCTTCCGCGGCCGATCTTCGCGCGCGCACCGACGTAGCAGTGCGCACCGAGATACACGTCCTCACCGATCGTCGTCCCGACTTCGACCGTTGCCGACGGATGACGATAGGGCCCGCGCGGACGCGGCGGTTTGAGCGCCGCAAGAAAAGTTGCTAGCGCTGCGCGCGCGTTCTCGACGATGAGCAGCGGTTTGCTCGCGGTAGTCTCGTCGATGCTCACCGCAGCATCGACCAATACCGCTGCAGCACCGCTTGCAAGCGCCGCTGCATAGTACTTTTCATCGGTCGCGAAGGTCAACGCATCGGCGCTGGCGTCGTCGACCGCGCTTACTCGCGCGATTGCGATCGACCCGTCACCGACGAGTCGTCCGCCCACGCGAGCGTGCAGGTCAGCGAGCGTTCCCAGCATGTCGTGGCCTTCGACCTCAGGTCGACGCGGGCGTAGCTTTGTCCGTAATGTTCATCGCGTTTTCGACATCTTTGGTGATGTCGACGCCGCCGTAACCGATGCCCTCTTTGGTCACCACCAACGTCAGATGCTCTTGCTGCGCAACTTTGGTCGCAGCGTCGCGGATTTGCTTCGTGAGCTGATCGGTGATGCCGGCATATTTCTTTTGCAATGCCGTCGCCTCGCGCTGCTTGACTGCAGTCGAAGCTTTGCTCTGGGCGATGGACTGCTCGTCGGCCAGCAACTGTTGCTGGAACGACTGGTACACCGACCAGTTTTGCACGACGCGGTTGACGTCGACGAGCCCAATTGGGCTTGAGTTGGCGCAGCCGGCGAACGTCGCGGCAGCGAGAGTAGCAAGAAGTAGCTGTTTTTTCACTCGTGTTGGCTTTCGAGGTCGTGTATGAGGTCGTTGGTAAGGTCGTAGCCGCCGTTTGCAGCTTGAACGTCATCGAGGACGAGGGAGAATCCCATTTGCTTCGCCAGGCGTACGGCCTCGCGTTGGATCTGGTCCTGAATTTGCGTCTGCAGCTGGCCCTGACGCTTTTGCAGGTTGCGGAGCTGGACGGCCGCCGCACCGGTGGCGGTCGTGCCCTGGCCGTGCAGCGCGGCAAACTGCGCGTCAAGATCACTCTTGGTCGCTTGGTACTCTTCGACCGCCTGCTGCGCGTCGGCCTGGAATTTGGACGCGTATTGTTGATGGATTTGCCCGAGCTGCTGCCGCAGGTTGGGCGGCAGGCTCACGGTGGGGACCGGCGGGGCGCCCAAACCCCGGAGCTGCGCCCCAACCGCGTCGCGGCGCTGGGCGAGCTTAGCGCCGGTCTGCGTCTGGATTGCCGTCTGCTGCGCGCGGATCTGGCTCGAGGTCTGCGCGGCCAGCTGCTTGCGGTAAGCACCAAGTGCCTGCGCGTCCGCGCTGCGTAGCGCGCCCATCTGATCGGATTCCTTTTTATCGAGTGCGGCGAGCTGATCGTTCACGCTCTTGCGCTGGTCGGCGCTGAGCGAGAGCGTGTTGAGCTGCGTGCGCAACGCCATCCGCTGCGCCGAATTTTCTTGCGCGAGCTTGAGCGAAAGATCGCTCTCATTTTGCTGATACTGTTCGGCACGCGCGCGGAACTTGTCGTCAGCCGCTTTGCTCAGCTGTTGCGCCACCGATCGCATTGCGGCGTTGTCCTGCGCGATGACACCCTGCTGATATGCCGCGTAGCCTTGCTGTGCCGCCGCAGCCGCCTGCTGTGCTTGCTGCGCCGAGGTCGCATTCATCACTTGACCGAGACCGGCCGCCGCTGGATCGATACCCGCGGCCTTCACCGCCGCGACTTGCGCATCGTGCTCTTGCTGGGCGTACTGCTGCTGTTTGGTCCCAATGATCGCGTTGGCGCGGCTTTGCGCGGCTTGCAGTTGCGCGTTGAGATCCTTGGTTTGCGCGGCGATCTGCGCAGGCGTCAGCGGTGCGCGCGGCAGCGCCGCCTCGAAGTTGATCGCGGCGATCGCATTGTTGAGTTGCTCGAGCTGCGGATAGAGCGGGTGATGCTTGATCGCGTCATCGACGCGGATGTATGCAACGCCGCGCACAGCATTGGAGTGCACGTCGACATGCGAACAGCCGCATAATACGGCTGCCCCAAGGATCCAACCCGCGAGCGCCGCGCGCGCCCTATTTGTTGAGTGCATTCTGGACATCTTGCGTGATGTCCGTACCCCCGAAGACCACGTCGGCGCGATCGACCACGAGCAAGAGACTCTTGCTGCGTGCGACCGACGCGGTCGCATTCTTGGTTTGATCGACCAGCGGCTTGAGCAGTTTGTTCTGCTCGTCTTGCACGGCCTTGTTATAGTCCGCCATCACTTGCTGCTTAGCGACATCGCCGGTCGCGTCTTTGAAACGCTTTGCATAGATCGGCTGCTGTTGCTGTTGGAACGTTTGCAGCTGGCTGCTCGCGGTTTTGACGTCAGCCGAATTGGCGAGCGCCGATTGATCGACGAAGCCGATCGCTGAGGGCGGCGGGCTCGCTTGCGGCTGCGGGATCGCCGCCGCGCTACGCACGGCACTGATCACGTCGCTGGTGATATCTTGGCCGCCGTAGATCACGATGCGCTTGTCGACCACGACCGAGAGCTTGTGCGCCGACGACACATTGGCGATCGCAAGCTGCGTGCGCTGATACAGCGGGCCAACGAGTTCGTTTTGCTTGTCGGAGTACTCTTGCTGGAATTGCAACGAGATGCGCTGCTTGTCGGCATCCGACTTCGCGTTGCGCATTGCGGCAGCGAACTGCCCGTTGAGTTGCTCCTTATATGTAGCGAGCTGCTGATTCGCCGCCACGAACGCAGGTAGACTGCCAAGCGCGGACTGATCGATGAAGCCCACGTCGGTGAGATCTGCGGCGATCGCGGCCGGCGCAATCGCAGCGCTGAGTCCGAGGAGAAGAAGTAATGTTGCAATGTAGCGTCGTGTCATGAATATTCCTTACGTCAATCGATCAGAAGCTTTGGCCGATGCCGAAACTCGTGTGGGTGCCGTCGGCGCCCTTGGCAAAGTCGATGCGGATGGTGTGCAAGCCGAGTTGTGGTACGTCGAAGCGCAAGCCGACGCCCAAATCTCCACGCAACGACCAATCGGCCGGGTAGCCGATGACGCGGTTCGTGTAGGGATCGAGCTCCGGATACGCACCGCGAATGCGGTAGTCCAACTCATCGACGAAGCCCACGACCGAGAGCTTCCGGTCGGCCGTCAATGGCTGACGCAATTCGACTTGTCCGAGGAACGCGTCGGTACCGTAGAAGACGGTATCGTAGCCGCGCACCTGTTGATCCGAGAAGGTGAAGAGGTTGTTCGGCGGGATCACGCCCGTCGAGAATTCGTAGAGCCCGTGAATGGCGAAGGTCGCCGAACGCAACACCGGCAGGAAGCGCGCCACGTTGAAGCTCGTTTCGGTAAAGTCGAAACTCGAATCAAACGACGGTGACGAGACTTGCTCGCTGAACGAAGCATTCCAGCCGTGCCGCGGATTGTACGGGTCGTCGACCGTGATCGGCGAGGTTCCCAAACCAAATGTCAGCGTGTTCAATTGATAGGGCAAGCCGGTGTTCACGTTGGCAATCGAACTCGCCGAGATACCGAAGCTGCCGTTGACGGTTTCGTTGGATTCGAGCGGGTTGGGCGTCGGACCGACCAGCACGTTCGGCTGCGAACCCGAGAAGTAGTACGGCGACGGAACGGTCGTCGAATACTTCACGGTCGAGACCTGCGGCGTGAGCGACGCGGTGATGTAATCCGAGAGCCGGCGTCCGAGCGAGAAGTTGAAGCCTTGTTGCGACGACGCACTCGTCGAAACGACGCCGCTGATCAGGGCGGCGTTGCTGTTCTCATACAGCGTTACCGGAATCGGTGGGGACGTGCCGCCCACGATGGGCGCCGGCGCCACGGTGTTCGACGTCACCGAATAGACCGGATAATAGTAGGTCTGTTTGATCGAGAAGATGCTTGCGCTGAGCGAATACTTCTCGGCCTTGGGCGAATCGCCCAAATACGGAATCGTGCCCGAGAGCGTATCCGACGTCGTGCGCGCGCCTTGCTGGAACTGAATCGATGCCGAGTTCCCGGTACCGTGCAGATTGGTATCGGTGAAGCCAAGCGTGCCGTACAGACCTTCGCCGGTGATGCCGCCGGAGTAGCCGAAGCCGATCGAGGCTTGCGCGGTGCGCTGCTCGGTGAGTTCCCACACCAGCGTAACGTCCTGCGGCTTCTTCGGATCGGGTCCTTGTTTGATATCGGGATTGACCTTGGAGAAGTATCCGGTCGAATTGAGACGCTCGTAATCGGCTTTGATCCAATCGGTGTTCACGATCATGCCCGGCGTAACGCGCAACAGCCGTCGAACGACCCGGTCTTTGGTGCGCGTGTTGCCGGTGATCTGCACCGCCGCGACGCGCGCCACGTCGACTTCATACTTAACGATCGCGGTGCCGGTCTTTTCGTCGACTGACGTGGGATCGATACCGGCTTCGAAGTTGCCGAGCTCGATGTGCCACTTGTCGTCGTACCACGACTTGAGCTTGTCTTGGTCTTTCTGACGAATCTGGTCCGAATACACCATGCCGGGTTTGAGCGTGAGCTGCTGGAGAATCAGCGGGATCGGTAAGAACGGATCGCCACTGATCTCGATCGCGCGCACCGTCAAGCCTTCGATGATCGTCAGCGAGAGCGCGCCGGTCTTCGTATCGAAATTGAGATTCTTGATGTGCGTCGCCACTTGGCCGCCGTAGCCGATGCGCTCGTAATAATTGTTGATCTTGAGCACGTCCGAGTGGAACGTGTTGGTGTTGAAGACTTGTCCGACCGAAAGATCCATCAACGCGAGCAGCGTGTCGGTCGGCACGCTCTTGTTGCCGGTGAAATCGATCTTGGTGACCACCGGATACTCGATCACCCGATAGGTGATCGCGACGCCGTTCGGACGCGCGCGAATGAGCGGCGCGGCAATGTCGGCAAAATACCCCAGCGCACTGATGCGTTGCAGGTCGCCTTGCACGATCTTCGGGTCATAGGCCTCGCCCGGACGCGCTTGAATCACTTGCATGATCGTGGCGGTCGGCACGTGCAGGTTGCCCGTAACGTCGACCGAGACGATCTCCGGAGCACCCCCGGCCGAACGGGCGGCGGGCGACGCGACGATCGAAAGCGCGACGACGAGGGCGAGCACGGCAGCCGCGCTACGCACCAGAGCGCGTAGCGCGCGCCGAAGGTCGGAGATCATGCGATTCTTGTTGTCCTTGCTGTGGGCATGGAGGCTGACAGAGGCCAGCAGAGTTCCGGCCCCTGGTTCGCGCTAGCGGTGGGCGGTCCTTGCCACCTTAAAAATGCTGGGGTTTTCACCAAAAAAACCGTTGGAACGTAAATGCGAAACCTTGTGTGCCTTGCAGTGGCAATCCCACTGACAAACGATTGCCTGACGTCGCTGTGCCAACTGGGGTCTCGAACAGCTTCTCGGGTCCGTTGGTGAAATAGAAGGAAAGCTGCGCGCTCGTCGCCCGCTGGCCGACGAGCTCCAAGCCGAACGACGTGCGCTGCGGGATCCCAAATGTAGCGGCATATAAGAAGTTCACGGTCTTGCCAAGGAAACGTGACGCTGAGAACCCGACGTTCCCATAATAATCCAGCGTCAGGTTCACGTTTTGGACGCCCAGACTCTGGGAGAGGGCGCCTTCGACCGGCGAGAGCAGCCCGGCCATGAACTGCGCATTGACGATATTGAAGGCCTCTTGGCCGGCAGAGATCGAGGACGAGGTCACGCCGACGGGCTGGGCGCCGGGGACCGGGGCCGCACCCGCGTTCGTCTGGGTTGGCGCGTAGGAGAGCCCGCTGAGGATCAATCCCCCGAAGGGCGCGATCATCGCCAGAATCTGGTCGTTCGAGTAGCCGGGCGGGCTCGAGGTGAAGGTCAGCTTCGGGTTGGTCACCAGCCCGTCGACCGCGACGGTCACGTCGACCGAGCCGTAGGGGCTGCTGGGGTCAGGGTTCGAGACGTGGGTGGTGGCGGTGGCCCGAAGCGTCGGGACGATGCCCGCTTTGGGATCGAAGACCACCTTGGCCGACTGCACGCGGAAGGCACGGTCGTAGAAGGTCAGGGTGCCGCTGGTCGAGGCAAAGGTGCCTTGCAGGGTTGGCGCGGCCAAGCTGCCGGCCAGGTGGGCGCTGCCGGTCGCTCCGATGTCGAGCCCGGCCCCAAAACCCGAACCTTTCACCCGGACGTTCTTGCCGATGTCCATCTTTATATCGAAGTCGAGCGGGAGCGGCGGCCCGCTGGTTTGTGCGCTCTTCTGGGTCGCGGCGATAAACGCGGCAAACGGAATCGAAGCGTTCGAGAGCGAGACCGTGCCGGCCAGCAGCGCGTCCTGGCCGCCGGCTTTGGTGAGGGTCAGCGCAGCGTCGACCGCACCACTGCCGAACGCGGGCAAATTCAACTGCGCCTGGTGCGCTTTGACGTCGATTGCGTAGGTGGTGGTCGCGCCGAAGGCCACGTGACCCGAACCGGTCACCGTCCCGGTGCCGAACTTGGCTTGCAGCGTATCGACGGTCGCGGACGTTTGGTTGAACGTCATCGACGCATCGATCCCGGTGATCGGCGTGTGTTCCAAGTCGCTGATGTACGAGCCCTTCGCAATGCTGAAGCGGCCGGTGATGCGCGGATCCGCCACCGTGCCGGCGATCGTAAGCGCTCCGTCGATCGCGCCGCCCAGCTTGGTATCGTTGCCGGCGATTGCATCGAATGCCGTCGGATCGACGCCCTTCACGTTGACGGCAAGGCTGATCGGCTGTCCCGGCGGTCCAAATCGAAACGGGCTGAGTTGAATTGGGGCCGAGCCTTGCAGCGATATCGTGCCTTTCGCCAACGTCACACCGGCATTGTGCAACACGACGTCGTTGCCGTGAAGCGCGAGTTCACCATATGCTGACGGCACGTTGATCCCGTAGAGCACGGCATTCTTCGCATCGAACGCGGCTTCGTAGGTTGGACTCGCAAGCGAGCCGCCAATCTGCATTGTCGATTCGAACGTGCCTTGCACCGGCAGCTGCCGGCGCGCAAGCTGTACAACGAGTTGCGGCAAGTCGCTGGTGCTCGCGTGGAGCGTTAGCGCGAGCGGCGCCTGCGCGGTAAAACCGAAACTGCCGCTGGCGGTAGCCGTTAGACTGAGTGCGCTCAAGTTGAACGAATCGATCGTGAGCCGCCCGCCGTTGGATGAAAACGTGAGCGCGGCGCTATCGATCGGCAAGCGCCACACCGTGCCGTTTTGCATGCTCGCATTGCCGCGCATCTGCAGCAACGGATACCGCCCGTTGACCGAGGCGCTGCCGTTGACGCGCCCGGTGACCGCAACCTCGGGATACCCAAGCGCGGCGATCCAGGTCGACAGATCGAACTGGGTGACGTCCGCACTGAGCGCATAGTACGAATCGCGCATCCGCGGCAAGATGTCGAGCTCGGGCGCGATCCCGATCGATCCGTGCGAGTGCAGCACGCCGATCGAGCCGTCGACATCGAGCGATCCACGCAACACGTTGTGCGCGCTCGACCAGGACGCGGTCGTGTTCCCAAACGGCAGATTGCGGTAGCGCAAACCGGCGATCGCGATGTCGCCGTTACTCGAGAGACGGTGGCCCTGCGAGACCACGTCGAAGCGCACGCCGCCGTTGCCGGCGAGCGTATCGCCGGTATTGAAGAAGTTGTTGAAATCGGAAAGATCGGCGTGTGGCGCGTCGATCTGCAGCGAACTGAGGTGCGGATTTTCAGCGGCGTTAAACGCGAGCTGCGTGGTTGCGAAGGTGACGCTGCCGTCGTCGACGTTCACGCCGCTGGAGTCGGCGCCGAGGATCCCACTGGCGTCGGTGAAGTACAGGCCGTTGACCGACCCGCCCGGCACACCGATCGGTCCCTCGACGTGCGGCGTTAAGCCTGCGCCGGTTACGCGGAGCGACGCATTGAACGTGCCTTCACTATAGTGTCCGTTGATGCCGAGTGCGGCGATCGCGGTTTGCAGACTGCCGGCCGGCACTTGGGCATCGATCGCATACTGCGGCGCGCCCGACGTCAGCGCATCGAGATTGCCGGAGGCAAGCGCGTAGATGTTGTCGACACCGCCGACGACGTTGTCGAGGCGTGCGCCGTCGCCGTGCAGCGCGATCAAACCGCTCCCGGCAACCGTGAAATGTGCGACGCGCCCGTCCGCAAGCGCAATCCCACCGTCGAATGCCGGCAGCGGTGTGCCGCCCGCGAGTTCTCCCTGCGCATCGACAACGCCGCTATCGAGCGGCAACCCGAGTGCGCGCAACTGGCCGCCGTCGAGATGCGTCGCCACTAGCGAAATGCCGGTATCATACGGACCGGCAGCGACGACCGTGCCACTTGCGACTTGCGCGCGCACGCTCTCAATACGGAGATGACCGCCGCGGATCGCAAGCGTCCCGGTGGCGCCCGTAAGCGGAATGCCGTGAATGTTGGCGTTGCGCAGCTGCATGCCGTCGGCTTGCACGATGATGCCTTGCGATCCGAGCGCGACTGCAGCCACGCCGTTGATGTCCCCGGCGGCAGCAAGGTCGCCCATGAACGGGCGCAAGCCTTGCAACGTGCCGCGGTAGTTGCCGTGCACCGCAATCGAGTTCAATGAGAGCGCCCCGGTACCGTTGAGCGTACCCCACGGCCCGCGCGCGACGATCGGATCGATCGCGGCGTTGGCGAGCGTTCCGGCGAACGTCGCGCTCACCGAGTCCAACTGCACGCCGGCGATGGTCGCGTGGTTCACGCGCACGCTGCCGGCCAGCAGCGCGCGATTGCCGCTGTGACCGCCACCCAGAATCGATGCGTCGTCGACGGTGCCGTCGAGCGGTGGCATCACCGGCAGCGCGGTGCTCAAGAACGACGGATGCGCCGGTGTATGCAACGCGAGATGTTGCGTTCGAATCCAAAACGCACTGGTGTCGTGCCGGCGATCGAGTGCATATCCGGCGTAGAACGTGCCGCGTCCGGCATCGATCCACAACGGTGCGACGTCGAGAATGCCGCCGGGATCTTCGTGCGCGACCGCGGCCATACGTGCGATGCCGCGCGCCGATTGCAGCGCACCGTACCCATAGAAGTTGGTGTCGGTGCCGTCGAGCAGGAAGTCGCCGACCAGCGGCTCGGTTCCCAGCAGCGCGCCCGCGTACGGTAGCGTATCGGCCGGCGCGTTCACGTGTAGCGCTAGGCGCGAATGGACCGTATCGCCGATCTCGAGCGCGCCGCGCACGATAAAGTCCGCACCTTGCGCGTGCGCTTCGAGCGGCGCAAGAAACACCGTGCTGTTGCTGTAGGCAAACGCCGCGTGCAGGCGATCGAAGACGATGCCGCGATACGAGGCGTGCGGCGCGTCGACCGTGGCGCGCACGCGCGTCGCGCTGACCGGGCCATCGACGATCACGCTGATCCGCGCCGCGCCCGCGATCGCTTGCGCGCGCGCAAAGACAAACAGCGTACGCAGCGCCGCGAGATCGCCGGCGGCAGCGATGTGCATGCGAAACTCCGGTGCGGCGAAATCGAACAGGCCGCCGGTCGCGGAGAGCTTGATGCCGGCAACGCTCGCGCGCAAGTCTTGAAAGAACATCTCGTCGTCGACGAGCTGGATATCGCCGCGTACGCCGGTTACCGGCTGTGCGAGACCGACCAGGCGCAGCGACGCGTCGCTGATGGCGACGTGACCGCTGAGATGATAGTCGACCGGCGTATCAGACTCCACGCCGAGTGCGTAGAGACGCAGGTCGACGCCGCTCGCCTGTCCGGCGAGCAGTTGCGCGGCGCGATTGTTGATGAAGAAATTCGCGATGGGTCGCAGCGGAATTGCGGCGGCAACGACGTGGGTCATCGCATAGCCTCGCGCCACGTTCGAGGTACCGACGATCGAGAATGGTTCTACTTTCGATCCATCGGCAAAGTTGCCGGAGAGACGGTAGTGCGTGTGGTCGGCGGTGTTGATCGTGCCGGCGAGTTCGAGGTTGTGCATGTCAACCTCGCGCGCTTGCAGATCGAGCGCTGTCGGGTTGCGCAGCGCGATCGAGCCCGCGTGTATGTTGACGTCGAAAGCGATCGGCACGGGATTGACGCGTACTGGCCCCGCCGCCGGTGCAGCGCTCTTCGCAAAACCTTGTGCGAGGTCGTAACTGCCGTCGGCACGGCGCGCAATCGTGATGATCGGATGATCGAGGGTGATGCCGAGCAAGCCAAAGCGATGGCGGCTGCCCGGTAGGAGATCGCGCAGCGAGTAGTCGATGCGGATCTGCGCGGCGTCCAGGAGCCGATCGCCGTTCTTTGTCGCGTGTACGCCGCGCAGGATCAAGCGCGTGTTGCTGATGTCAACGTCGCTCGCGGTGACGTTTCCGTGAATCGCGAGCCCGAGCACGCCCGGAAGAATCCAAGCGGCCAGCGCGCGGCCGCCAACCGCGAGCACGCCCACGGCTACCAGAGCAACCGCCGCCACGGTCCATGCCGCTCGCCTGCGCATCAGGAGTTAAGTACCCAACACTGGACCCGGGGCCTTCCGGCCGCCCCCGATGCTAAGCGGACCTTAAAGATCTAAGTTTCGTACGGTCTTCGCGTAGTCGAAGATATACTGCTTGCGCGGCTCGACCTTGTCGCCCATGAGATCGGTGAAGATCTGCTCGGCTTCAACCCCGTCTTCCACCGTGATTTGCTTGAGGCGGCGATTCCCGACCTCCATGGTTGTCACGGCGAGTTGCTCGGCGTCCATTTCACCCAGACCCTTGTATTGCTGGATGGTGAAGTCTTTGGGATCCTCGGTACCGATGACCGCCTTATAATCGGCCTCGTTGAACGCATACCACTGCTTCTTGCCCTTCCTGATGCCATAGAGCGGCGGCTGCGCGATGTAGACGAAGCCGTTCTCGACCAGCGGCTTCATCTGCCGGTAGAAGAACGTGAGCAGCAGCGTGCGGATATGCGAACCATCGACGTCGGCGTCGGTCATGATGATGATCTTGTGGTAGCGCAGCTTCTCGAGATCGAATTCGTCGCCGAAGCCGGTTCCCAGCGCAGTGATCATCGTGCGAATCTCTTCGTTGGAAAGCACCTTATCGAGACGTGCCTTTTCGACGTTGAGAATCTTACCGCGCAGCGGCAGAATCGCTTGTGTATTCGGGTCGCGACCGCCCTTCGCGGTGCCACCGGCCGAGTCGCCCTCGACCAAGAAAATCTCGCTCTCCTTGGGATCGTTGTTACGGCAGTCGACGAGCTTGCCGGGCAGTCCTGAGCCTTCGAGCGCGTTCTTGCGACGCGAGAGATCGCGCGCCTTCTTCGCGGCTTCGCGCGCACGTTGCGCCTGCATCGTCTTCTCGATGATGACGCGCGCCTGTTTGGGATTCTCTTCAAAAAAGAAATCCAGCCGCTCGTTGACCAGATTGTACACGATGCTGCGCACGCGCGCGTTGCCAAGTTTGGTTTTCGTCTGGCCTTCGAATTGCGGGTTTTCCAGCTTCACCGAAACGACTGCGGTCAAGCCTTCCATGATGTCGTCGGTCGAAAGCGAGCCGTCGGCCTCTTTGAGCATGCCCTTCTTCTTCGCGTACGAGTTGACGGCTTGCGTCACGGCCTGACGGAAGCCTTGGAGATGCATGCCGCCTTCGATCGTATTGATGTTGTTAGCGTAAGCGAAGATCTGCTCGCTATAGGTGTCGGTGTACTGCATTGCGACTTCGACGTCGACGCCATCGCGCTCGCTATGCGTCGAAATAACCGGATGCAATGAATCTTTCTTCTCGTTCAAGTACTCGACGAACGACACGATGCCGCCGTCGAACTTGTAGGAGCGCTCGCGCGGTTCTTCACCGCGTTCGTCGCGCAGCGTGATTGACAGCCCGCGATTGAGAAACGCGAGTTCACGCAGGCGCTTCTGCAAGATATCCCAGTGCAGCTCGAGCGTTTCGAAGACTTCGGGGTCAGGCATCCACCATTGGAATGTACCGGTTTCGTCGGTCTTACCGATCTTCTTGAGCTTCTGGACGGTAATGCCGCGTTCGAACTTCATCTCGTAGACGTTGCCGTCGCGCTTGACGCGCGTGATCATCCACTCCGAGAGCGCGTTGACCACCGAGATGCCGACG
>DATHMY010000217.1:0-8982 GCA_035486535.1 Candidatus Acidiferrum sp.
CCCGATGGTCTGCTGGGCGCGCGTCTACCTTAAAGCCCACACATTGCTCCAGGTCATCGCCGGCGCGGCGTTGGCAACCGTCTCGACCGTGCTGTTCTTCCATCTCTTTCATGTGGGTGAAACGGTCCCCATTTAGCATAAGAACGATGAGATGGAGTTTTGTATTGCTTGCGCTGTGCGCGATCGCGATGCCCTTGCGCGCGCTCGCCGGGCCGCCATTTGACACCGATGATCCGGCGCCGACCGATTATCGCAACTACGAGATTTATTCCGGCGTCACGACCCATCAAGACACCGGCGTAGGAACCGCCGAACTGCCGTTCTTCGAGATCAACTACGGGCTGATGCCCAACGTGCAGTTCTCCGTACACTTCGGTGATGCACAGCAAATCGCACCGGAGACGCCGAACGCGTACGGGTTTGAGGATTTCCAGACCGGCCTCAAAGTACGTTTCGTGCAAGAGACCGCACATGCGCCGCAGATCGCGTTCTATCCGCAGGTCACCTTCGCGACCGGGGCGTCCGGCGTCGGCGCCGGACACGGCACGCTGTTCTTGCCGCTGTGGGCACAGAAGACCATCGGCAAGGTCACGGTTTTTGGCGGGGGCGGCTTTGATTTTGACCGGGACGCCACCGGAACCGGCGATTGGCAGGCGGGCCTGGCGGCTATGTATCCGGTCACCCCGGACGATACTATTGGAATGGAGTTCACCCGGACCACGCCGCACGACGCGTATTCGCAGTCGGATATCGGCGTGGGCTACATCCATATGCTCGGCACCGTTCACGCCCTGCTCTTTTCCGTTGGCCACAGCTACGGTACGCAGCCGCATTATCGTGGGTATGCCGCCTATGGATGGTTCCTCGGTCCGGCGAATAGCCCGAAGTCATGATCTCAACGCGCGAGGGCGAGCTCTTCGACCGCTTCAACGCAAGCATTGCCACGGCGGTCGACGCGGTTCGGCAGGCCTCGGAGGCGATTGCCGCGACCGCGCAAGAGCAGACCACGCTGATGGTCGCGCTCTCGGACACCGCGGGAACCCTTGCCTCGGCCTCTCGCGAGACGGCCGAGCGGCTGCAGACTGCGCAAGCGTCGGCACGCGCCGCTGCATCCGACCTCGGCAATTCGTTCGAGGTCGTCGAGAATTTGTTGACCTCGGTGCAGCAACTCGCGGAACTCTCCGCCGATACCGCCAACGCGATGGACGATTTCGGCCGGCTGATGAGTGAGATTGGGCGCATGACGGAGTTCGTCGAAGACGTCAGCGACGAAACGCAATTGCTCGCGCTCAACGCCGCGATTGAAGCCGCGCGCGCAGGACAGCATGGACTCGGCTTTGCCGTCGTTGCCGGCGAGGTTGGCCGGCTTGCGAAAACCACGAACGAATCGACCTCGGTCATCAAGAACCTCGTCGTCGAGATTCAGCGCGAAGCTGAAGCGACGATCAAAGCCGTGCGTGAGAATGCGGAGCGCTCGGCAGCATCGGCCCCGCTCGCCGAAGTCGCGCGCACGTCGCTCGCCGAGATCGCCGAACTCGCGGCCGATCTCTCGGTAACGATTGACCGCGCTGTCGTCAGCGGCCGCGATCACAGTTACGCCGCCGAGCAGATGCGCAAAGCGACCGACGGCCTCGCCAATGTCGCCGCTGCACAAGGACGCGAAGCACTGGAATCCGCGTTTGCGACACAACGTCTGGCGTACTACGGCGCCGAAATCGAGTATATCTCACGCTCGCGCACCGCTGCGAAAAGCGAACACACGACAATCAAAATTGCGACGCTCCTGCCGACCGGTTATCCACCATCGCGCGCCTGGGAATTTGTCGCGCA
Source organism: Candidatus Acidiferrum sp. (assembly GCA_035486535.1). Lineage (GTDB taxonomy): Bacteria > Vulcanimicrobiota > Vulcanimicrobiia > Vulcanimicrobiales > Vulcanimicrobiaceae > Aquilonibacter. The sequence continues at coordinate 1,831 of DATHMY010000217.1, forward strand.
GCGGACGCTGGAACTCTCCGAAGGCCGCCTCCGCATCGAGCTGGAGATACCGTTCACCGGCGGAAGCGAAATGGAAGCGCTGCTGCGGGTACGGTCGGGTGAACTCGACATGGTCAGCGTCACGACATACGTCGCCGGTGCGCTGGTGCCGCTCGCGCAACTGCTCGACCTTCCGTTCGTCTTCCCCGACCGTGAATCGGCGCACCGGCTGCTCGACGGGCCGCTCGGCGAGCACATCCTCTCGTCGTTTGAGTCCTTCGGTCTGCACGGCCTGGGCTTTTTCGAGAACGGGCTGCGGCACTTCACCAACGGGTTGCACCCGATCCGCCGTCCGGCGGACATGCGAAAAATGCGCGTGCGCATCCAAGACTCGGTGGTGTATCTGGCGCTGATGCACGCGCTGGGCGCTTCCCCCAAGGTCATCGGCTTCGGCGACGTCTATCGCTCGCTGCAAAATCACGAGGTCGACGCCCAAGAAAATCCGCTTGCCAATACGCTCGGCGCGCGCCTGTACGAAGTGCAGCGCTATCTCTCGCTAACCGCGCACACCTACAACACGCAGATCGTGTTGGGCAACATCGAGCGCTGGCATGCGCTACCGATTGCGGACCGCGACCTCATCCAGCAGGCCTTCAGTGAAGCGACCCAATTCCACCGGCGCATCTCCGCCGAAGACGAGCTGCGCGCGCTTACGGAACTGCGCAAGCATCTCGAAGTCCACGAACTAACACCCGACGAGCGCGAAGACTTCGTCAAGACCTCGCGCTTTGTGTGGGAGCGCATGGAACCGCTCTTCCCTACCGACGTCTTCCGCCTCTTGCTCAATCGCAATTTGGACGCCTGGCGTCCTCGCGTCAACCTCACCGCACACGATACGGCGCACGGTTTCACGCTCAATGACATCGTCGAGTCGATCGATCGCTCGGTGAACTCGGTGCGCGCGACGGGCGACACCATTGCCACCCAATCGCGCTCGCAAATTTCGAGTCTCAACGCACTCTCGCAGCAATCGATGGGCCTGAGCGGCTCCAACGAAAAGCTGGGCAAGGACTTTCTTGCACTGGGCGAGCGATTCGAGCAGGTGGCACCGCAAGTGAGGATCATGCGCGACACCGTCGGCGAGCTCATCGACACGATCAACGTGCTTTCGTCGATGGCGGTACAGAGCCGCAATGCGCTCGAGCAGTTCGCCAAATCGATGCATCAGATCTTCGAGATTATCAACTTGGTGCGCTCCGTTTCCGATAAAACCAACTTGCTTGCGCTCAACGCAGCGATCGAAGCTGCGCGCGCGGGCGATCACGGCAAGGGTTTCAACGTCGTCGCCGGCGAGGTGCGCAGCCTCGCCGACAAGACCAAGGCTTCGACCCTCGATATCCGCAAGGTGCTCAGCGACCTCGAAGCGCGCGGCAAGGCCGCGGGTTCCGCAATTGCCAACGGCGTCGCGAAGGCCGAGCACAGCGCGCGGCAGGCCCGCATGGCACAAGAAGCCTTTGGGCGCATCGAACAGTTCGCAAGCTCCGCGCAGTTCACGCTCGAGCAGGCCGAGGACGCGGCCAACGATGAGGCGCGCCGGGCGTACGCGATGTACGGCGACTATTCGCAAATGGCGGCGCTGGTCGAATCACACGCGCAAGATAGCCGCGCAGCGCTCAGCTCGACGGTCGAACTCGAGCGCCAACGCCGCGCCCTGTTTTCATAGCGCGCTTTTCTCTCACTTTCGATTGTTGCGTGCGAAGACGCTCGTCGCGGCACGTCCTTGTGCCGCTCCTGCTGCGCGAGTTTTGCGCCACAAACAAATGAAGTTCGCATCCTGCGAATGGCGCAAAACTTCGAGCCTTCGCTCTACAACAATCGAAAGCTCCCCAAAAGCGCGTTCCTCTATTTAGGTGAAGAATACTCCATCACCACGGGTGACTGTTCTTCCATGATTTGCGCCACGCTTAAGCGGAAGCGTTCGGGGTCGCCGCTGGTAACGTAGCGCGTCGTTCCCGATCCGATCGGCGCTTCGTCGAGTTGCACGAATTCAGCCAGACGTGTCGCCTGTACGAAGGCCGGATCGATCAGCCTGGTGCGCTCGCCGAGCGCCGCACGAAAATGCCGCTCGAGCACCGGATAGTGCGTGCAGCCGTAGACGACTGCGTCGAGATCCGGTGGCAGTTCGGCGCACACCCGCAGCACGGCATCGTGCGCCGCGTTCGACTCGATCTCGCCCGCCTCGACCAGTGGAACCAGTTCCGGTGCCGCCACTTCCCATACTTCGGACTCGTGCATCGCGTTGCGGATGCGACGGCCATACGCGCCCGAGCGGACCGTGGCCGTGGTTGCAACCACGCCGATGCGGCGCGCGCCGAGTTGCTGCAGCGCGATCGTCGCGGAATCCAGGAGATCAAAGACTTCGGCTTGCGTCGTCGGCCAGCCGTAGAGATCGGCGATTGCGCACGACGTGTTGCACGCCATGACGATTGCCTCGACGTTGCGCTCGTCGAGCCACGCCAGATTGTTTTGCAACAGCGCAAACAGATCGTCAGCGCTGCGACCGCCGTACGGGACGTGCGCTTGATCTGCGAAGAAGAGGACGTCGATATCGGGCAAGCGCTCGCGCACGCGGCGCAACACGGTCAGCCCACCGAGCCCTGAGTCGAACAGTCCGATCACTATTGGTTGTTGTTTGCTACTGGATTCGTTCGCATATAGCGATCGATTCCGTTGGCAATCGCCTCGGCCATCTGTTGGCGCCAATCGGATGATGCAAGTTTGGTGTAATCAAATGGGTTGGTCAAGAATGCCGTCTCAATCAATATCGCGGGCATCGCGGCATTGGCGACGACGTAGTATTTTACCTTGACCGTCCCGTCGTCTTTCACACCCAAGTCGGATGCGGCCAGCGTGCTATCCATCATCTTCGCAAGTGCAAGATCGCTCTGCTTATAGTAGTAGACGGTCGAACCGTTCGGTCCGCTGTTAATGTATGCGTTGCAGTGGATGCTCACGAAGAGCCGCGCGCCGGCTGTATTGGCGACGTCGTCGCGCGCCTGAAGCGCGTATGCATCGGTGTTGTCGTGGCCGATCCGGATCGCCTCTTGCGTGCTGGCCGGTGTGGCATCGACGTCATGATCGGTGGTGCGCGTTAGCCGAACTTGCCAGCCGCGCGCGAGCAAGATCGTTTGCACGCGCTCGGCCATGTCGAGGTTGAGCACCGCTTCCTGCAGTTCGCCATGCATTGAGCCGCGGTCGGTGCCGCCGTGACCGGGATCAAGCACGATTAGCTTCGGGTTGGTCGGCACATAGCCACGCGGCCCGAACTTCCACTGGCTTTGATCGTCGCCGCCGCCGGTACCGTATTCATCTGCAGGAACCGGCGTCACGGTGGTCTGCGGTTCGTTGGCGGAGACCACCGCGCCGACCGTTCCCGTGCCAGTGCGCGGCGCCGTCTCAGCAAGCATCGCGCTGCCGACACCGATGCTCACGCCCGTAGCCGACGGCGAAACATCGAGGGCGTTGTCGCCCGCGAGTGAGAGTGCGACGCGCACGGTCTGCGGATCGATTTGCCGCACCCGCAGCGCGATCAGCGGATTCGCCTCCGCCTGATCCTGCGGACCGCCGGCGAGCTGCGCGTTCTTGATATCGATCCAAAAGCGATTGTCGGGCGCACGCAGACGATGCCATTCGTACGAGGCGTTGCCGGTTACGGTAATGGCCACGCTTTGACCGCCGTCGCTCGCGGTTTGTACGCTCACCGCATTGACCGTCGCGACCGCGGTCGCGCCGGTCGGCTGCGCGAGAGGCGTCGCGGCGGCCGTTTCCATGTCGGCGGGCGGAGGCGGGGGCGGTGCGCTGGCAACAGCTGCAGCTGCGGCAACAACCGCGACCGATCCGCGCAGCGGCTCGACCAGCGGCGGCGCGCTCCCGTTCGCGCCGAACGCGACTTCGAATTCGCCGCTCCCCGATTGGGGCGCATCGTGACGTGTGCCGGGAGAAAGATCGATTTCGACCGTGGTTTTTGGATCGCGCGCGCTTCCCGACGAGGTGATCTCCAGCGAGCGAATCCCACCGGCATTGATCGTCCGCTCCGGCGCGAGCGTCGTGCCGACGCCGTCGAACTCGTAGACCAGACGATCCGGCGTGTCGGCAACGACCTGCGGATGCAAGACGCCGCCGCCACGCGCGACCAGCACCGCTTGAATGCCATATCCTTGCACGTCAACCGACGTTAGCAACCGCTCGAGGACGCCGTCTTGTATCCCAACGCCAAGTGCGTGCATCAGATCGTCGAACGGCAGATAGACCTCGCTACCAACCTGCGAGGGGGCGAAGTGCGCTTGTGCTGTCAGTCCTCCAACGCCGTATTGCGCGTCGCCGACCGCGAAGGAAATGACGTCGGGCGCCGAGGTCGCGATGAGGACGGTGCGATCGCCGGGCCGCCAGGTCAGGCTCGCACCCAGCGACTTGAGCAGCGCGCGCAGCGCCGGATCGTCGATTCCGACCGCGGTACCGTTCGGCGTGCGCGTTACGTGAGTGAAGGTGAGGGTGGAATGTTCGAATGCGTAGCTTACCGTCTCCGCGCGGACGACGGCCGTTGCGAGCAGCACGAGGATCGCAATCGCGCTACCAATCCGAGCGACGAAGCGGTGCGTCGAGCTCAAGATGTCCCCCCGGAAGGGTCTCTACAGTTCGGCCTTCGATCGTAATCTTGACCGCATTAATTGAGGGAATTCCCGTTAGCGTATACACCAGACCTTTGAACTCGCCGTTTTCTTGGAATGCTCCGCCATTCGCTGACGCAACTTCGCCCCGCAGATCGACGAGCGCGGTACCGTTGACGATGGTGACGTCATGGACCCGCGTGCCGGGCGGGAAGCGTACCGCCGAGATGTCGGGCGGCGGGCCCGCCACGGATTGCAGCGCGGCATAGGTGACCACATCATGCAACCGGGCGTCAGCACTTTCGCCTGGCGTGGGCGCACGAAGCGACACGTCCCAGGTTCCCAGTGTCGTCCCGTCGAGCTTGGTGTAGTAGACCGTCAGCGTCTCGCCCGACGCAGACGGCGTGTGCGGACGCAGAAAATACCACCCCGCAACCGCGGCAACCGCGAGCACCACGATCGCGAAGAACGGACGCAATGCTCTCACTAGATACACACTCCGGGCATCGCTATGCGCCAGCCGATGATGATGTTGATCACGATGAGGACGATGCCGGCGAGCGACAGCGTCAGCGCAAGCGCGGCGCCGCCCGCTCGTCTTCCGGCACGCATCGCCATGCCATAGCAACCCAAAACTGCGATTCCAACGAGCAGGTGCAGCCAGACCACAGGCGGGATCGGGAGATGGCTCGCGCCCATCACCGCCGCGACGACCAGCCCCACGAGGAATTGCAGCGCCACCACGGCATTGACCACGCGCCGGCCGTTCGGCGTCCAGCTGAAGACCAGGGCGCAGAGCGCGACCAAGAAGGCCAAAACCAAGTGGATTTCGAGAACCGTACAAAAGAAACGCATCGCTAGCCTCTGTACCGAAAAGGAGAATCCGTGTCCTCTTCTACTACCGATCGCGTGACGCTCGGTGTTGCCGACGGCAGCACGATGGATGCCTACGTCGCGCGACCAAAATCCGGCACTCCCACCGCCGGCATGCTGGTTTTTCAAGAGGCCTTTGGCGTGAACGCGTATATGCGCGACGTGACGGAGCGCTTCGCGGCGCTCGGATTCTTGGCGATTGCGCCCGAGCTCTTTCACCGCACCGGCCCGGGCTTCGAAGGCAGCTACACGGACTTCGCGGCGGTGCGCCCACACATGGGCGCGCTGAGCACCGGTGGACTGCATGCCGACATCGACGCAGCATATAATTGGCTACGCGGGCAGGACGTCAACGCGCCACGCATCGGCGCGGTCGGATTCTGCATGGGTGGCCGCGTCGCATATATGGCCAACGCGCGCGTGCAACTCGGCGCAGCGATTTCGTTCTACGGCGGCGGCATCGTCCCCGACCTTCTTCCACTCGCCCAAGCGCAACGCGCGCCGATCCTGATGTTTTGGGGTGGGCTCGACACCCACATCCCACCCGAACAATATCGCGCGGTCGCCGATGCGCTCACCGCTGGGGAGGCAACGCACGAGCAGGTGGTGTTCAGTCAAGCCGATCACGGTTTCTTCTGCGATGCGCGCGCCAGCTATAACGAGATCGCCTCACGGCAGGCGATGGCATTGGTCACGGCGTTCCTCGACGTATACGGCTTGCTATAGCGGCGTGTAGCGCTTCGCGGACGCGCGCGACGTGCGGGCGTTTGTACGCGAAGACGTCGCGCGTATCTTCGTCGTGCACCAGCATCGCTGCATCGGCCTCAAAGACGAATAAGCGGCCATCCGGCAAGACCGTCGCGTCAATGCCGAAGTAGTCCAGCCCAATTGCCCTCGCGATCTGCGGCATGAGGTGCTCCCACGCAGGGAGCAGGCGCGATGGGTCCTCGAGAAACGCGCGCTCCTCCTCTCGCAAGCGCGGTGACGCACGCATCGGACTGCTTTCATAGTGCACCATCCACTGCGGCGCGGCCGCGAGGTGATATGGATAGGCGACGCCGTCGACGAAGATCGCGCGAAATTTGCGGTACAGGCCGTCGTCGCTGCGATACTCCACGAACGGCGAGCGATAGTAGCGCTCGGCCGGAAAACGCGCGAGATGCAGGCCAAGCGCGTCTGCAGTATCCGCTAACGCTAAGCCCTCGCCGGCGTGCGTGTCGATCGGACGAATGAGCACGGGTAGCGCGGCCGAGGCCGCCTCCGCGGGTGAAGCCACCACCGCCTGGGCGCTGACGACGCCCGCAATGCCCGCTAACGCCCCCGCCAGCGACTCGCGCGCAGTGCGCTCGAGGTAGGCGGGCTCGTTGAGCAGCGTGTGCACACCCGCGAATGCGCCGGCGCGCCGAACGGCATCCTGTGCGGCGTTGGCGGCACCGAACGCCGTGAACGCAAGTGCAAACGGCGGGAGCTCGTCGTGTGACTCGCCTTCGAGATAATACTTGTGTACGGCGACGCGCGAACGATCGAGCAGCAGTTCCAGCGGCGCGTTGACGCTGTACGGCGCATCGCGCAAGAGCAGTAAGACCGGGAGGCGTGCACCCACCGGCATTGGATCGGGATAGATGCGTTGCAG
>DATHMY010000218.1:0-5066 GCA_035486535.1 Candidatus Acidiferrum sp.
TCGACTTCACCGGCCGCACCAACCCGCAGCGAAACCTGCACAAGCTCTTCGGATTGATCCACGCGCTGGGATTCAAGGTGATCGTGCGCCCCGGCCCAGTCATTCGCAATGAGTGGCGGAACGGAGGCTATCCGGACTGGCTGCTCTCGCGACCCGCCTACAACATGCCGCTGCATGATGTGCTCGAGGGTCGCTACCCGGCGACGGCAACGTTGCAGAACGCGCATGCCGATGCGGCGGCGAACGAGTGGCTGCACAATTCGGTGCATCGGCACTATGCGTCGACGTGGCTGCACGATGTGTTGACCGAGATCGCCCCGTGGTCGCACGATGTGATCGCGATTGCGCTCGACGACGATCAGGGCGCCTATCTCGACAATGACACCTATCCCGCGCCGCACTGGCACGCGTACATGAACTGGTTGAAGGCGCAGGTACAAGCGACCGTCGGACCGAGCGTGCCGCTCTTCATCAATTCCTATCAAATGAAGGTTACCGCATCGGCGCCGGTCTGGGCCTGGGGCAACTGGTATCAGAGCGACACCTATCGGATCGGCGACCACGACATCGCGCAGCTCGGGCTCTCTTTTGGGTTGTTGCAAACGCAGACCGGCGTGCCGGTCATGTCGAGCGAGTTTCAAGCCGGTTGGCTGCAAGGCGCCGGCGAAACAAAGCCGCGCGCAGCCGCGCCCGAAAACACGACGATCGCGCTACACAAGATGCTGCAGATGGGCGTGCGCGGCGTGGTGAATTTTCCCGTGCAAGACACGCGCAACCCCGCCGGGTACGAAGCCCCGTGGGCGAATTGGTTCTACGATTGGGATGCCGCGCTTGACGTCGATGGTAATCCGTCACCGCGTTACGCGCCGACGGCCGCGTTCGGCGCACTCGTGCAGCGCTACGGTCCGTTGCTCGCGACGATGCAGCCGCAGGCCGATCGCGCAATTGCCTGGCGCGGGAACGCAGATACCACGATCGCCCAACTCGAACAGTGCCGTGCGCTTGCACTCACCTGCCGCGTCTACGATCCGCGCTATCAACCGCCGCCGAAGGTAACCGGGCATTCGAGCACCGGCGGGTTGCGCGACGCTGCGCTGCTCGTCACACCCGACGGCACGCGCGCGATCCTCGATATCTTCAATCCCGATCTCGGCGAGCGCGACACCGCACGCACGGGCGTCGTCGTCGACGCGCGGCGGTACAAGATTCCCCCGCTCCACCTCGCGCCCGGAAGTGCGATCGACATTCCGCTCGGCTTCACGCCGCCGCCTGCTCGCGCGGTTGAGCCGCTACCACGCGCAACACCGCTACCGATTACCTGGCGCACGGTTCCACCGAATAGCGCCATCGCCTATGAACTCGACGTCTTTCACGATCAGATGCCGACCTACGTGCTCGACAACGGCATCGTGCGCATCGTCATCTCGGCCAACGCCGGCGCGCGCTCGTTCATCTATGAGGACGATCGCACGGGCAAGAACTATTTCAACACCATTGGTGCGCTACGCGACGACGTCACGACGCCGCCCACACCGTCACCGCGCGACTACATTGCCGCCTATACCCACCCCATTCCAGGCGGTACCTTCAACCGGGCGTACCACTGTCGCATCGATGCCAGCGGCATCCAAGCACAGCTAACCTGCACCTATACCGCGCCCGATTTCGAACCTTCGCCGATCACCTTCCAGAAACGCATCGCCTTACAACCGAACAGCGACGGATTCGATGTCAACGTTACCATCACCGGAGAAGCGCCCAAGGCGCTGCATGTCACGCCGCAGGACGCGGCTACTGCAACATGGCCGTACGATAGTACGCTTCACCCACCCCTGCGTCGGTGAAGTGATGGAAATGATCGAGCACTTCGGTAACCGTGCCGTGGCCGCCGACAAATAGTACACGGCCGCTATAGGTGCGATCGATGCGCACGATCGTCCAGAGCCCGGGAAGTGCTTGGCCAAAGGTTTCAGTGACGAGGCCGGTGTTGGCACGATCGGGCAACACGTTCGGCGTGTACTCCAGGTCGAGTACGTGCCCGGTAGCAGAGTCGATGTGCATATCGCCCACACCATGCTGCGTATCGGCAATCGGGCTGGTGAAATGCACTTGCACCTCGCCGCTTGCACACGCTGAACACGGAACGATCGTGTACTGATAGTCGGCGAGGTAGCGCTGATCGAAGGGCTGCTTGAAAACGACTTTGCCTTCTTCCAGGTCGCGATTGTTCGCCGCTTCACGTTTGGCCGTCTCGCTCGCGCTCAGGACATGGCCATTCTCTTCGATCCGCAGATAGTGGATGTGCGAGTAGGTCGCGTCAGTCATCAGCATGATCGCGTCATTGCTTTGGCTGAAGTGTGCCGGCCCAGCGGCTGCGGTAAGGGTGACGTGCCGCTCGTGAACGATCACCCCGAAACTCTCGAGCGCAGCTACTTGCGCCGCGTGCACAACGATAGGCGCCGGCCCCGAGGCGGCGCGCGCAGTTGCGTACACGCCGAACGCGCACATGGTTAGCAAGCAAAACACTAGACGGGGTGACATAAGAGGCTCCAATTGTACCCTGAAATCGCGCTATGATCCTATGAGACTATCCTGAGAAAGAGGGTCGAGAGGGCAAGGAGCAGCCTAGCTGACCCCGAATCCGGGCGCGTCACCGTAGACGTGGGGAAATGGCGGAACGGCAGACGCAGCCGCCTCAAAAGCGGCCGGGGCAACTCGTGTGGGTTCAAATCCCACTTTCCCCACCAATAGAGGTGAAGAAATGCAGGCTCCCGCAAGCCCGCAGCGCCGGGTCTTGTGAAAGAGTTTGGTCGCATGCGTATTTCTTCTTTTCCGCGGTTGGTCGCACTCAGCGTGTTCTTTGCAGCGGCAATCGTCGTTACAGCATGTACGGGCTCGGGGCAACCGCCGTCCGCCACTCCAACTCCAACGCTGCCCTCCTCAGCCACCGTCACAATTTCTTCTAACGAGACAACGGTTCCGACGATCGCGACGTCAGGGATTTCCCTCGTCGGCACGCTGGGCGTGGCTACCACCCCACCGGGGATTCCTCCGCCTTCGGTGACCGAAACAATTTTGACTTCGGCCCCGACCGGTACGACGCCGTTCGTTCCGAGTCCGATCGTCTACGTGGAATTTTCGAGCAGCACGTCGTTTACGTTTCCGTTGTCACCGGGATTTGTGTTTACGTCGGCGTCGGTATCGTCCGGCGAGTCGTATTATCTCGGCTACTATAACGGTGCGGCATGGGCCGCCCCCTTCGAAGGGCCCGGCACGGTAAACGGCAACGCCGTATCGTTTGCCGCGGTGCTGGGAACGTCTCCGGAATATTTTCCGATTACGTCCACGCAACCAGAGGTCTTCGCTCTGTACGCGTCACCCTGACGTCCCGTCGTCATTCCCAAGCACGACGTTACTGACTAGTCCCACAAAGATCCCACTTGCCACAACGCCATGAATCTTCTTTATGTTTGCGTCGAGCTGCGCAGGCTGGTCGATCGTGCCAAAGTGGCAGTCGAGTATCCAATTGCCGTTGTCAGTGACGAAGGGCGCGTTGTCGCCCCGGCGCACAATGGCGATGTCGGGATGCGCGCTCTGGATTTCACGCAGCACGTAGGGCATCGCGTACGGCACGATTTCAACCGGAAGTGGAAAGGCGCCCAACGTGGGGACGAGCTTTTCGCGGGTGGCAACGACGACGAACTGCCGCGCACACAGCGCGACCGCCTTCTCGCGAAAGAGCGCACCTCCGCCGCCTTTGATCAGCGACCAGTCCGGGGCGATTTCATCGGCACCATCAATCGCCACCTCGATCTCGCGCTCGAGCAGTGCGACGATTGGGATGTGTTGCTCCGCGCAAAGCCGCTCCGTCCCGATCGACGTCGTTACGGCGACGATCGTTTCTCCCGCCGCGATGCGCTGCCCGACCCGTTCGATGGCATAAAACGCCGTCGTCCCGGTACCAAGACCAATGCACATACCATCGCGCACAAATCGATCGACGGCCGCGTAGCCGGCGGCGCGCTTGCCGGCGTCATTGTTCGGCGTCATGCTACGGCTCGCTGCGGGTCGCGAATCGTAATCAGCGTCACCACGGTCGCGAGCGCCGCGATGCCGGCAGCGGCGAGCAACGCCGGATTGTAGGAGCCAAAGCGTAGCGCCAGTTGGGTTGCGACGATCGGGCCCACGATCTGGCCAACGCTGTACAGCACGGTTAACCGGCTCACCGCTGCGCTCGTGCTACGCGGGAAGATATCGCGCCCGAGTCCTGCAGCAAAGAGCGTGATGGCGATGAACGTGCCGCCGAGCGCAACGGCGGCAACGATCACCGCGAGTGCGCTGCGCGAAAACACCGGCGCGGCGAGACCCACCGCCTGAATGCCGAGCGCGAGGGCGAGCGCTCGCGATTTGCCCAAGCGCGCGGCGGCGGGAATCCACGCGAAGGTCGCAAAGGCGGCGGCCAATCCGACAAACACCCATGACAGCGACGCGTAGTGCGACAACCCGGGTGTCTTCGCGATGATCGCCACCAGAAATGTCGCGGGAATGATGTAGGCGAACGCCTCGGCGGTGTACACGGCAAGGAGCCACGCAAAGGTCGTTCGGTGCGGTGGCAGCGTCGCATCGATGCCGGCTTGCGCGATATTCGCGCCCGGCGCATCTTCCGTAAACCACCATCCGGTCACGAGCAACGCGGCCGCGCTGATGACCGCGACCCCAAGCCATGCCACCCGCGAGTTGCCGAGTTCGGCCAGCCACGGTACCGCAATACCCGAAAACGCAATGCCGAGCCCGACGCCCGAGAAGAACAGCGGCGGCCATTTGGGTTGGTGCGCGTTTGCCGCGCGCTCGAGGACGATGCTCGAAGCAAAGACCAGCACGAAGCCGCTGCACACCCCGGTGACAAAACGCAGCGGCAACCACAGCACGTGCGGAGCCGCCATCAGTGCGGTCGTCACCACCACGCCGGCAAGGCTCCAGCGGGTGATGGCCAGGCGCAGGCCTTGCGCGATCGGGTGCATCGCCAGCGACGCGCCGACCAGATAGCCGAGCAAATTTGCTGTCGC
>DATHMY010000219.1:0-3094 GCA_035486535.1 Candidatus Acidiferrum sp.
GCGTATTTACGGCGTCTACGGCCGCGATCGCAAAATTGCCGCGGGCCACTTAGGTACCCTCGATCCACAAGCTGCTGGTGTATTGCCGGTCGCGATCGGTAAAGCGACGCGACTGATTCCGCTGCTCGAGGATCAGCGCAAAGCCTACACCGCATTGCTCGTGCTCGGGCGCTCCACCACCTCGCAAGATGCGCTGGGAGAGACCGTCGCGGAGGGCGCGCTGCCGCACAACTGGGAGCGCAAGCTCGCCGACGTGCTGGCGCAGTTCATCGGCAAGATCGCGCAGACGCCGCCGATGTTTTCCGCGGTGCACCACGAGGGCAAGCGGCTCTACGAACTCGCCCGCGAGGGAAAATCGGTCGAACGTAAGGCGCGGAGCATTACGATCTACGGACTCTCGTTACTCGGCACCGAGCTTCCGAATAAGGCGCGCATTCACGTGGCGTGCAGCGAAGGCACCTACGTGCGCACACTTTGCGAAGACCTCGGCGCTGCGATCGGCGTGCCCGCCCACATGGGCGCACTCGTGCGCGAAGCCTCGGGGCCGTTCGTGCTCTATGAGTCGCGCACGTTGCAAGAAATCGCCGATGACCCGCAAGCCTCGGTGACGCCGCCTGAAAACATCATCCCGTTTCCCACTATCGTGCTCGATCTGCGCGGCTCGGCCGACTTCCGCGCCGGCCGCATGGTGCCGCTGCCCGATGGCGCGCCGGCATCGCGCGTCTTCGTGCGCGATCATTCGCGCACGCTGGTGGGTGTCGGCGAGGCGCACGGGGCACTGCTCGCCCCGCGGAAGGTCTTCGTGTGAAGATCTACCACGAGCTCTTTCGCGAGAACGACCGCCCGCTGGTCTTAGCGATCGGCTTCTTCGACGGAATGCACCGTGGGCACATCGAGATTGCCAAGGCCGCGCGCCGAATGCGCAAGCCCGGCTTTCGCGTCGGCGTGCTGACGTTTGCGAATCATCCCTCGTCATTCTTGCGTCCGGGCCACGAGCCGCCAATGATTACAACGACCGCCGAGCGCGTCGATCTCTTCGCGCAAGCGGGCTTTGAAGAGTGTTTTCTCATTCAGTTTGACGATTCGATTGCAAAACTCACGCCACAAGAGTTTCTCGAAAAGCTCACCGCCATGGGCGTGCAGGGGGCGGCGGTCGGGGCGACCTTTCGCTTCGGGCACAAGCGCGCCGGCGATGCCGCGATGATGGCCGCCTACTTTGCCGATCATCACCTTCCGTTCGTCGCGCTCGAGAACATTACGCACGACGGCGAGCGCATCTCGAGCACGCGGATTCGCGGGTTGATCGCCGAGGGCAACCTCGAGCTGGCCGATTACCTGCTAGGTCACAGCTACGAGTTGCGCGGCGTGGTGGAAGTGGGGTTTGGCCGCGGCCACGACTTAGATTTTCCGACGGCAAACATTAGTGTGCCGAGCAAGTTGTTGCCGAAGGACGGCGTCTACGCGGCGCTCGCCCGTTACGATGGACGCGATCACGCCGCGCTCGTCTCGATCGGCACGAATCCCCAGTTCAACGGAAAGCAGCGGACGATAGAGGCGTGGCTGCGTGACTTTCACGAAACGATATACGGGCGTGAGTTGGCGCTGCGCGACCTGCGCTACTTACGCGAACAGCGGCTTTTTGCGTCGGTGGACGAGCTGGTGGCGCAAATGCGATCCGATTTGGAGGCGGTGGCGTACCCAAGTTATGGCTAAGCGAATTATTGCTACGCAAATGATGATTGCTGCGGCACTTGCGCTGTTGACGGCGTGCAGCGGCAGCGGCGGCGTCGGCGGAACGGCGCGCATCGGTCAGGCCGCGCCCGACTGGAAGGACCCGCTGGTGACCGGCGGTTCGTTGTCGATGGCGCAGTTGCGTGGGAAGCCCGTCTTCATGGACTTCTTCGCGACCTGGTGTCCGCCGTGCAACGACGAAGCGCCTGAAGTCAACGCCGCGTATCAGCAGTACAAGCCGCAGGGGCTACAAGTCATCGGCGTCGACGTGCAAGAGAACGCGCAAAAAGCGAAACAGTTTGTCGACCAGCACCAGCTCACCTATCCGGCGGTGGTGGATTCGGGCACGTTGAGCGATCTCTATTCGATCAACGGCATGCCGGTCGGCGTCTTCATCGACAAGAACGGCGTCATTCGCAGGATCGAAGTCGGCCAGCTTTCGAGCGCTCAACTCAACGCCGACATAAAATCAATCTTATAGCGAGCGCGTCCTAGAGCAGATTAAGCTGCTCGCACGACGAGTGAGTCGCCGTCGAGAGTGACGGTCGCGGTTCCACCGTCACGTAGTTCGCCGCGTAGGATTGCAGTCGAGAGGGGCGTCGAGACGTAGTGCGAGACGGTTCGCTGGACGTAGCGCGCGCCGCTTCCAGCGCCGATCGACACTTTGGCGAGATAGGCCTTCGCGTCGTCGCTCAGGCGCAAGTGCAGATTGCGCGCGCCCATACGTTGCACCAGCGCGTCGACGTGAATCTCGACGATTGCTTCGATGTCGACCAATTGCAGTTGGTTGAACCGTACGCGGTCATCGATGCGATTGAGGAACTCGGGCCGCAGGTAGTCGGCGACTTGGTCATCCTCGAGATTTGTCGTGAGCACGATGAGCGCGTGACGGAAGTCGATCGTGCGGCCTTTTGCGTCGGTCACGCGGCCGTCATCGAGAATCTGGAGCAGTACGTTGGCTACGTCGGGGTGCGCTTTCTCGAGCTCGTCAAAGAGAATGACGCAGTACGGACGACGTCGTACCGGCTCGGTCAGTTGTCCGGGCTCGTCATGGCCGGCGTATCCCGGCGGCGCGCCGAGCAAACGCGAGACCGTGTGCGCTTCCGTAAATTCGGAAAGATCGATGCGCACCAGCGCTTCTTCGGTGCCGAATAATGCGGCGGCGAGTGCCTTGGCGAGTTCGGTTTTCCCGACCCCGCTTGGTCCGGCGAACAAAAAACTCCCGAGCGGTTTGCGTGGATCGTGCAAGCCGGCACGCGCGCGGCGAATTGCCTCCGAGACCTTGGCGATTGCGTGTGCTTGCCCGATCACCCGGCGGCCCAACGTCTGCTCGAGTTCGAGCAGCGCGTTCGCTTGCGACTCC
>DATHMY010000220.1:0-7985 GCA_035486535.1 Candidatus Acidiferrum sp.
GGGAGCACGATTTGGAGGTTCCGCGTGAGGCCTCGGAGCCAGGCCGGGGTCTTCCAGCCCAATTCGGTCGTATGGCGCCACCACACGTGCAGTTGCCCAAGCACCAAGCCGAGCAAGGCGCCCGGCCAGGAAAGCTGCCAGACGAACGCGGCGACGATCAGGTAGGGGACGGCTCCAAGGAATCCATCGAGCAAGACCTCGCCGTTGGTCGAAAGAACCGCGTGGTCCCAGTACGAGCGACGGCGGTCATGGTGGGTGCGCAGGTGCAATGTGAACCAGAGATGTTGCGGAACGTGGTAGAAGAATGTCGACGCCAGGTCTCCTACCACCAGTACTATCAGCATTGCGACGGCAATTGCCATGTGTGCGCTTCCTTCATTCGAAGACGGTCGTCGTATTCGCCGCTGCGTCCATGTTGTGCGGATGCACCGCTTCTACCTTTGACCGTACTACGCTCGCCCATCCGTTGGCAATCGCTAACGTCAAATACGTCGTTAACACCGCTTTAAGCTGGCCCGCGCCGGTACACATCGACGCGCTCTTTGGCGCTCGTCCGGTCCAAGACGGCGGCCCCGTCGGCTCCGCGCAACTTGCAATTGCGCGCGCGATCCTACGCACGAATCCACGGATCACCGCGATTGGCTCGCTCGCACTTGCCGAAGCGACCGTTCGCGCCGCGCGCGCAAGCGCGCTGCCGCCCGAGTTCCTCGCAGCCACGATTTTGCAAGAGAGCGCCTACGATCCGCAAGCCCTCTCCGCCGCCGGTGCGATCGGCATCGCACAGTTTGAAATCGAGACAGCAGATGAGTACGGCGTCGATCCCTTCGATCCGTACCGCGCGATTCCGGGCGCCGCACAGTTACTCGCATCTTACGTCAACGCGTACCGTCCGATCTATGCTGATCCATACGCGATTGCGCTGGCCGCATATAACGCGGGCCCCGGCGCGGTTGAGCGGTACCGGGGCGTTCCGCCGTATCACGAAACGCGCGATTACATCGCATTGATCTACGAGCGCTGGGGGCGGATCGCCGGTTACGAGCGTGGAAGGCCACACCCATGAGCATGAGGCGACTAGCTACGTTTTTGATCTGCGCATGTGCTTTCGCGCTAGCCGGCTGCGGCAGCGCAACCGATGCGGTGACCTTCAAGCCGCCCGCGAACTACGCATCGGCCGCGCAGATCGGGCCGTTCATGCAGCTCTGGCGCGGCCCGCAGCACAGCTCGATGATGCTCATGGCGTTTCCAACCAAGATCGATCTCGATAAGGCGATGACGGGTTCGAACTTCAAAGATGCGCAAGTGCTCAAACAGTCGTCGCTCCAAATTTGTGGGAATCAGCCGGCGTACTACGTTTCGATGATCGGCACGGGCGATTCGCTCGGGAGCTCGTCGCCGGGCATCCGGCTGGAGAAGCACCAGGTCGACCTCATCGCCACCGACGCCGGCGGCAAGACCTACATGGCAATGTACGTACGCCCCATCGGGTCGCCCGCGGATGCAACGGCCGAGAGTGCCATCCGAAACGTCTGCTCCAAGCCGTAACTAAACTGGCCCCTACCTGGGTATAGGGGGGCATGCAGCAGTGGATTACGGTCCCTCGGGATCGCCTCGAAATCGTCGAGCTCGCGGGGGCCGCAGCCGGGTACCACTTCGCTCAAGATGTCCGTGAGGGGCTAACCGCACCCGCGAAGCATTTGTCCTCGAAGTATTTCTACGACGACCTTGGGTCGGCGCTCTTTGACGCGATCACCTACCTCCCCGAATACTATCTGACTCGCGCAGAAAACGAAATTCTGCGGGAGTGGGGATGGGAGATCGTGCGCGTACTCGACGAGCCGGTTGAATTTCTCGAGCTCGGCAGCGGTAGCGCGCAAAAGACGCGCCGTCTGATCGAAGAGGCGTTGCGCGTGCAACCGACGCTGCACTACAGCCCGATCGATATCTCGCCGGAGACGCTGCGCGTTTCATCGGCTACGCTGGTCGAGCACTTCCCGGGTCTATACGTACGCGCATACGCCGGTGACTATTTCCGCGTGCTAAGCTCGGGCGTGCTCGCCTTTGAACAGCGCGTGCTCGCGATGTTGATGGGTTCGAACCTCGGCAACTACGAACCGCGCGTCGCCCGCGACTTGATCGCGTTGATCTCTCGCGTCCTGCGCCCGGGCGATGCGCTCTTGCTCGGCGTCGATCGCAAGAAAGACCGCGCAACGCTCGAACGCGCCTACAACGACCCCACCGGCGTCACCGCTGCGTTCGACCGGAACCTGCTAAGTCGAATCAATCGCGAGCTAGGCGCGAATTTCGAGCTGCCGACCTTCGATCATGTCGTGCACTACGACGAAAAGCGCGGCGTGGTCAACTCGTACTTGCAGTCCTCGCGAGAGCAGCGGGTGCGAATCGAGGCCTTGGATCTCGATCTCGACTTTACCGCCGGCGAGCGCATTCACACTGAGTCTTCCTATAAGTATGATGATGCCGATGTCGCTGAGCTTGCCGCTGCGAACGCGTTCGAGCTGCGCAAAACATGGACCGACGCCGAGTCACGCTTCGCCTTGCACCTGTTGGTACGAACGGGTGAACCGCTCGAATAGCCGCAGCGCCAAGTCGACGGCAATTGCGAGCGAGCAGGCAGCGATGCTGCCGGCCACGATCTCATCGTTGTGGTGTAACGTGAAGCCGATGAAGATCAGCGACCCGAGGCCGCCCGCACCGACGTAGCCGCCTAGTGTCGCCAGTGCGATCATTGCGACCGCGGCGATGCGCACGCCCCCCACGATGACCGGCAGCGCTTGCGGAAGCTCGACGCGCCGGATCCGCTGCAGCGCCGACATCCCCATGCCGATGGCGGCATCGCGCTGCGCGGGGTCGATCCCGCGCACACCCGCGACAACGTTACGCACCAACACGAACTGTGCGTAGATCACCAGTGCGACGAAGATCGGCGCCGGCCCGAGTCCGACGACCTCGACGAGCAGCGCCAGCAGCGCCAGCGACGGAATGGTGTAGAGCGCGCCGAGCGCGCCGATGACCAGACGCGACGCGCGCTCGTTGCGAGCAATTGCAAGTCCGAGGGGCAGTGCGATGAGCAGTGCGGTAGCCAGCGCTCCGGCGACGAGCGCGAGATGCGTGCCGGCCAGGATCGCGACCTGCGCTGGGTGCGCGAACAGATAGCTCACTGCCGGCGCGCCTCTTCGCGCAAACGCGCGATCGTTTCGTCGGCGGCAAAGAGTTTGTGCACGTAGTCGCTGGCCGGATGCGCGAGGATCTCGAGCGGCGGCGCGCATTGCTCGATCTTTCCGGCACGGAGCACGGCGATGCGATCGGCTAAGAGCAAGGACTCGTTGACGTCATGGGTGACGAAGAGCGTCGTCGTTCCTGCGCTACGAACGATCTCATGCAGTTCGCGTTGCAACGTGTGGCGCACGATCGCGTCGAGCGCGCCGAAGGGCTCATCCATCAACAGCACGCGTGGCTGGGCAGCAAGTGCGCGTGCGACGCCGACCCGCTGCGCCTCACCGCCCGAGAGTTCACTCGGACGACGGTGGCGATAGCGCGCCGGATCCAACCGCACGAGTTCGAGCATCTCGTCGACGCGCCGTTCGATGCGCGCGCAATCCCATCCGAGCAACGACGGGACGATCGCAACGTTTGCCGCAACGTCCATGTGCGCGAAGAGCCCAACTGCTTGGATCGCGTAGCCGATGCCGCGCCGCATCACGACCGGATCGAGCGTCGCGATGTCGACGCCGTCGAGTTCGATGCGCCCCTGCTCGAGCGGAACGAGCCGGTTCACGGTTCGTAAGAGCGTGCTCTTGCCGCTGCCCGACGGTCCGACGAGCGTAATGAATTCGCCCGCTCTTACGTCGAGGTTGACGTCGTTCACTGCGAGTTGCGTAGCGTCTTCATAGCGGGCGCTGACGTTCCGCAGCATAATCGAAGCGCCGCTCACGCGATGCCTCGCAGAAACTCGGCGGCCACGTCGGCCGGGTCGCGGTCGCGACTTTCGACTTGCGCGTTCATCGTACGCGCGACCGTGTCGGTGATGCTCGGCGCAACCGCATCGAGCACGCGCGCGATCGCTGGTTCACGGGCGAGCGTTGCCTCGCGCACCAGCGGCGCGACGTTGTACACCGGCCAGAGGTGCTTGTTGTCGTCGAGGACCACGAGATGGTCGACCGCGATCGCGCCGTCGGTCGTAAACGCGGTTGCGACATCGGCATCGCCCTCGAGCAGCGCCTCGTATTTGAGCGCGATATCGTAGCTGCGCACGGAGTCGAACTTGAAGCCACCATAGAGGCGCTGCAATCCCGGTAATCCGTCAGGGCGTGTGATGAATTCGGGAATCGTGGCAAGGCGCAAACGCGATGCGATCGGCGCGAGATCGGAGAGCGTGCGCAGGTGATATCGCTCTGCCAGCGCCGCGGTCGTGGCGAGACCTTGCGAGTCATTCATCGGTGACCGTGCGAGCCAAATGATGTGGTAGTCGCGCGCGAAGACCTCGCGTACGTATGCGTAGCTTGCCTTCGGATCGGGAATGGGGTCGTGGTGCAACACATCGATCAACGCGGTGCCGGTGTACTCCGGATAGATGTCGATCTCGCCGCGCGCCATCGCGGCCATCGCGATCTGGGTCGACCCTAAATCTAGACGACGAATCACCGGCAGTCCCGCTCGTTCGAGCGCTTGCGCGTAGATCTCCGCGATGACGATCGACTCGGTAAAATTCTTCGAGCCGACGGCGACGGCGTTGCGTGGCGCACACGACGGGACAGCGGCGAAGGAGGCGAGCACGGCGATGGCGTGTGCGCGCGTCAGGGTCATCGCCGAATCTCCGTCGCAAGCGCCATCGCTGCAACGATTGCTGAGGCAATGAGCAGTAGCCTGCTGTCGCCGGTTTGTAACCCGCGCACGATGTCATCGCCGAGACCGCCGGCTCCAACGAACGTTGCCAGCGTCGCGCTGCCGATCACTTCGACGCTTGCCGTGCGCACGCCGGCGAGCGCGATCGGAAGTGCGAGCGGTACGACGACGCGCGTGAATCGCTGCTGCGACGACATTCCGAGCCCGCGCGCAACGTCGAGCGCTGCGGCGGGCGTGGAACGAATCGCCAAATCGACGTTGATGACGATGGGCGGAAGGGCGAGCAGCGTGAGCGCAGCGATCGCCGGGGCCGCGCCGACACCGAGGAGCGGGACGAGCAGCGCAAGCACGGCGATGCTCGGCAGGGTGCGACCGAGCGCGGCGGCCCCCAGAATCGGTGAACGCGCCCACGCGCGGGAGGCTGCGAGGAGCCCGAATGGCCCGCCGACGAGGCATGCGAGCGCGAGCGCACCGAGGGCGAGGAGCGCATGGCGCAGGGTGTCGGCGGAAAGTTCGGCCCACATGTCGCTAGATTTTATCCCGAAGTAGGCGAAATCATGGAAACGATGCTCTCGCGAGAAGACGCTGCGCTCGAGCGCCTCCCCCTAGCGCTCGACGATCCCTCGTTGTACTTCAGCCGCGAGCTCTCGTGGCTCGAGTTCAACGATCGCGTCTTAGAGGAGGCGCTCGATGCAGCAAACCCGCTGTTCGAGCGCTTGAAGTTCGTCGCAATCTACGGAACCAATCTCGACGAGTTCTTCATGATTCGCGTTGCCGCGATCAAACAACAGATCGAAGCCCAGGTGGTGCGACGTTCCGATGACGGCCGCATGCCGGCCGAGCATCTGGCGGCGATCTCGACGCGGCTTCGCAGTTCGCTCGCGGTGGAGACGCGGCTACTTAATGAAGCGTTGCTCCCGGCGCTTGAAGGTGACGGGATCAAGGTGCTGCGCATCTCGGAACTCCCCGAAGATCGCCAGGCGATACTCGAGCGAACGTTCGACGATCGGCTTTTCCCGGTCTTGACGCCCTTAGCCGTTGATTCCGGACATCCGTTTCCGTATATCTCGAATCTCTCGCTCTCGCTCGCGGTCGAACTCGAGGAGCCTACCGCGGAAGGCGTGGAGCTGCACTTCGCGCGCGTCAAGATCCCACCGACGCTGCCGCGGTTCATTCCGCTCGAGGGCGCGCCCGACGGCGAGCGCCAGTTCGTTTTGATCGAAGATTTGATCGCGCATCACCTCGACGTGCTCTTCCCCGGGATGACGGTGCGCGAGGCCTACCTTTTCCGCGTGACGCGCGATGCTGACCTCGATCTGCAAGAAGACGAAGCCGACGACTTGCTACAAGCCATCGAATCAGAATTGCAGCGGCGCCGTTTCGGTGAACCCGTGCGACTCGAGATCGAACGCGGCATGCCGGAGTACATGCGCGACCTCTTGCTCAAGGCGCTCGAACTCTCCGAAGTCGATTGCTATGAGGTCGACGGCCTGATGGCGCTTTCGGACCTGTGGCAGATCATCAATCTGCCCGACTACGATCAACTGCGCGACACGCCGTTTTTGCCGGCGATCCCTCGCTCTTTGGTCGGCAAAGTCGACCTCTTCGGGTTGATCCGCGAAAACGACATCCTGCTACATCATCCATACGAATCGTTCGATCCCGTGGTCCAGTTCTTGCAGCAAGCGGCCGAAGACGAGCAAGTGCTCGCAATCAAGGCGACGCTGTACCGGACCTCGGGTAAGAACTCGCCGATCGTGCGCGCGCTGCTCGAGGCGGCCGAGAACGAGAAGCAAGTCGCGGTGGTCATCGAGCTCAAAGCACGCTTCGATGAAGAGAACAATATCGAATGGGCGCGACGGCTAGAGCGCGCGGGCGTCCACGTGGTCTACGGTTTCCCGGGGTTGAAGGTTCACGCCAAGACCCTCATGGTCGTCCGGCAAGAAGACGATGGCATCCGTCGCTACATGCACTTCGGGACCGGTAACTATAACGAGAAGACGGCGCGACTGTATACCGATTTGAGCCTCTTCACCTGCCGGCGCGAACTCGGCGCGGACGTTACCCAACTCTTCAACGCGCTGACCGGCTTTTCAAATATTACCGACTACGAGGACCTGCTGGTGGCTCCGGTCACCCTGCGCCGCGAGATGCTCGCCATGATCGACCGGGAGACGGACCACGCCCGCGCTGGTCGCCCGGCCGGTATTCGAGCCAAGCTCAACGCGATCACCGACGCGGAACTCGCGCGCGCGCTCTATCGCGCATCGCAAGCCGGCGTCCCCGTCGAACTGCTGATCCGCGGCATGTGCATCCTTCGGCCGGGCGTCACCGGCGTGAGCGAGACGATTCGCGTGCGTAGCATTGTCGGCCGATTTTTAGAGCACTCGCGGATCTACGTCTTTGAGAATGGCGGCGACCGCGAGGTCTATATGTCCAGCGCCGATTGGATGGGCCGCAACCTGGATCGCCGCGTCGAACTGGGCGTGCCGGTGATGGACCCGGTGATCGCGGAAACGCTTACCAGCCAGATTCTTTCGGTGCTGCACGCCGACAACGTGAAGAGCCGCGTCCTCAATTCCGACGGCTCCTATACGCGGATGCAAATTCCCGCTGGAGAGATGCCAATTCATGCACAGCGCATCTTTTTGGCGCAAGCACAATCCGCATAACTCACCGACTGCATAATGACACCTTAACTTTCTTGCCGATAAGCTCTTGAAAGGGTTGCTGCGGACATGCCGCGGCTAATTAGCGTTTTGTGCGGTCGACTTGGAGGCAGTGTGCATAAACTGGTTCGGGCTCTCGTCGCAGTTGCTCTCGTGGCAGCCATCACCGGACCCGCGTATGCGGCGACCCCGGCGACCGGCCAGCTCGTCTCACAGGCGACGAGCAAGACCACGGGCGCAATATTGGGCGCAATCAAAGATGAGGAAGGCGCACCTGTATCGGGCGCGACGATTACCGTCCGCGGCGTGGTAACGCAGCACGCGACGTCCGACGCCAAGGGCACCTTCACGTTCAATAACCTCCCGGCTGGGGTGTACCTCATCGTGGCCGAAAGAGCGGGCTTCCAAACGGCCCAACAGTCGGACTTCGCGATCTTCTCGGGCGAAGTCGAA
>DATHMY010000221.1:0-7206 GCA_035486535.1 Candidatus Acidiferrum sp.
CAACCAGTCCGCCGAGCATCCACACGAGGAAGGCGAATATCGGCAGTGGGAGGCCGAGGATGTATTTAACGTCGATGGTGAGACCAAGAGCCTTTGCCAGCAGCGGCGACCAGACCGGTGCGAGAAACAGCAGACCCGAAAGAATCACCGAGATCACCGGAACGAGCATCGGCCCGCCGGGGACTTGGTAACCACTCGTCGAGGGATAGCGCTTACGCAGGATCGGCAGCGCGATCGAGACGAGCACGAATGCGAAGAGCGTGCCGGTATTCGTCAACTCGCCCAGGATGCTGATCGGAGTCAGCGACCCTGCGATCGCGATCAGCAGGGTGAAGATGATCGTGGTAATCGTCGGCGTCCGGAACTTTGGGTGCACTTTTGAGAAAAACGCGGGCAACAGACCGTCGCGTGACATCGCAAAGAAGACGCGCGTCTGCCCGAACATCATGACGAGTAATACCGTCGTCAGACCCGCGATCGCGCCGAGCGCGATAATCGCTCCGGCCCACGGCATACCGATTTGATCAATGGCGTATGCGACCGGCTGCGGTACGTTGAGATGGTTGTACGGAACGATACCCGTAAGGATCGCAGCGACGATAAGGTACAGCACGGTGCAAACCGCTAGGCTTCCGATAATGCCGATCGGCATGTCCCGCTTCGGATTGACCGATTCTTCGGCCGCGGTCGAGACTGCGTCGAACCCAATGTAGGCGAAGAAGACGAAGAAGGCACCGAAGAACGTTCCACCGAGCGTGTACGGAAAATAGGGCGACCAGTTTGCCGTATTCACGTGGCCGACACCGATTGCGATAAAGAACAGGACGACGCAAACCTTGACCGCGACGATGACGTTGTTGACAATCGCCGACTCACGCGTTCCGCGGTAGAGCAGCACGCCGATCAGGCAGATGATCCCAAATGCAGGCAGATTCATGAGCCCATGCATTGGTTCGCCCATGGGTCCCGTGTCCCAGGGATTGTGCATCAGCCATTGGGGGATCTGCAACCCCGTTATGTTCTTTACGACGGTGTAGAAGTATCCGGACCAGCCGACGCTGACGGTGGCCGCTCCAAGTGCATACTCGAGCACGAGGTCCCAACCGATGATCCAGGCGATGAACTCGCCGAGCGAGGCGTAGGCGAACGTGTATGCGCTACCGGCAATCGGAATGCGGCTTGCTACCTCTGAATAACAGAGCGCTGCAAACGCGCTCACGAATCCCGCGATGATGAACGAGACCGTAAGGGACGGGCCGGTATATTTGGCCGCGGCGACGCCGGTAAGGACGAAGATGCCGGTACCGATGATGGCGCCGATGCCCATCGCGATCAGCGAGATGGGGCCAAGCGTCTTCTTGAGACTGTGGGAGTCGTCTTTGGTCTCGGCCAAGAGCCGCTCGAGCGGCTTCACACGTTGTAGCAGCATTAAGGCAGCGGAATACTTGTCTTAACAGGCGTACCCCTGCGTGGTGGGTACCGCAGGGGCATATGACGTCCTCGTGATCGGTGGCGGCAATGCCGGATGCGCGGCAGCGTTGGCTGCAGCCCGTCATGGCGCGCGCACGCTGTTGATCGAACGCTACGGGTTTCTGGGCGGCACGGCGACCGCTGCGATGGTCGGACCCTGGATGACGTTTCACTCGGGCACGCAGCGGATCGTCGGTGGCATCGCGCAAGAGATCGTCGAGCGCTTGATGCGCCGCGGAGCATCGCCCGGGCACATCGCCGACTCGTCGGATTACGTTCCGACGATCACGCCTTTCGATCCCGAGATTCACAAAGCGCTGCTCTTCGAGATGATGCTTGAAGCGCGTGTCGAGTTGTTGCTGCATTCCTGGTTCCTCGGCACGCACGTCGAGGGCGATCGCGTCGTGGGCGCGAGCGTGGCCACGGTCGGTGGCGGGCGCAGTTATCGCGCGCGCGTCATCATCGATGCGACGGCCGATGCGCACGTCGCGGCATCGGCCGGCGTGCCGACACAGCAGGGCGACGCCCAAGGTCGCGTGCAGCCTGCGAGCTTGATGTTTCGCTTGAGCCACGTCGATCTCGCAAAGACCGCCACCTACGTGCGCATGCATGCGGATCAGATGCGCACCTCGCTCAAGGCGCACGAGCGGACCGCCCATACGCTCACGGCCGTTGCCGGATTGTACGAGCTGTGGTCGCAAGCGCAGCAAGACGGTCTGGTTGACGTTCCGCGTGAATTAGTATCTTTCTTCATTTCGCCATATCCCGACGAAGTGACCGTGAACATGACGCGCGTCACCAGCGTCGATCCACTGGATCCGGTCGACCTTACGCGCGCCGAGGTCGAAGCGCGCATGCAAGTCATGCAGCTCTTGCAATTCTTTCGCGAGCGGGTGCCCGGATTTGAGAACGCGCGCGTCGCCGCGACCGGCACCCAGGTCGGCATTCGCGAGTCGCGACGCATCGAGGGACGATACACGTTGACCGCCGATGACGTGTTGCATGCGCGCCAATTTCCCGACGCCGTCGCGCGCAGCGCGTATCCAATCGACATTCACAATCCCTCGGGCAGCGGTACGACGACCCACCGCCCGCCGCCGGGATCGAGCTACGAGATTCCCTACCGTTGCATGGTGCCGATCAATCGCGAGCAGCTACTGGTTGCCGGTCGCTGCATTTCAACGACGCACGAAGCGCTCGCCTCAACGCGCCTCACACCGACGGTGATGACGCTCGGGCAAGCTGCGGGAACCGCGGCTGCCATCGCTAGCGAGCGCAGTGAGACGGTCTCCGAAATCGACACCGACCTGTTGCGCTCGACGCTGATGGCCGACGGTGTCGACTTGCGCAGGTCAGCGTGAAGAGCGCACTAGAGATGGCTCGCGCCTATGGCGTCGCCGTCGAGTTCGCCGACCTTGGTGCATGGGGTGCGGCGGAATTGCGCTCCGAGTACGATCCTGGGGGGCCGGTGATTCGCATCAATCAACGCTTAATGATGCGTGACGAACTCGTTGCGCTTTGCATCTACCATGAGCTCTATCACCACCGCGAGGCGATCGGTGACGTGCGGCGTCAGGGCAGCCGTCGCGCGCGCGAAGCCGCCGCCGATGCATTTGCGCGTGCGCAAATGCTACATGACTGACGATGCTCTTCGCCGGCATCGACGGTGGACAGAGCGGCACTACTGCGGCGATCGGTGATGGCACGCGCGTGCTCGGGCGCGGAACGAGCGGCCCGGCGGATGAGATCGGCGTCGGGCCCGATTCAACGCGATTGCGGGATGCGCTCGAAGGCGCGCTCGGCGCCGCGCTCGTTGCGGCCAAACTTCCCAGCAATGTGCGTCTCGACGCGATCGTGGCCGGTATCTCCGGCTACGAAGGGCGCGTCTACGGCGTGGCACCGCAGCTGCCGGCGCAACGCGTTCGCCTCATGCACGATGCACCGATCGCCCACGCGGGTGCGCTCGGCGGAAAACCGGGCGTGGTCGTGATCGCCGGCACGGGATCGGTTGCGTACAGCGTTGCGAGCGACAATCGTAGCAAGACAACCGGTGGATGGGGCTACCTCTTTGGCGACGAGGGAAGCGCGTTTTGGATCGCGCGCACCTATCTCGCGCAGGCGATACGCGACGATGCGCGCGCGCCTGAGGCGCTGGAATACTTCGGTGTCGCAACGCTGCGCGAGTTGGTTCGCGCGTTCTACAGTGGCACGATCTCGCGCGACCGCTTCGCGTCGTTTGCGACGGTGGCGATTGCCGATGAACGTATCGCAGCAGCGGCGGCAGGCCAACTTGCGGCACTCGCGGCATCGGCCGTGCTCGAACGGCCGTGCGCAATCGCCTTCACGGGCGGACTGATGCGCGACGCCTCGTTCGCGCAGCGCGTACGTACCACAACGCAAACGCTTCTTCCGGACTGCTCGGTCGTCGAACCGCTCGACGGCCCAGCCGAGGGCGCGCTAATCTTGGCCCAGCGCCTATGAAAACTCTCGATCGGTTGCGCGACGGGCTGGTCGTTTCGGTGCAGGCGTGGAGCGGATCGGCGATCGACGACCCGCTCGTCCTCGCCGCGATGGCCGACGCTGCGCAACGCAACGGCGCATCCGGCGTCCGCATGCAAGGCGTCGCGAACCTGCGCGCGGCGCGGCCGCGCGTACGCGTCCCGCTAATCGGCCTCATCAAGATCGAATACCCGGGCTTCGCACCCTACATCACGCCGACGGTTGCGACGGCGCGCGAAGTGGCTGCCTGCGGCGTCGAGATCGTCGCGTTCGACGCCACGCCGCGGCCGCGTCCCGATGGCTCGACCGTGGAGACCCTGGTGACCGCGATCCATGACGCCGGCTGCATTGCGATGGCGGATTGCGCCAATGCCGGAGACGCGCTCGCGGCGCTTGCTGCCGGCGCCGAGATGCTTGCCACGACGCTGTGCGGCTATACCGATGAGAGCGCAGGGACGCCCTTGCCGGCGCTCGCCCTAACCGGGGAACTGGCGGAGCTCGATGCGTTCATCGTCACCGAGGGCGGCGTGCACCGGCCGGCCGACCTCGCAGCCGCGTTCGACGCCGGAGCCGACGCGGTCGTCGTCGGCAGTGCGATCACGAATACCGACTGGCTGGTCGGGGAGTTTGCCGCCCGCGCGCCTAAAGGCCCGGGTAGCGCACGCTAAAGTCGATGCCGGCCGCGCGCTTGATACCTATAGTGGAATAAAGACTCGCGAGCTTAGGGAGAGAGATCGTTGGTTGAGAATCGCGCTACGGCCGTCTCGCTGGGCCGCGGCTTTTGGAGCGTTACCGCGGTGCTTGCGGTCTTGTCGGTCATCGGCATCGTCTATTGGCTCGTAGCACCGCTCGGCACCGTGATGCCAATCGTCGCGGCCGAGCCAGGCGCACAAGTTGACGCGCTCCTGCGCTTCATGGCCGCCTCGGGTACCGCGCTCTTCATCTTTGTCGGCGGCTACCTGCTGTATTTCTCGATCACGTTTCGCGCCAAAGCGAGCGACGGTCCCGATGCCGTAGGCGTGCAGATTCACGACAATCACGTGCTCGAGTTTTGGTGGACGCTGATCCCGACGCTCTTCGTGGTGCTCCTCTCGATTTTAAGCGTACGGATTTGGTACGAAATTCAGGTCGCGCAGCCGCCCAACGGTTTGGTCGTTGAATCGCTCGGTCATCAATGGTACTTCACCTTCCGTTATCCGCAGGTCAATGGTGAAGTGACCGGCGAGATGCACTTGCCGATCAATCAACCGGTGGTGCTCAACGTCACCTCGTCCGACGTAATCCACTCGTTTTGGATTCCGGCCTTCCGTTTGAAAGCCGACATGGTGCCGGGGCTGATCAATACGATCCGCTTCACACCGACGCGGGTCGGACGCTATCCGATTATCTGCACCGAGTTTTGCGGCACCGATCACGGCATGATGAACGCGACGGTGCCGGGTGAGGGCGGCAAGCCCAACGCCGGTGCGCAGTGGCTGGTGGTCGATTCGCCGGCGGACTTCCAGAAGTGGTATCACGGCTGGCAAGTCAAGAACGCGAACGTGAGCAATGCGCTGCCGACCACGACGGGCACGGTGAACCTGACCGGCGGCGACGCCAGTGCGGGACAAGCGCTCTTCGCGCAAAAGTGCAGCGCGTGTCATGCGCTCGCGCCATTCGCGACGCGCATCGTCGGTCCGGGCCTCAAAGGCGTCTTGCACGACCCGACGCATCCGAATCTCGTCGACGGCGATCCCGCAACGCCGGCCAATGTCGCAGATATTCTTGAAAAAGGCTACACCGGCGACATGGGCCATATGCCGGATGCGACGCAAAACGGCCTCTCTAGCAAAGACATCGCCAACCTCGTCGCTTACTTGAACACGTTGAAGTAATCCGGGAGCTATAGACCAGTCATGTCAGCAACAGCGGTACATCCCGGCGGCGGACTCGCCGACCACATCCACCCCGAGCCGCAAGGCTTCGTTAAGCGGTACATTTTCTCGCTCGATCACAAGATCATCGGGATACAGTACCTGATCACCGGCTTCGTGTTCTTTATCCTCGCCGGTTTGCTCGCCGAAGTCATTCGGACGCAGCTCTTGACGGCCAACGGCGGCTTTGTGAGCCCCGACGTCTATAACGAAGTGTACACGATGCACGGGTCGTCGATGGTGTGGCTCGTGATCATTCCGCTGATCACCGGCGGTTTCGGCAACGTCATCATGCCGTTGCAAATCGGCGCACGCGACGTGGCGTTTCCGTGGCTGAACATGATCAGTTTCTGGATCTTCCCGGTTGCCGGCCTCATGCTGTACTCGTCGTTCCTGATGGGGGCACCAGTCGCCGGTTGGACGGAGTATCCACCGATGTCGCTCCAAGCGGGTCCGGGCACGTCGATGTGGGCCGCCGCAATCTTCTTGATCGGCGTGAGCTCGACGCTGACCGGCATCAACTTCGTGGTCACGATGTATCAGATGCGCGCGCCGGGCATGACTTTCACACGCATGCCCTTGTTCTGCTGGGCGCAGCTCGCCACCGCGCCGCTCCTGATGATCGCGACCACGGCGCTCGCCGCCGCGCTCGCCGCGCTCTTCATCGAGCGCCAGTTCGGCGTGCCCTTCTACGACCCGACCAAAGGCGGAAGCCCAGTCATGTGGCAGCACATGTTCTGGTTCTACTCGCATCCGGCTGTCTATATCATGGTGCTGCCGGCATTCGGAATGATCTCGGAGATCCTCCCGACCTTCGCGCGCAAACCGATCTTCGGCTATAAAATGATCGCGTTTTCGTCGATGGCGATCGCGCTGCTCGGCTTCATGGTGTGGGCGCACCACATGTTCACATCGGGCCTTGCGCCGTATCTGCAACTGCCGTTCATGATCCTGACCTTCCTGATCGCGATTCCGACCGGCGTGAAGATCTTCTCATGGACCGCGACGCTGTGGGGTGGAAAGATTCACTTCACGACATCGATGCTCTTTGCGGTCGGATTCGTCGGCCTGTTCGCGTTCGGCGGCATCACCGGCGTCTTTCTCGCTGCGGTTCCGTTCGATTGGCACGTGCATGGCACGTACTTCGTAGTCGCGCACTTCCACTACGTACTGGTCGGCGGTTCGCTGATGGGCATCTTCGCGGGCACGTACTTCTACTTCCCCAAGATGACCGGCCGGTTGATGAATGAGACGCTCGGGAAGTGGCATTTCTGGTTGTTCTTTATCGGTTTCAACGGCACGTTCTTGCCGCAACACTGGCTGG
>DATHMY010000222.1:0-2218 GCA_035486535.1 Candidatus Acidiferrum sp.
GTCATCAATGAAGCAGTCGAGCGGATGGAACATACGCTCGGCGTCGCGCAAGCGCGCATCGAGAACTCTGCCTTCGCGGATGAACTGGCGCAGAAGATCGACGTGACCTATCCGTCGGTCGCACCGGCAACTGGGAGTATTCATCCGATCCGAACGGTGCTGCGCGATGCGGCCGCGTATTTTCAGCGCCGCGGCTTCGCCGTCGTCGTCGGACCCGAAATCGAGCCGGAATACTACAATTTCGATGCGCTCAATATTCCGCCGACCCACCCGGCGCGTGAAGGGTTCGATTCGTTTTTCATCACCGACGCGATGTTGTTGCGGCCACACACCTCACCGATGCAGATTCGCACGATGCAAGAGCATCGGCCGCCGATCGCGATCGTCGCGCCCGGACGATGCTATCGCCGCGACGCGGTCGATGCGCGGCATCTCTTCCAATTCAATCAGATCGAGGGACTGCTCGTCGCCGAAGGCATTCACTTCGGACATCTCAAGGGGATGCTGACCGGAATGTGCCGCGAGCTCTTCGGCGAGGATCAACGCGTGCGGTTTCGTCCGTCGTTCTTTCCGTTCACCGAGCCCAGCGCGGAGTTCGATACGACGTGTCCGAAATGCAAGGGCCTGGCGGACGAATGCAGCATGTGCGGTGGATCGGGCTGGATCGAACTCGGCGGATCGGGCATGGTACATCCGAACGTACTGCGCGAAGTCGGCTACGATCCCGACGTCTACACCGGGTGGGCCTTTGGCTTCGGCATCGAACGCATTGGTCTCGCGCGTTACGAGATCGACGACATCCGACGGTTCGTGGAAAGCGATCCCGACTTTCTCGCGCAGCTTGCTTAGACGTCCTTCGACAAGCTCAGGATTAAAAAGGAAAAGCCCTAATTAATGCGTGTTCCTATCTCGTGGTTGCGTGAATACGTCGACCTTCCCGACGATGTCGAAGCGATTGCCGATCGTTTGGCGATGCTCGGTTTTCCGGTAGCGGAGATCACGCGGCGCCCACGCATCAGCGGTGTCGTCGTCGGAAAGATCGTGACGCTGGAAAAGCATCCCAACGCCGATCGTCTGCAAGTCGGCTCGATCGACGTCGGCGGCCCGCAACGTTTGACGATTGCCACCGCAGCCACCAACGTAGCGGCCGGACAAACGATTCCGGTCGCGCTCATCGGCGCCAAGCTTCCCGCGCTCACCATCGAGCCGCGCAAGATGCGCGGCATCGATTCGCAAGGCATGATGATCTCAGCTGACGAGCTGGCGCTTCCCGCCGAGTGGTTCGAAGACGGGATCATGCAACTCGAGGCTGACACCGAACTCGGCGCCGACGCGGTTGCGCTCTTCGGCCTCAATGAGGACGTGCTCGACGTCGAGGTGACCACCAACCGCGTCGATGCGATGGCGGTGATTGGGCTCGCGCGCGAGCTTTCAGCGTCTTACGGCGTGCCCTTACGTTTGCCGTCGTTCGAAAACCCTGGTACGCAGACCGATCCCACGCCGCCGCGGGTCACCATCGAAACGCCGGACTGCACCCGTTTCGTCGCGCAGCGCTTCGACGGCATCGCGCCGGCGCCGGCTCCGGCATGGATGCGCATTCGACTCGCCCTGGCGGGTCAGCGCCCGATCAACAATCTCGTCGACGTCTCGAACTACGTGATGTTCGAAACCGGGCAGCCGCTGCATTTCTATGACGAGGCGCACGTCGCCGACCGGCATTTCATCGTGCGCGACGCGCGCGATGGCGAACGGCTCACGACGCTCGACGGTGAGGAGCGCACGCTCAACGCACAAGCGTTGGTCATCGCCGACGCCAAGCACGCGCTCGGACTCGCCGGCCTGATGGGCGGCGCCGGCAGCGAAGTGCGCGAATCGACGCGCGCGATCGTCCTCGAGTCAGCGAACTTTACCGGCGCGCGCGTGCGCCGTATGTCGACGCAGCTCGGCTTGCGAACCGAGGCCTCGTCGCGTCACGAGAAGGCGCTGCCGTTGGTCCTCACCGACATTGGGGCCGCGCGGGCTGCGCAATTGCTCGTTGCGATGGAGGCGCGCGCATACGCGCCGCACGCCTTCGGTCAAACGCCGTCTGGGGCTGCGCCGATCGCGCTCACGCGTCACGACGTGACGCGGTTGCTCGGTCTGGACCTGCCCGTTGCACGCATTGCACGCCATCTGCAGCTGCTGGGATGCGAGGTGGCGATCGATGGTGATGCGATGG
>DATHMY010000223.1:0-14220 GCA_035486535.1 Candidatus Acidiferrum sp.
AACGGCAGCCGACGGAAGTTTAGGTTTCAGCGGCGCGACCTGGGGCGGCATTTCGGTCTGTCCCGCCGGCGCGACATATGATCCAAATACCGGTACGTGTAGTTCGGGCGCGCCGACGACGGAATACTTCAACGGGCAGAACGCGAAGTTCAGCGTCGCCGACGCCACCAACATCGATCTCGAAGAAGATCATCTGCGCGGCGAATCGGCGCTTTTCACGCGCCCGTTCGGCAACGGCGACGACATCTCGTTCTCAGCGGATCAAGCCCATCACGATTCAATCTCGTACACCGACGATGCAACCGAAGGACCGCCGTTCTACGGCCTGCCGCCCGGTGCGAGCCAGAACTTCACGACCGAGATGCTGCGTGGACACTTCTATGTCGCGCCGCGTGTCTTTGTCGGCTTAGCCAACTACTTCATTCAGTACAGCAGCCACTACACCGACGACGGCGGAACGACGTGGAACGATGCGACGCGCGGTTTCGTTGCGCCGCGCTTGGGCGCGACGTGGGAACCCAACAACAACACGTCGTGGCGATTCGCGGCCGGTGAATCGATTGCACCGCCGCAACTCTCGCTGCTCTCATCACCGGGCTCGCAGCCAGAGCCGAACATCACCGGCGCTCCGACGTACTACACGCAGAACATCAACAACGGCGCAATTGCACCAGAGACGGCCTTCGGTGTCGACCTCGGCATCGATCAGCGCGTCTCGCGTTCGACCTTGGTGTCCGTCGACGTCTACGATGAGACGCTACGCAACATGTTCCTCAGCAGCACCTCCTTGATTGGAAGTTACGCCGGGTTACCGCTCTACGCAACCGGAACGACCAATCTCGGACACGCTCGGTATGAAGGCATCGAGGCGAGTGTCGTGCGCGCGCCGCTCGTGGGCTGGGGCTATAAGGTGCAAACCGCGCTAACCCGCGCATATGCCTACGATCTGCCGTCAACCTTCTATTGCTCCGCGCCCGCGGCGCCGGGGGCGACTGCATGTACGCCGGATACCAACTTGGGAATCATCCCGGGTGCTAACTGGTCGGCCAGCGGTCTGGGCTACAACACGATCAACGGCTCGGCGATGCCGTATATGATGGGCTACGCCGAGATCAACAATCGGGCGCGCAATGGCGCGTACTATCTCCTGGGCACGACCTACTATGGCTCGAACAACAGCTTCAGCCGTCCGGCGTTCTTTATCTTCAACGCGGCGATCAGCTATCCAATTCACGACGGCACGAAGCTGCAGTTCTCGGTCGACAACATCTTCGACACCTATGGGTCGAGTTGGACCAACTACTTCGGCGGGATCAACACGCCGCTCGCCGCGCCCGGCACCAACGCGTTGGGCGGGCCCGCGGGTTATGGCCTCACCGTTGCCGGCAACTACGGCCCGACGACGTTCCGCGTGCAACTGATCCAGCAAATTGGCGGACCCGCGCACTAGTAAGGACATATGAGTAACCTTCGGTTCCTTGCGGCGGCCGCACTCGTGTGCGGCTCGTTCGCGCCTGCAGCGGCACTGGCGAGGCCGTTCACGTTTGACGACTACGGCGCGATCGTCGGCGTAAGCGACGCGCAAATCTCACCGGATGGCAAGCACGTGGTCATCGTCGTTGGTCACACCGATGACAAGAAGGACCGCGTACTCCGCGAGCTCGTGCTCATCGACACGGCAACCGGCGCGCAACGTATCCTCACGCACGATCGCGACCATGTAGCTGATCCACGCTGGTCACCGCGGGGCGACCAACTGGCTTTCATCGACGTTGCCGGTACCGGCGACGACGCCAACGCGCAAGTATGGGTCATGCCGATGAGCGGTGGCGATGCGCAGCCCGTCACTACGGCGAAGAACGGTGTCGACGCTTACGCGTGGAGGCCCGACGGCAAAACGTTCGCCTATGTTTCGTCCGACACGCCCGCAAATGAAGCGCAGGCTAAAGCGCACGACGACCTTTTCATCGTTGACGACGACTCATTTGCTACGCGCGCTGCACCGGTGCCCGAACAGTTGTGGATACAAACGATCGGCGGCACTGCCGAACGTCTTACGGAAGGCTCGGCTAGCGTCTATCCCGATCAGCTTTCCTGGTCCTCCGACGGCAACTACATCGGCTTCTCACGGCAGCCGTTCGCCGGCTATGACGGCATCTTCCATGCGCGTGCCGCCGTCATCGAGGTAGCGACGAAGCACATCACGGAACTCGACACGCGCTGGAGCTGGCTCACGGCGTTTTCACCACGCGGCGATCGCATTGCCTACAGCGCGAGCCGCAACGGTGCTCCTGCACTCTTTAACGACCTGGCGATGGCGTCAGTCGCGGGCGAGCGGCGTAAGAACGCAGCGCCGGCGCTCGATCGCGATGTCGACTCCATTACGTGGTTACCTGGCGGCGACGGTCTGCTGGTGAGCGCCGACGATCGCGTCATGCATGGTCTCTGGCGCGTCTCAACCGATGGACACGCCAAACGCGTTGATCTCGGCGAGTTGAATTTCGAAGGCGGAAGCGTTGCTGATGATGGCGCGATCGCGTTCATCGGCAGCAGCGCGAAGCGGCCGTCCGAATTGTATTACCTCGGGGCCGGTACGTCGGCCCCGAAGCCTCTGACCAGCTACAACGACGGGATTGCGAACCTCGATCTGGCGCCATCGCGCGAGCTGACCTGGCACAACGACGGTTTCGATGAGGACGGCGTGCTGACGTACCCGATCGGCTATGAATCGGGGAAGAAGTACCCGCTCGTGCTCGTCATTCATGGTGGCCCGACGATCGGAGCCTCCGTCACGTCGTTCAGTCCGCTGGTGCAGGTCTTAGCCGCGCGCGGCTTCTTCGTGCTCGAGCCGAATTATCGCGCGAGCGACAACCTCGGCTATGCCTACGCGGATGCCATCGTCGGTGAAAATCCATCGTTCGGCGCCGGATCCGACTGCTACGCGGCAGCGAGAGCCGCGATCGCAACCGGCATGATCGATCCGTCACGGGTTGGCGCTTCGGGCTGGTCGGCCGGTGGATGGATGACGTCGTGGCTGCTTACGCACTATGACCTTTTCAAGGCATCGGTAACCGGAGCGGCGGTCGACGATACGGTGATGCAGGCAACGTTGAGTCAACTCAACACTTTGATGCCAACGCTGTTTGGCGGACTCACGCCCTGGTCGGCACGCGGCATGGAGGCCTACCGCCGCAATTCCCCGGTAACATACGCGCAGAACGCAAAGGGCGCGACGCTGATCATGAGCGATACGACCGATCAGCGCGTGCCCACGCCGCAGGCCTACGAGTTCTTTGCAGCCTTGCGCGGGTACGGAAAAGACGTCGAATTCATCGCGATCCCGGCCTCCGGGCATCACCCATCTGACCCCGTGCGCAATAAAGCGATCGACCGCGCGTGGGTCGAGTGGTTCGTCAAACATCTCTAGTGAGGAGTAAAGAGCATGCCTATTAAGTCCATCCGCAGAGAGATGCGCTTTCTCCGGTATTATTCGCTTGCGATCACGCTGATTGCCGGGACGTTCTTGCTCGCGGCCGCGCACGAGGCGAGTTCCAATGCGACCATCGATACCCTGACCGTGCATCGCATCAACGTCGTCGATCGCGAAGGCAAGCTGGCTGTGGTGGTCACCAGTCACGATGACTTTCCGCCGCCGATCGTCAACGGTAAGGCGCTCAAGCGCTCGAGCGGCGACGACAACGGGCTGCTGTTCTACAATGAGCGCGGCGACGAGCAGGGCGGCCTGACCTGGGGCGGCCTCAAGAATCCCGACGGAACGTTCGAATCTAGCAACACGCTCTCGTTCGACTCGGTCGTCACCGATCAATTGCTTCAAGTCGACGACGGTAACGCCAACGGGAAGACCTATGCGTACATGATTGGCTGGAACCGCCCACGCTACGACTCGCCCGAAATGATGAGCGTGATCCAGCAAGTCGAGAACGCGAAGACAACGGACGAAAAGCGCGCGATCATCGCGCAGCACCCGGAGCTTCGTTCGGCCACGCGCTTCCTGTTCGGCTACGATCCCGAGAACACCGCGCAAGTGATGCTTGCCGACGGCAAGGGCAAAGCGCGCATCAAGATGTTCGTGACCGACAACGGCCAAGCTGAATTACAATTCCTCGATGCTGACGGCAACGTCGTCGCGCAGTACCCGCAGGCGACCAAGTAGATGTTGCATGCTTTGCTTCTCGCGGCTGCGCTCGGCGGTGTCCGCGCGCAGATGAGCTTCCCCTCGTCGGTGCAGAGTGCACCGGTTACCGGACGCGTCTTCATCGTGCTGACCAAGAGCGACAAACCGGATCCGCGCATTCAAATCCTCGAGCCGGCAAGTTCGCCGCCGTTCTTCGCTGCCGACGTTAGCGAGGTGCAACCGGGGCAGAGCATCGTGCTCGACAGTTCGTCGATCGGTTACCCGGTGAAGTCGATGAACGATCTGCCCGCGGGTGATTACACCGCCGAGGCATTCTTATGGAAATACGTGCAGTACCATCGCGCCGACGGTCATACGATCTGGGCGCCGGAGCAGTGGGGGCCGCAAGTCTTCTCGCTTCAACCCGGCACACTTTATAGCGCAATTCAAAAAGTGCATGTCGATCCCAAACGTGCCACGATCTTGCACTTCGCGCTGGACAAAGTCGTCACGAACAAAGACATCGCGACCCTGCTTGGTGGCGAGGGCTACGACACCGACACGCCGTGGATCAAACACATCCGCATCCTCAGTCCGTCGCTGACGAAGTGGTGGGGGAAGCCGGTCTATCTCGGCGCGACGATCCTCTTACCGAAGGACTATGCAACGCATCCGGACTCGCACTACCCGGTCGTCTACAATCAAGACCACTACTATCAACGGATACCGTGGGATTTTACGACCGATAAGAGCACCGAGACCCCGGCATCGGCGGCAGCCGGAAAGCGCGCGGGCGTCGGGACTGGATATGAGTTCTACCAAGCGTGGAACTCCGACAAGTTTCCGCGCTTCCTGATGGTGACCTGGCAGCACCCGTGTCCGTTTTTCGACGACTCGTATGCGGTCAATACCGCGAACTGCGGACCGTATGCCGACGCAATCATGAACGAGCTCGTACCGTACGTCGAAACGCACTTCCGTGTGCTGCGCGAAGCGCGCGCGCGCTTCACCGAGGGTGGGTCGACCGGCGGCTGGGAGTCACTCGTGCTCCAGCTTCAGCATCCCAAGTTCTTCGGCGGCGCCTACGTGTTCGATCCGGATCCGATCGATCTGAGCGCGTTTCAACAGATCGATCTCTACCATGAAGCGAACGCCTTCGCGTTGCAAACGCCCGACGATCCGTGGCACAAATACACGCACTATTTCGAGCGCACGCCGCGCGGCCAGCCGGTGTGCAGCGAAGAAGATCTGAGCCGCTACGAGCTGGTCATGGCCTCGCACGGACGCTCGCAGTATCAGCTCGACGGCTGGTGGGCGATCTTCGATCCGGTTGGTCCCGACGGCTACCCCGCGCCGATGTGGAATATGACGACCGGCGTCATCGACAAGCACGTCGTGCAGTACGCGCACGATCACGGCTACGATCTCGTCGCTTATATGAAAGAAAACTGGTCGACGATCGGGCCCGATCTGGTTGGCAAACTGCACTTCATCGTCGGCGACATGGACAGCTATTACCTCAATCTCGCCGTCTATAAGGCGGAAGATGTCCTCACCAGCGACGCGCTCAGTCCCGCGCCCAAGGCGACGTTCCGGTACGGTCGCCCGATGAAGGGCCACGGCTGGCATCCGATGACGTGGGCGGAGTTGATGCAAGAGATGGCGACGGACGTTCGCAACAACACGCCGCCGGGTGTGAGCAACGCGGAGTGGAATTACTGACGCGTGATCGCGTCACTGCTCTTCGCTGCCGCGCTGGAGTTTCGAAACATCGGGCCGTTCGACGGACGGCTCGATACCGTTGCCGGCGTCGCCGCCGATCCGGCGACGTACTACGCCGGCGGCCTCGGCGGCCTCTTCAAAACCACCAACGGCGGCGCGACCTGGACCTCGATCTTCAACAACGAGCCGGTCAGCTCGGTCAACGCAATCGCAGTCGCCCCGTCGAATCCGTCGATCGTCTACGCGGGTACCGGCGAAGCCAATCTGCGTAACGACGTTGCCTTTGGCGACGGCATGTGGCGTTCAGATGACGCGGGCAAAACGTGGAAGCACCTCGGCCTCGATGCGACGGCTGCGATCGCGGCGATTGCCGTCGACCCATCGAATCCGCAACGCGTCTTCGTTGCAGCGCTCGGCGATCCGTTCAAACCCGGTGCGGATCGCGGGATCTATCGCACCAGCGACGGTGGGATCACGTGGCAAAAGATACTGTACACCGACGCCGACACCGGCGCGTCGAGCATCGCAATCGATCCTTTGGATCCGAACGTGCTCATCGCGGGCATGTGGCAAGGCGAGCGCACACCGTACCATTTGACCAGCGGTGGCTCGAGCGACGGTCTCTACCGGTCGACCGACGGTGGCGATCACTGGGCGCGACTCGTGGGCGACGGTTTGCCGAGTGGCGTTACCGGTCGCATCGCCGTCGCATATGCACCGAGCGACGCGCAGCGCATCTACGCGTTGATCGAATCGCCTGCAGGCTCGCTCTGGCGCAGCGACGACGCCGGCAAGACCTGGACGATGGTCAATGCATCGCACGCTATCAACCAGCGGCCGTTTTACTTCACCGCGCTCACCGTCGATCCGAAGGACGAGAATCACGTCTACTTCCCATCGGTGGATTTGTTGGAGACGACCGATGGCGGCCACAACGTTCACGACGTGCGACGCCCGGCGGGATTCGGTGACGATCACCAGGTGTGGATCGATCCCACGGACACCGCGCGCTTTGCGGTCGCGGGCGACGACGGCATCGCGGTCAGCCTCGATGCTGGGAAGACCTTGGTTTGGAAGCCGATGCCGATCGCGCAATCGTACCATCTCGATACCGATGACCGCGTTCCGTACACGATTTGTTCGGAAGATCAGGATGCGGGCAGCGCCTGTGGACCGAGCAACAGTCTCAATGAAGAGGGGATCACGACCAGCGATTTCTTCACCGCCGGCGGTGGCGAGAGCGGCTGGATTCTCTTCGATCGTGCCGACACAAATCTCATCTATGGCGGCAGCTATCAAGGTTCGGTCACGGTCTACGATCGGCGTTCACAACAAGCGCGCGCGATCAACGTGTGGCCCGAGGACGCGATGGGCTGGGCGGCCGCACCGCTGAAGTATCGCTTCCAATGGACGGCGCCGCTTGCGACCTCACCGCAACATCCCAACCGCTTGTACATGGGCGGCAACCGGATCTTCCTAACCGACGACTTCGGTGCGACGTGGCACGCGATCAGTCCGGATCTCACCCGCAACGACAAGTCGCGTCAGCAAACGTCAGGTACGCCGATCACTCCGGATCAAACCAGTGTTGAGTACTACGGCGTCGTTTTCTGTATCGGCCCGTCGCCGTTGCGTGACGGAACGATTTGGGCCGGCAGCGATGACGGGCTGGTGTGGCTCACCCGCGATAGCGGCGCTCATTGGCGTAACGTCACGCCGCAACCATTTGCGTTCGTGCGCGACCGGCACTGGCTACGCGTCGATTACGTCGCGCCGTCACCATTTGATGCGGCGACGGCGTATCTTTCGGCTGACGCGCACAAGTGGGGCGATCGCGCGCCGCATCTCTACGTGACGCACGACTATGGCGCAAGCTGGCGTCTGATTTCGGACGGCCTACCGCAGGATAGTTACACGCGCATGATCCGCCCTGACCCAGTGAGACGCGGGATGCTGTACGCGACAACGGAAACAGCGCTCTGGTATTCCTACGACGATGGTGCATCTTGGATCAAGATGGCATATGGTTTGCCGACCGCGCCATATTACGATTTCACCGTGCAACGCCGCTTCGACGATCTGGTGGCCGGCTCGCACGGGCGCGGCATCTGGATCCTGGACGACCTGCATCCGTTGCAGGAGATGAGCGATGCGGTACGCGCGCAACCGCTTCACCTTTTCACGCTGCGCGACGCGTATCGCTTCCGTTTGAGCTCCTCGCAAGCGGTGACGACAGTCTGGGGCGACAACCCCGGTTACGGCGCAGATATCAATTTCTGGCTCGGTTCGACGCCGCTAAGCGGCGTGCGAATTCAGGTACTCGACGGTACGCGCGTGATTCGCACGATCGACGTGAAGCATCCGGTCGCGGGCGTGAACCGTGTGTGGTGGAACCTCCGTTACGATCCGATCGAACCCGCGGGCACCTACAGGCCGTGGCACGACACCGGATTTCGCGGGCCGTTGGTTGCGCCTGGGACGTATGCGGTCCGCATCCTCGTTGGCCATCGCGACGTCGGAGGGATGCTGCACGTTCGTAAGGACCCGCGCTCGCCGGCGAGCATCGCTGCGTTGCGTGAACAACTTAGGTTCTTGCTGCACGTGCGCCGCGATCTGGTAGCGTTGACGGGCACGATCGGGCACTTGCAGTCGATCGCGTCTAAGGATCCCTCGAAACGCGCTGCGGTCGATGCGCTGCTGCACGAGATCTACAATCCCGAAGTGACGCAAGAAGAAGACGCGCTCCGCTTTCCGGAGCACGTCTATGGGAAGTTGAGTTTCCTAGCTTCCGAGGTTGCGTCGGCCGATGCTAGGCCGACCGCCTCGGAGTATGCCGTGCTCGAGGTACTCGAACGCGAGGCCCGGGCCTATGAAGCCCGGGCCGCCGCGATTTAGTACGACGAGATCGTCAACGTCGACGGATCGAGGCTGTAGGTGCCGGCCGACACGAGGTTGTTCGGGTAGGCGCAGATCACGCTATTATTCGGCCCGTAGATAACCACGAGGTTGGGCGGACCGCATTGTGTCTGCGTGAGTTGGTAGTTTTGCAACATCTGTGCGCCCGGACTATTTGGCTGCACCTGATACGAGACGATCTGTTGATTGTTCTGACCGTAGATGTAGCCGAATACGGCCGCTGACGTTGCCGCGATCGCGAGCGTTCCCCAAAAACCGCCGCCCCAATAGGCGGGCGCCGGATACCAGGCGACGCCACGGTTCCAACCCCAAGCTGGTCCGCGGTAGACCGGATTCACCACGATCACTGAATGAACGGGCCGATAGTTCGGCGGGCGGTAACTCGGATTTGGCGGCCGATAGCCTGGATTTGGCGGACGCGGTTGGGTGTTGTTCGGCGGCCGCGGCTGGTTGTTATTCGGTGGCCGCTGCGGCGGATTGGGGTTGTTCGGGCGCGCCGGCGGCGGATTTGGGTTGTTCGGACGCGCCGGCGGAGTATTTGGCCGCGCGGGCGGGTTCGGATTGCTCGGGCGGGTGTCGTGATTGAAGTTGAAGCCCCCCGACGGCGCTGCCGGCCGTTGCGCCGGTGCGGCCGGCCGTGCTGCAGGTGCCGGGCGAGCGCCGCCACCACCGCCCGCTGGGCGGCGCTGCGCGAGTGCACTGAGCGGCAGCATGGTAACGATCAATGCAAGTGCGGTTGCGTTGCGAATCATCTTCATGGTTGCATCTCGTCGATATGACCGTGCAGGGAGATATAGGTTCCGCGCTGCGTTTGCATCATGAGAAGCACGTCGTGCGGGGAAAGTTGCGTCGAAGAGTGGTGGAGCTGCTGCGTGTCGTCGGTAAGATTCACATAAATCGTCCCGGTAATCAGCTGGATCTCGTGCGTCTGGCCAGATTGCTCGAACTTCATCGTCGAGGGCAAACAGCGCAGGACGGAACCGGCGTAGGTGCAGGCCGCGCGGTCGATGACGAGAACGCCTTTGCGATCCTTCGACCCGATGCGCAGCGTCCGCTGCGCGACCCGAATGAGGACGTCGCGATAGACCTGGACGGTGCCGTCGCTCTGCTGCACGCGCATCGTTCCGGTCGCACCGGCGCGCGCGATGCT
This sequence comes from Candidatus Acidiferrum sp., assembly GCA_035486535.1. GTDB lineage: Bacteria > Vulcanimicrobiota > Vulcanimicrobiia > Vulcanimicrobiales > Vulcanimicrobiaceae > Aquilonibacter. Next base: position 9,924 of record DATHMY010000223.1, read on the forward strand.
AAGGGCACCAAAAATGGAGAAAAGAAGCAAGATGGCGAACGCATGCCGAGCATGCATAGTGATACCTCCTCTGCGAAGCCATAGGCTACCCGGAAAATGATATCATGTCTGACTTGATTTTCCACGATCCGCCGGTGATCTTCATCGGACTGGTGGTCATCATTTTGGTAGCGGTGCTCGAGATAACGTACCGTTTTGGCGGGCCGCTGGTTCGCCACTTCGAGACCAACGACGAGCTGTGGAATGCAATCCAAACTGGGCTGCTCGCGCTCGTCGCGTTCATGTTGGGCTTCTCGTTTTCGCAAGCGCAAGGGCGCTACGACATCCGTCGCGAGCTGGTTATCAAAGAGGCCAACGATATCGGAACGACCTGGCTACGCGCGAATCAGCTTCCTGACCCGCTGCGCGCAACGTTCCGGCAAACGCTGGTAAAATACACGGCACTTCGGTTGCAAGCTTACGCGGCGCCGAGCGACCCGGCGATTCTTGACCGCGAGCTCAATGACAGTGTGCGCGATCAGGCCGTGCTTTGGGGCATTGCGTCCGACACCTTGCGCGCGCACGAAAGCAACCTCGGCTATTCGCTGTTGATGCAGACAATGAATGACACGATCGATGATTCGAGCGAGCAAAAGGCGGCGCTCACGCAGCACATCCCGGTGGCTGCGGTCGGCTTGACGTTTTTGCTGATCTTCGTTGCGATCTTCTCACTCGGCCTCAGTTTCGCGCGCGCCGGCGCCCGGCCGGCCGTCTTTTCGATAATCTACATTGCGGCGATCGTGCTCGTGTTCGAGATGGTGGTTGACTACGATCGTCCGCAAACCGGGGTGATTCGCGTCTCACTTGCGCCGCTGCGGTGGCAACTGGAGTCGATGCAAAAATGATCGGATTGTTAGCGCTCGTTCTTGCAGCGGTCACACCGGCCGATGTCGCGATGCCACGGTACCAGCATATCTTCGTGATCGTCGAAGAGAACAAGGACTACGCGCGTATCGTCGGCAGCAAGGACGCGCCGGTGATCACGAACCTCGCGAAAACCTACGGCTCAGCGTCGCAATTCTACGCCGAGACGCATCCAAGTGAACCGAACTACGTGGCGATGGTCGGGGGCTACACCTACGGAATTCGCGACGACGACGCGTTCTATTGTAAGCCGCACGACAGCCGCCCGTACTGTTCGCACAGCGATCGCCCCGGCTACGTGAATCACACGATCGATGCACCGAGCCTCGCCACGCAATTAGACTCGGCCGGTCTTTCGTGGAAGAACTACGAGGAGTCGTTGCCGCAGGCAGGTTCACTTGCGGTCGTGGCCGGGTACTACGCATCGAAGCATTCGGGCTTCGTCAACTTTACCGGCGTGCAACACGATCCGCACCTCGCGCAACACCTGGTCGGCTTCGACGCGCTCGACGCCGATTTGCGCAGCGGCGATATCCCGGCGTTCAGCCTGATCGTGCCGAATGTGTGCAACGAAATGCATGGCGCGTCCGGCTCGGGGACGCCCGCCGACTGCCGCTTCGATGCGCCGGCGGCGCTGATCGCGCGCGGTGATCGCGAGCTCGCCACGCTCACCCACGCCATTATGAACTCGCCTGCGTGGTCGCAGGGCAACGCCGCCATCGTCATCACCTTCGACGAGGACGACGGCGACGGAACGCAGGGTTGCTGCGGCAACGATCCATCGGATCCGGCGAATGTCGGCGGTGGCCACATCCCAACCGTCGTGATCACCAATCACGGTCCACGCGGGGCGGTCGATGCGACGCCGTACAATCACTACTCGCTCTTGCGCACCATCGAAGATGCCTTCGGCATCCATGACTACTTGATGCGTGCGGCGGCGCCCGGCGTCGTGCCTATGGTAGATTTGTTCAATAAGTAGAAGTGTTGACGGAGGTTCCATGACCTTACCGCGCCTCGACTTCCTCATTGGGGCGGCATCGGCCGCCACCGCCACCGTAACCCTTCCTTTTGCAAACGGTGTCCGGCCGCTGGTGGCTTATCCGCAAAAGCGCTCGCTGATCGTGCTCACTCCGCGGCCGCCCCAGCTGGAGACGCCGTTCGGGATTTTTGACGAAGGCCTCCTCACACCGAACGACGCGTTTTTCGTGCGCTGGCACCTGGCCGGCATTCCCACCAGCGTTGACGGCGCAACGCACCGGATCAAGATTCACGGTAGCGTCAGTCGTCCACTGAGCTTGAGCATCGAGGATCTGCGCAGCCAGTTCGAACGCGTTGAGATCGTTGCGGTGAATGAATGCTCGGGCAACAGTCGTGGGCTCTTTTCGCCGCGCGTTCCGGGCGGACAGTGGGATAACGGCGCAATGGGCAACGCGCGCTGGGCCGGTGCGCGTCTGCTCGACGTTCTCGGGAAGGCCGGCCTCAAAAGCAGCGCGGTCCAGATTCGCTTCCGCGGGCTCGAACAACCGCTCCTCGACGCGACACCGCCCTTTGTCAAAGCGCTCTCGATCGCTGATCTCGATGCGAACATGTTGATCGCGTACGAGATGAACGGTGAACCATTGCCGCTGCTCAATGGCTATCCCGTACGGCTCGTCGTTCCGGGCTGGTACGCGACGTACTGGATGAAGATGCTCGGGGAGATCGAAGCGATCGACACGATCGACGATAATTACTGGATGAAGACCGCGTACCGCATTCCGGATACCCCAGGGAACACGGTTACGCCGACCCAAACCGGCTTTTCCACGATCCCGATCAACAAACTGACCGTGCGTTCGTTCATCACCAATCTCACCAGCGGTCAAACGATCGCGCCCGGCACGCAGACGATTCGTGGTATTGCTTTCGACAGCGGTACGGGCATTGCGCAGGTCGAGTTTTCGTCCGATGGCGGATCGACGTGGCGCAAAGCATCGCTCGGTGAGAACCTTGGCAATTTCTCGTTCCGCGGCTGGGAAAGCAGCTTTACCGCGCGGAGCGGAACGTCGTACGTGCTCGCGTGTCGCGCGACGTCGAACGATGGCAAGACGCAGACAACGACTCCGGTTTGGAATCCCGGCGGGTATTTACGGAACGTGATCGAGACCTACCAGGTCGGTGTGTCATGAGCAATCCTGTGCTACGGACCGCCGCGTTAGCGTCGGCGCTGATCATTCTGGGGGCGGCCTCTTCGACCGTGACGGTCACGTTACCGCCGGACAACGTGCAATTCAAACCGGGGCCGGGCGCAGACCTCGTCACCGCGAATTGCGCGACCTGCCACTCCGCGGCGTACATCTACACGCAGCCGCCGCTCAATAGCAAACAGTGGACGGCGGAGGTGCTAAAGATGCAAAAAGCCTACGGTGCGCCGATCGCGCAGAGCGATGTCAGTGCAATCGTCGACTATCTCTTAACGCAGAACGGAAGACCGTAACCTAACGTTCGGTCGGCCGGTTGCCGATGTTTTGCAATATCGGGTAAACCGGGTAATAGGTAGTCAATGGAACCCCAAGAGATACTCAGTCAGGCAGAAGCAATTGCGCAGGCGGCTCACGCGAGAGTCCGGCGCGCCGACTTGGAGTCGACCGTCGAAGAATTCGAGCGATCCGAAGTCCGCAGCCTCCGGTCACTTGCACGCGTGTACCGAATGCTGCAGTGGCCACCGCAGCAATAAGTTCTACCTTCGCACGATCGTAAGCGGTTCGAAGGTCTGCACTTCGTACTTCGTGGCGTCTTCCACGAAGCCGGCGACCGCATCGCCGATGCGCGGCTCCCAAAATGCTTGGGCCCAGTCGTGCTTCGATGACCACTGTGTCACGAGCAACATGCGCGTCTTCGCCTCGTCGGTGATGACGGCACCCTCGCAAAAGCCATCGAGCACAGAAACCTCGCGTTCCATCAATCGCGTTGCTGCCTGTGTAACCCTCGCGAAATTCTCTGCCGCAACGTGGTAGGTAGAGACTGCGATGAACCTCGTCTTTAGGTCGATCATAGGCCGATTATACTACCATCACCGAGAGGGAGCTCGCGAACCAGATGCGCTTCCTGTAAGGAAGAACGGAATCGCGATCGCCTGCAGCGCGATCGAGAATATCACCAGCGCCGGAATCGAGTGGTCGAGGAGCGCGCCTTCGAGTGCGCTCCCCGCGAACCACGCAATCCCGAAGATCAAGTCGAAGCGCCCAAACGTGGTCGCGCCCCGGCGCTGCGTGATCACGCTGGCCACCAGCGCGAGCAGCAACGAGTCTTGCACAACGGTGCCGACGCCCCAAAGCGCCGCGCCGATCTGCGCGGTCAAACCGTTGCCGAGAAAGGCCAGCGCGGTCGCGAGCGCGGTCACAACGATTGC
>DATHMY010000224.1:0-3366 GCA_035486535.1 Candidatus Acidiferrum sp.
GATGCGCTGGGTATCTCGAATGCGCCGGCGTCCTGCATCGCCCCGTACATGTGGTACGGAAACTGTCCGTCGAGCACGATGTGATAGAACTGCGAAAGCGGCTGGTTCTGGGTGGTGCTGAACGTTTTTCCGCCGTCGACAGAGACATTGGCGCCGCCGTCGTCACCGATGATCAGGATCTTCGGATTGTGTGGATTGATCCAGACGATGTGGTTGTCGCCAAGGCCTGGGCCGAGTGGTTTCCACGTGTGGCCGCCGTCGGTCGTCTTGAAGACGCTGTCGACATTGGGCGCATAGGCGACTTTCCAGTTGGTCGGGTCGACGTAGACGCACATATAGTAGAAGGCGCGCTGACGGAGCTTCCACTCGCTGTTGACGCGCGACCACGTTGCGCCGGCGTTATCGGAGCGGAAAACCCCGCCCTCTTTCGCCTGCACGACTGCATAAACAACGTTCGAGTTGTTCGGAGCCACGGCGACGCCCATTTTGCCGAGCGTGCCGGTGGCAAAGCCGGGATTGCTGGAAATCTTTTTCCAGGTCTTACCGGCGTCGACCGTCTTGTAGATCCCGCTGCCGGGGCCGCCGCTCGTCAGCGCCCACTCGGTGCGCTGCGCTTGCCACATCGTCGCATACAATACGTTTGGGTTCTTCGCGTCCATCACGATGTTGTTCGCGCCGGTATTGTCGTCGACGAAGAGCACTTTCTGCCAGGTCTTGCCCCCGTCGACCGTCTTATACACGCCACGATCGGGATTGGGTTTGAAGACGTGCCCCATCGACGTCGCGTAGACGATGTTCGGGTTGTGTGGATCGATGACGATCGTCCCGGTTTGACGCGTCTCGCGCAGGCCGGCGTATTGCCAGGTTTCTCCGGCGTCGGTCGACTTGTAGATCCCCTCGCCGTTCTCCCAATCGCCTCGAATGTCGCTCTCGCCGGTGCCGACGTAAATGATCTTCGCGTTTGACGGGGCCACGGCAATCGAGCCGATGCTGTGCGAAATCTTCCCCATCTTGCCGTCGGTGATGTTGTCCCAGGAGTTGCCGGCATTTTCGCTTTTCCAGACGCCGCCCTGGACGCCACCCATATAAAAGAGATTGGGGTCATCGGGCACACCGGCCACCGCGACCACGCGACCGCCGATGTACGGACCGGCAAGACGCCATTCCATCTTGCTCAGCAGCTTTTCCGATGCGGAGCCGGAGGCGGCGAGAACAGCAATTGGAGCCACGGCAAAAGCCGCAGCTAGGAGAGTAGCAACAAGACGCTTCATACGAACGCTATACCGCCGGGTTTTTTGAGGTTCCTGTGTGGTGGGCCAATCTTTTGATGGCGCCGAGCGTATAAACCAGATCGGCGTCGGTCGTTCGATGATTGATAATGCAGATGCGGATCGCACGGTGCGTGCCCACCGTCGTCGATGAGGCGACGGCTTCGCCGCTCTCCTGTAACGCGATCACCAACTCGTCGTTGAAGCGGTCGAGTTCGTCCTCGTCGAGATCGGCACGGCGGTAACGGAAGCAAACGATATTCAACTGCACGGGCGCCAGTAGTTCGAAGTCGCGGTCGGCATCGATAAGATCGCCCAAGAGGCGCGCTTGCCGGACGTTGGCCTCGATCGCTGCCGCGATGCCACTGGCCCCATGCTCCTTCATCGTGAACCAGATCTTCAACGCACGAAAGCCGCGTGAGAGATCGATCGTGAAGTCGGTGAACCAGGGCTGTGCACTCGCAAGTCCGCGCGGCATACGCGTCAAGTAGCTCGGGGTGGACGCAAAGGTCTCGCGATGCAGTTCGCCATCGCGCACCAGCAGCGCGCCGGCATCGTACGGCACCTGCAGCCACTTGTGGAAATCGAAGGCAATCGAATCCGCCCGTTCGAGCCCGTGCAGGCGGGGCGCGAGTGAGGACGAGAGCATTGCCGGTGCGCCCAGCGCACCGTCCACGTGATACCACAGGCCTTCGCGCTGGGCGAGGTCGGCCAGCTCGTCCAGCGGGTCGATCGCGCCGACGTCCACCGTGCCGGCATTACCGATCAGCATGAACGGGCGGTTCCCCGCTGCGTGGTCGTCGGCAATCGCGCGCGCTACCGCCGTCGGATCCACGCGATGGAGCGAATCGGTCGGCAAGACGCGCAGCGAACCGCTGCCAAGACCGCTAACTTCAAAAGCGCGTCGTACGCAACTGTGTGTTGCCGACGACGCGTAGCCGATGAGGCGCCCGCCCTCACGCGTGATGCCGTGCTCGCGCACTTGCGCGCCGAGCGCGCGCGTTCGCGCGACCAGCACGGCGATGAGATTGGCGGACGACGCGCCCACGGTCAAGACGCCGCTTGCGCCGTCGGGCAATCCAAAGAGTTCGCAGAACCAACGCAGCACCGCGCGTTCGACGAAGACGGCGCCGTGATTGCGACCGCCGACGTTGGGATTCATCGTCGAGGCGAGCAGATCGGCTACCGCGCCGGTCGGCGTGCCGGCCCCTTGCACCCAGCCGAAGAAGCGGGGGTGCGTATTGCCGCTTGCGTACGGAAAGATCGATTCGACGAAGCTACGGTACACCGCATCCAGCGGTGTCGGATCGATCGGCAACGGCTCGTTCAGGCGCGCTTGCACGTCATCGGGCATTTCGCGCCAGACGGGACGATCGCGAATCCCCTCGAGATAATCCAGCGCGTCATCGAGCGCCGCGTGGCTGAGCGCACGAAAGGCGGACCAGTCTTTCGGATCGAGCACGTCTGCACACGTTCGACGCGCGAAGGGGTCCTCTTCTCCGGCGCTGCGGGCACTGCACCGGGGGACCGTATGAGCATCGCGATTGCCGTCGCCGTCCTCGTGTGCGCGATCCTTGGATCGTTCGCATTGCGAGCCGGCGCGGCGATGCGCGCGCAGCGCGCCGACGTGCACGCGGTTACGATGCGCGAAGAATTTATACTTGACGCGGTGCGGGTAATGCTCGATGCGTCTCGACGCTCGAGCGAGGCGGTGATCGAAGCACTGGCGAGGCTGATCGCGCGACGCGACCCGGCGATCGACGCGGTGCTGGCGTTCACGCCGCGCGGCGAAGAACTCGAATGCGCGCTCGCCGAAGGCGCGCGCGTCCAGCACTTCGTCGGCGCGCGTCTGCGGCGCGACGTTGCCGACTATCTGCCGTCCCGTGCCGCACTCGACGGACACCGTGCGACCGGATACGATGGACTGCTGGTACCGACGGATCGCATCGCAATTGCGGTGCCGATGGCCGACGCCGGCGGATTGCGCGCGGTGATCTACGCATCGTCGAGCGTCGTCGATTGTATCGAGGGCGAAGAGACGATCGTCCGGACGATCGAGCATGCGGCGTTGCCCTACACGATCGCGCTCGAACGCGAA
>DATHMY010000225.1:0-12036 GCA_035486535.1 Candidatus Acidiferrum sp.
CGCAGGGCAGTCTGATCGAGCTCACCCAGAACGCGACCCAGCCGATCCATTTGCCCGACGGCGAGGTGCGGGGCTTTCTCCAAGATGGCGATGAGGTCACGCTGCGCGGTTGGTGCGTGCAAGGCGACTTCCGCATCGGATTCGGCGCGGCGCGCGGCGTGATCGCTCCGGCTAAATCGTAGGCGCTGGTTCTTCGATCCAGGAACGATAGTACTTTTCGTCTTCGACGTCGATCGCCGACTGCGCCAAATGCAGCGGCTTGAACGTGTCGACCATGACGGCGATTTCGTCGGTCGAGGTTTTGCCGAGGCTGGCTTCAACGGCGCCGGGTTGCGGGCCATGCGGCGCGCCCGCGGCATGAAGCGTGATCGAACCCTCTTCGACGCCACGGCGGCTCATGAAGTTTCCGCTGACGTAGAAGATCACTTCGTCGCAATCGACGCTGGAGTGATTGTAGGGCACCGGAATTGCGAGCGGATGGTAGTCGAACAGTCGCGGCACAAATGCGCAGAATGCCGCCCCCGGCGCTTCGAAGGTCGCATGAGCGGGCGGCGGCTGGTGGAGTTTGCCGGTGATCGGCGCGAATTCTTCAAGATTGAAGGCGTAGGGATAGCAGTATCCATCCCAACCCACGACGTCGCACGGATGATTCTGCACGATGTAGACCGCGTTGCGGCCCGCATTTTGCACGCGGACTTCGTACTCACCGCGCGCGTCGACTGGTGTCTTGAGCACCGGCGCGCGAAAATCGCGTTCGTAGTAGGGCGCGTGTTCCTCGAGTTGACCGAACTCGTTACGGTAACGTCGCGGAATCGTGACCATGCCGCGCGACTCGTGCACGAGCATGCGTGTCGAGGAGGCCGGAAGCACGCGATAGGTCGTGCCGGTGGGGATCACAACGTAGTCGTGTGCACGATAGGCGAGGTCACCGAAGGGCGTTTCGATGACGCCGGCACCGTGATGAATGAAGAGCAGCTCGTCGCCCCCGGTGTTGCGGTACCAGTACTCCATCGGCGCGTCGGCCTGCGCAATCGAAACGAGCATGTCGTCGTTCCCCAAGAGCGCGCGGCGAGAATCGATTGCGTCGCCGCCGGTCTGTATTTGCGCGGTTTTGAAATGGCGGTTGCGCAGCGGCTCGTTTGGCATGAGGCGCACCGCCGGACGATCCCACGGACGGACCTCCAGCGTCGCCGTCGGCGGACGCTGATGGTACAGCAGCGAGTACACGCTCTCGAATCCCTTGGTGGAAAAGAGTTCTTCGGCATAGAGTCCGCCGTCGGGACGGCGGAACTGAATGTGGCGTTTATGCGGAAGCGAGCCGGCGCGAACGTAGGATGGCATGAACTACTCCTGTGGTGTTGCGCGCTGCGTCGCGCAGAACCCATTTTCACGGTGGCTTCCGTCGCAAAACGGTTTGAGCACCGAACCGCCGCAGCGGCAGAGGACGAAGTTCTCATCGACCGTGTACGGATTACCGTCGGCGTCGATCAGGCGCACCCGCCCGGTGACGAGGTAGGGGCCGTTCTCACGGACTTTGATGACGACGTCTTCCATCTTTATGTTCGAGGCTTCGCCGTCAGCGCTCGAAAAGCCCCACCAACTCCACTTGCGCGAGGATGTGCCCGCGCATCCGCAACTGTAATTGCGCTGCATCGAGCGGCTGCGTGGACTCGATGCGCGTATCGAGTGCGTACAGGGTGATGTGGTAGTGGTGGACTTTGCCGGGCGGCGGACACGGTCCGAAGTAGCCCGTCGAGCCGGTGCCGTTGAGGCCAGTTTGTAATTCGGGCGCCTGCGAACCGGCCGCGATGTCGCGCTGGTCGGGTGCGAGGTTGTAGGCAACCCAATGATAGAAGCCGTCCTGGTGCAGCGCGTCGGGGTCGTGCACGATCAGCGCGAAGCTACGTGTCGCGGGCGGGGCGTCGTGCCACGCGAGTTGCGGCGAGATGTTGGATCCCCCGCAGGGTCTGGCGACCATCGTCGCGGGAACCGTGGTCCCGGGCGTGAAGGTCGCGCTCGTCAGCACCAGGGCAAGGAGCAGTTCCACCTCTGTGACCTCCTTGGCAAGCACGCCTTTGGGCTTGTGGTATCATGGCGTGGCCATGATGGGGGTTGGGCTTCACGCGGCGTAACCTTGTGAACCCCGCCAGGACCGGAAGGTAGCAACGGTAAGCGAGTTTTTACGGGTGCCGTGAATTACCTCAACCCTCGTCGTGGTTCCTTATTGTTATGAATTCAATGCCAATTTATGCTGCGGTTGCAGCCTTTGTCGCGGCCCTTGTCGCGCTGCTCGTTTATCACCTTACGGTGGTCGGGCCGGCGCTGCGCCGAATGCGCGAGTTATTGGCGCTGCACGATGGCCTCATCGGCGGTGGCGCCGGTGCGGCTGGGCGACTCGGCGCGATCGAATCCGCTTTGTCCACCGAGCAAGCTGGCCTCAAAAGGGTCGCCGAGCAGGTAAGCGAACTCGAAACCCTGGCTCGGACGGATGTCTCCCGGGTGGGATTTGTTCGCTACGACGCCTTTGAGGATACCGGTTCGGAACTGTCCTATGCGCTGGCTCTGCTCAATCGTGAGGGAGACGGCGTCGTGATCTCGAGTATCTATTCACGCACCGACACGCGGACGTACGGCAAAGCCGTCAACCGATACAAACCGGCAGTCAACGCTTCGGAAGAAGAACTCCGCGCGATCGAGTTAGCGCGATCGTCGAAAGCATGATAACGGACAGATATTACGTGAAGATCGTCCCGGAACGGGGCGAGACGGTCCATCGTTTCCAAGTTCGGCGCCGCCACATGGCCGCCGCGCTTGGCGCGCTTGCACTTGTGATCTTAGGCTCCGTCGGCTTTGCGTTCGCCGAGGTCGTTCGCGCGCGCATGGAGGTGGCTCACCTCGCCGCGCAGGCTGCCGCGCAGCAGGCATCGTTGCGGCAGATTGACCGCCAGACCGAGACCTTGCGCAAACAGCTTCAACACGTGCAGAAACAGAACACCGAGATCCGCCAGCTCATCGGGGCTCCGCCCTCCGGTTCATCGGCACGGCAGAAGACCTCGTGGGTGCGCGGCGCGACGCTTCCCGCGGTTGCGGCTCGCGTCGACGCCTTGAGCGCGGAAAGCGTTGCGGTCGCGCACGAATCCGACTCGATGCGCCAGCTCGCGATGCACGTTCTGAACATCCGTCACCTGCGCGACCTCGCCCGCGCTCAGATGATCGCGGCGATACCGTCGATCGATCCGGTCGACGGGGCCGAGGTTATCGGTTGCTACTGCTATCGCACCTATCCCGATGTTGAATTTCATCCCGGCGTCGATTTGGACGGCAACTATGGCGACGCGGTTCGCGCGTCGGCTGCAGGCACTGTCGTGGCAAATTGGTACGACGGCGGCTACGGTATCAAGATCGATATCGATCACGGTAACGGGTATCACACCTGGTACGCACATCTTTCGCGCGTAATGGTCGCGGTTGGCACGCATGTCTACAAGGGCCAAAACATCGGCCTCGTGGGCGCGACCGGCTTCGCAACCGGTCCACACCTGCACTATCAGGTCATGTACGAGGGATCGCCGGTTGATCCGACGCCGTTCTTGCACGGCGTGCCGGCAAATGTCTTAGCCGCGCTTCCGTAGAACGTACTTCGCCGTGAATTTCCTGTGCGCGCTCTACGGGCCGATCCTTTTAATCTTCAAGATCTATACCGCGGTATTGATCATCTACGCGCTGCTCTCGTGGCTGCCGGACCTGCGCGGGCCCTGGACGCGATATCTCGCGATGCTGGTCGAACCGCTCCTCAATCCGATTCGGCGTATCATCCCGCCGGTCGGCGGCTTGGATATCGCCTTCATCGTCCTCTTCGTTCTCGTAATCTACGTCGTACCGTGGATCATCGGCATGGCGATCAACAACGTATGCGTCGCTTCGTACTAGTGTGAGCATCAAGGCCGACAACCCGCATCGTACCGAAATTGCGGCGAACGTCCGCAATTTTTGTATTATCGCGCACATCGATCACGGCAAGACCACGCTCTCGGACCGTTTGCTCGAGCTGACCAAGACGGTCGCGATGCGCGACATGGAAGATCAGGCGCTCGACGCGATGGACCTCGAACGCGAGCGCGGCATCACTATTCGCATGCACCCGGTCACGCTGAATTATAAGTCGGGCAACGGCGAGACCTACCAGCTCAATCTGATCGATACGCCGGGACACGTCGACTTCTCGTACGAAGTTTCGCGGTCGCTCGCCGCGTGTGAAGGCGCGCTGCTGATCATCGACGCGGCGCAAGGCATTGAAGCGCAGACGCTCGCGAACTATCACCTCGCGGTGGAACACGACCTCACGATCATTCCGGTGATCAACAAGATCGATCTGCCGGCCGCCGATCCCGAGCGCGTTATGGGCGAAGTCGAAGAGCTCTTGATCATCGAGCGCAGTGAGTGCATCCTCGCGAGTGCCAAGAACGGCATCGGCATCGATGAAATTCTCGAAGCGATCGTAACCCGTATTCCCCCGCCCAAGGGTCATCGCGATCTTCTGCGCGGGCTGGTTTTCAACGCGCAATTCGATCCCTATCGCGGCGTGGTTTCGTACGTACGCGTAGTCGACGGCGAACTCAAAGCCGGAAGCCGCTTCATGTCGATGGCGCACCAAAAGGTCTATGAATGCACCGAGGTCGGCGTCTTTAGCCCGGCGATGTTGCCGACCAAGACGCTCACCTTGGGGAGCGTGGGTTACGTCATCGCGAACATCAAGTCGCTCGGCGACATCGATGTCGGCGACACGTTGACTGAGGCCAGTAATCCGGCGCACGTACCGCTGGCGGGCTATCGCAAAGCGGTGCCGATGGTGTATTGCGGGCTCTACCCGAACGAAGGCGCAGAGTACGGCGATCTGCGCGAAGCGCTGGAAAAGATGAAGCTCAACGACGCGGCGCTCGCGTACGAACCGGAAACGTCGGTGGCGCTCGGGTTTGGTTTCCGTTGCGGATTCCTGGGCTTGCTCCACATGGAGATCGTCCAGGAGCGCCTCGAACGCGATTTCAACATCGACCTCATCGCGACGTCACCATCGGTCGTCTTTCGTGTGACCCGGACCGACGGCACGGTTGAGATGATCGACAATCCTTCGAAGTTGCCGGTCAGCAACGTGATCGAGACGATCGAAGAGCCGTTCGTCAAATCGACGATCATTACGCCGCCCGACTATGTCGGCTCGATCATGGACATCACGATCGCACGGCGCGGCTCGCTCCTCAATATGGAGTACCTGCACGACGGGCGCGTCATTCTGACGTTCGAGATGCCGTTGATCGAGGTGATCGTGGACTACTTCGATCAGCTCAAATCGCGGACCAAGGGCTACGCCTCATTGGATTACGAGGTCATCGGGTATCGCGAAGGCGATCTGGTGAAGCTCGAAATCTTGCTCAACGCCGAACCGGTCGACGCGCTCTCGTTCATCGTGGCACGCGAGAAGGCGGCCGCACGCGGTCGCGCCTTAGCCGAGAAATTGAAAGAACTGATTCCGCGGCAGATGTTCGACGTACCGATTCAAGCGGCGATCGGCGGCAAGATCGTCGCGCGCGAGACGGTCAGCGCGATCAGGAAAAACGTCTTGGCGAAATGCTATGGCGGCGACATCACGCGCAAACGCAAATTATTGGAGAAGCAGAAGGCCGGCAAGGAGCGCATGAAGCGCGTCGGCCGTGTCGAGCTCCCGCAAGAAGCCTTCATGGCCGTTCTCAAACTCGAAGAGTAAGTGATCACTTACCTCGCGTCAAAGAACGAGGGGAAGCTGGCGGAGATCCGCACCATGCTTGGCGATTCATCGCTCGAGTTGCGAACGTATGCCGCGTATCGTGATCCCGAGGAAGGCCACGAAAGCTACGTTGACAACGCGCTGCTCAAAGCGCGCGCCCTTCGTTCGCAATTGCATGAGGCCGGCATCATCGATGCCGCGGTGCTCGCCGACGATTCCGGCATCGAGCTCGACGCGCTCGGCGGTGGCCCAGGCGTCGATTCGGCGATCTATGCGGGCGCCGGCACGCCGTGGCCGCAACGCCTGGCGACGATGATGCGCGAGGTCGACGAGAAGGGTGGTCGCTTGCGCGGTGCGCGGTTCGTCTGCGTGATGGCGCTGGTCTTGCCGCAGGGACGCGAGATCGTCGTAGAAGGCGACGTGCGGGGAGAGATCGCGCCGGAATTGCGCGGCGAGAACGGCTTCGGTTACGATCCGCTCTTTTACTATCCACCGATCGGTAAGACGTTTGGGCAAATTCCCGAGCGCGAGAAAAACGAGTTGAGTCATCGCGGCCGAGCGGCACGCGCGTTGATCGAGGCGCTGCCGACGTGAACGACGTGCAGGTCGCCGCGGCCAGTGAGGCTGACGTGCGCGAAATGGCCGCACGTCGATGGCCCGACGAGAGCAGCCGGCAACTGTACATCAACCTTGCCGACGGCGCGCCGCGTGGCGCATGGGTCGCGCGCGACGAAGGCACGCCGATCGCGATCGGGTTTGCGCACGCGCTCGAGGATGAGTGGTTTTTGAGCGAGCTCTACGTCGAGCCGTCGTTTCGCCGTCAGGGGCTCGGATCGCGTATCCTGCGCGAGGTGGCGCGCGATGCCGGTGACGTATCGCGATCGGGGATGCTGGACGCGGCGAACACCGATGGGATGGCGTTCTTTCTTCGGCTCGGCGTCGGTTTACACGTGCCGGTGCTGCGCGTGGCCGGTGAGATTCCGAAGGAAGACGATCTGCTGCCGATGGCCGCCGGCGAGTACCGCTTCGTCACGATGCCGATCGATCCGCAAGCGCACGCGACCGTTCTTTCGGCGCTCGATCGCGAAGCGCGCGGCACGGCGCGCCAGAACGATCACGCGAGTTTCGCGCAAGTGGCCAGCGGCACGTTGCTGCTGCTCAACGACGAGTGTGTCGGCTATGTGTACGTTTGGCCGGACGGGCGGATCGGGCCAATGATCGCGGCCTCGGGTGCGTATCTCACGCAGTTCTTCGGGTTTGCTCTGGTAGCGTTGCGGCGCACCTACGGCGCGTCGTGGTGTCAGGCGCTGGTACCAGGAAGTAACGTCCGCGTGATGCGCGCGGCCGTGCGCATCGGCTTGCAACTCGATCAGGTGCGCATCTTCGCATCGGATTTACCGCAAATCGATTTGTCGCGTTACGTCGGATTTCACGCACTCGCGTTTTAAATTGCCATACAGGTGGCACTTTCGCATGCGATGATCATCGCATGATGAAACGTTGTCCAATGTGTAAAGTAATGCTTCCGTCAGAAGCGTTCGCGAAGCGAACCGCTAAAAGCAAACCACGTTCATAGTGTCGGGAGTGTCAGAGGATATATTGCCGGGCCCATTATCTTCGCAATGCTGCCCTGCACAAATCTCGCCGGATGGCCAACACGAAGCGATACCGCCAGCGAAACCGCGAACTCATGATTTGGTACCTGAACCATCACCCTTGCGTGGACTGCGGCAACGATGACATTCTCGTCTTAGACTTCGATCACGTGCCGGGGACGAAGACGGCAGACGTCAGTATCCTCGTTAGCCGTGGGGCGAGTTGGGAGAGGATCGAACGAGAAATGGCTAAATGTGTCGTTCGCTGTGCTAATTGCCATCGCCGAAAGACGGCAATTGACTTCGGATGGTATAAAGGCAAAGGCATCGGGGCGTAGCTCAGTTTGGTAGAGCGCTCGCTTTGGGAGCGAGAGGATCCGCAGGTTCAAATCCTGTCGCCCCGACCACTTGCACGGGCGTGGTATCCTAGCCAGGGTACCCGCCCCTCGACCCTCGTGAGCGCCCGTGGTCTAACCGGATAAGGCACGAGTCTTCTAAACTCGAAGATGGGGGTTCAAGTCCCTCCGGGCGCGAAGCATCGGCCCCGGTAACTCGTGGTGATTGTAGCTCAGTTGGTTAGAGCGCCGCACTGTGACTGCGGAGGCCGCCGGTTCGACCCCGGTCAGTCACCCCAAAAAATTCGGTCAAGAGCCCGTCGCTAACAACGACCGGGCTCTTCCCTTTCTCGACGACGGCGGGAGTCGTGCGCCCCTTTGCGAGAACGTGCTTTCCTAGAATGGTGCGCGAAACCAGTCGACAACCCGGCCTCAATGACGCGCTGGGCATCGTGGTGTCGGTGCTCGCGGCAATCCTATTAGCTTTTGTCTTGTACCAGATCGTCCGCCTGGGTAGTCAGGCCGGTCTCGATCGTGACGCGCTAACCCGCGAACGCATAGCTGTTACCGAGACGCAGCACATTCTTGCAACGATCGACGGGCTCGACGACTACCGCTACGCGCTGCTCACGCAATCAAGCACGATCGCTGCCAGCCGCGAAAGCGCGCAAGGCCGCATCGACGCGCTGCAGCGCGACTTTGCGAGCGGCGCCGCCGGGATGTTTGGGCTCTATCCCGAGTGGAAGCAAGTGCAACGCGACTGGATCCAATCGCGCGAGCTGACCGGCGGCCCCGACGCACTCCCACGCATGGGCCCGTTGATGAACGCAATCGGCGATCTCCTCACGGGACTCCAGGATCGCTCGGGCCTCAGTTACGATCCAAGTCCGACCGCTGAAAACCTAGCCGACGTCCTGATGCAGGAGACCGTCTTCGGCATCTCCGGCACGCGACGCTTGGAGAGCATCGGAGCGCTCGCGCTCAAAAACCACGGGCTGTCGCTCGCGCAACGATTGGACGCGGCGGGCAACTTGATGAGCCTGCGTGGTGCCTTCGACCTTACGCGCGATCAGCTGCCCGCTGCCGTCACGAACTTGGATCAGCTTGCGCCCGAACAGCGAGCGCAGTGGGCGGCGCTCCCGGCGCTCTCGCAGCGCATGAACGCGGCCGGCAACGCATTTCTCGATGGCATCGTGCACAATGTCATGCTGCAACCCAGTCCGTCGATCTCCGCTGCGACGTTGCATCATAGCGCCCAAGCCACCGTCGATGCAACGATGGCGGTCTTTACCCTGAGCGGGCGCGCGCTCGATGCGAGCCTCGCCGCGCGGGGGCGCATCCAGGCGCAGCGCAATCGCTACCTGTACCTGGCCTTTGTGTTGGGCGCGGTGCTCGTGGTCGGCATCATGATCTCGATCGCGCAGTTCATCGCACGCCGCGACCGCGCGCTCTTGCGTGAAGCCTTGCGCGAAGCCGCACGTCTCCAAGCCGAGCTCGCGCGCCAGGAAGCCGAAGAAGCCCTGCGGCTTACCGAGGCGCAATTTCGCACGGTCTTCGACGGCGCCGCTATCGGCATCGCGGTCGTCGATCGCACCGGCACGATGCTCGACGGTAACGATGTTTTCCGAACGATGTTCGGCGACTCGATTGCCTCCGCGATCGAAGGACACGAGACCGAACTCGAATCGCTCTGGAGCGGTCAGCGCGAAACGTTCGAATACGAAGCGCAGGCGCGTTCGCTCTCAGGTCAAGAAGTCTGGACCGATGCGACGATCTCGATCGTCAACGACGAGAACCGGCATCCGCGCTTTGCGATCTGCATGTTCCGCGACAAAACGGAACTCAAGCACAGCGAACGCCGTATCCAACACAGCAAAACCCACGATGGACTCACTGGGCTGCCCAATCGTGCGCTCTTCGACGAGCATCTGCGCCGCCGGTTCGCCGAGTCGGGCGCGCTACTCGATTCGTTCTTTGCCGTACTCTTCGTCGACCTCGAACACTTCAAGGAGATCAACGAGTCGCTGGGGCACGCCGCAGGCGATCTCGTCCTAACGCAGATCGCCGGGCGCCTGCGCTCGTCGATCGATCCGCGTGACATTGTCGCGCGCCTGGGCGGCGATGAGTTCGCGGTCTTGCTCCAGTCACTTGGGGACATCATCCACGTCGAGTCGCTCGCGCGGCGTATACTCAACAACCTCTCGAAGTCGATACCGATCGGCTCGCGTTCGGTCTTCTTGAGCGGGAGCATCGGCATCGCGATCGGCTCGTCGTCGTACGAACGGGGCGAGGATGTCATGCGCGACGCCGAGATCGCGATGCAGCACGCCAAAGCCAGCGGCGGCGCCCGTTTTGCGCTCTTTGACTCGACCATGCACGAGCGGGCGCAGAAGCGGCTGCAGCTGATCAGCGACCTGCGCCTGGCCGTCGAGCGGAACGAATTCCGCATGCTCTATCAGCCGATCGTTTCGCTGAGCGACGGTTCGGCCAGCGCGTGCGAGGCATTGATTCGCTGGGATCACCCCACCCAAGGCGTCATCGGCCCAAATGAGTTCATCCCGCTCGCCGAGCAGACGGGGCTCGCACACGCGATTGGCCGGTTTGTTCTCGAGACCGCCTCGGAGCAGTTAGCGGTGTGGAAGCGCAATCGCGCCGGCACGCTCAACTTCTGCATGCACGTCAATGTCTCGGCGAGCGAACTGAGCGATCCCGATTTCGAGCGCACGCTGGTCCAAATCGTCGAACATCACGGTCTGCACCCGTCCGACTTCACGCTTGAAATCACCGAAAGCGTGGTACTTGACGCCGGAACGCGCGCCAATCAGACGATTGGCCGCGTGCGCGAACGCGGTTTTAACATCTGCATCGATGATTTCGGTACCGGCTATTCGTCGCTGCGCTACCTGCAACAGTTCGAAGTCGATTCAATCAAGATCGATCGCTCGTTCGTGTGCGGCGCGGACGGACTGTTGGCGAGCGAGCCGATCGTGCGCACCCTGATCTCGCTCGCGGAAGCGTACAATGTGCGCATCGTAGCCGAAGGCGTCGAGACCGCCGAACAATCTGAAATGCTGCGCAACGCGGGATGCCGGTTGGGCCAGGGCTTCCTCTACGCGCATCCCCTCGCAGCGGCGGAGCTCACCGAGCGCTACGCCGGCGTGCTCGGACGCGTCGCGCGCTCCGCCTCGGCGTAAGGGGTTGCGAACCGGGTCGGCGAGGGCTACAATGCGTTGGTCCCACGTGTTTTCGCAGGATGCGGAAACAGGTTTGGAGCACAGGAAGTGCGATCGAGCGCGAAGCGCGAGACCAAACACGCGCCTTTAGCTCAGTCGGTAGAGCAGCGGACTTTTAATCCGTTGGTCCCGGGTTCGAGTCCCGGAGGGCGCACGTGCACCGCTAGCTCAATGGTAGAGCAGTTGACTCTTAATCAATTGGTTGAAGGTTCGAGTCCTTCGCGGTGCACCAACTTTTCGAACCCAAACTTCAGGTTTCTCCGTTATATACGGATAGATGACTCTGAAGATCTGGGTAAGCGCCCTGGGCGTCCTCGCGACGGGAGCTGCGCTGGCATCGCCGGCGCACGCCGCCGCGAGCGATCCCTACGCGATCTTCGCAGATGCACGCGCCTTTTGGCAGCAGCAACACTATCCGACCATGCTTGACTACCGCGTCGCGGTCGACGTGACCGAAGGCAGCGGCGAACGCGTCGAGCACTATGCTACGGAGTATGACGCGGTGACCGGCGAGGTCCGGGTCGATCCGATCAGCGACTATCAGCTCGCGCACCCGGTGGTGCCCAAAGGGATCAACTTGGGACTCTTGGGCTTCGCGCTAAACAAGCCGTTGCCGCCGGTTGATTTCATGGGCGTGCCGCACTTGGCGCCGACGTACTCATTCGGCATGGCACCGTTCGTCCCGGCCCCCACCCCGACACCATTTAACTCTGCTGCGCTCGTCGACCAAATCCGCCAAGAGTTTCACGATCCGAATCCGCGCGCGACACCGACCGCATCGCCGACACCAAATGGATTGCAAGAAATTGCAACCGTGTACGCGCACAATCACGACTACACCATCACCCTGCTCGGAACCGAAACGATCGACGGACACGCGTGTTACCATCTCGGCCTGACGCCGACACGTGATCCCGGGCGCTTTCGCATTCGCCAAGCGTGGATCGACGAAGCGACCTACGCGACGTGGCAACTGCAGGATGCGCTAAACTTTACCGATGGTCCGGGTACCAAAGTCGCCTGGACGATCCACTTTGCGAACGTCGGCGGCGCACAGTATGTGAGTGAAGAGGACGCGCTTGCACCGATGTCAACCACGGGCGAGATCTACG
>DATHMY010000226.1:0-2137 GCA_035486535.1 Candidatus Acidiferrum sp.
CTCGTTCCTTGCCTATAACATCGAGAAGGGCGAGATCAACGGCGTCGACGTAACCGGACTGACCTACGTGGAAGTCGTCAAGATTCCGGGAAACGTTCTCATACCGCATACCTGGAAGCGCGTGAGCTACGTCGATGCGCGCGCGACCGACGAACAACGGGCGGCGATTCTCGATGCTTGGCACGGCCGCTTAGGCGGCCCATTAGCGGACCTCAACGCCTTGGTCGGTGAGGACGTCGCGGTCGAGACGGCGGCGATCCAACACGACCTCAAGGGTGGTGAAGGCACGCTTATCGTCGGCGATAAGATTCGCGCGACCATGGCACCCTATCGCAGCGCGTACGGCGCGGTCACGACGCTGCGCGACACCATCTTTAGCACCATTCCCGGCGCACCCGCATATATTGCCAAGGCCTCCGAACACGTCGTCAACATTCCCGAACACGGAATGGTTTGGACCTTTAAGGATCGCAATGCAATTCAGGGCGACTTTCTGCTAGAGGCGTAGGTTTATGGCCATGAACGCCGCCTACCGGCACGTACGCTTCAATGCTGTCGGCGTTCTCGGCTGCGTGATTGCGGCCGCGTGGGCGGTCTGTGCGTGGGCCGAGCTGAACGGCAATGCCGCGCAACTTCACCATCACGCGCTCTACGAGAGCGGGCGGCCGTATTGGTTTGCGGCGCTCGTCGTGGTCGCCGCGTGGCAGTTCATGACCGCGGCGATGATGCTGCCCTCTTCGCTCGGATTCATCCGGCTTTATGCGACGGCCGCCGCCCGCGCGCCGGACTTCCCGCGCGCGCTGATCCTGTTCTTGGGCGGCTACTTCGCAGTTTGGACGGCCTTTGCGCTGGCTGCGTTTACTGGGGACATGCAGCTGCATCGATTCGTCGATGCGTGGCCCTGGCTGGCGACGCATTCGGCGTTGATACCGGCGGGGACGCTCGGTCTCGCCGCAATCTATCAGTTCACCCCGATCAAGGATGCCTGCCTGAAAGCGTGCCGCCATCCAGGCATCTATCTCATGCGCCACTATCGGCGCGGCGCGCTCAACGGCTTGCGGATAGGCTTCGGTCACGCGCTCTACTGCGTTGGCTGTTGCTGGGCGCTGATGCTGGTGATGTTTGCGGCGGGAGTCGCGCATTTGGCTTGGATGGGCGTGCTCGCGGCGATTATGTTTGTCGAGAAGGCGACGCCCTTGGGAAACCGAATCGTCGCGCCGGTCGGGGCGCTTTTCGGTGCACTTGCCATTATCGCACTCTTGGTTCCCGGCGCCATCGGGGGCTTGTGAGGACCTTGACGATGCATGTTGGAGTTGCAGGCACGGGAAAAATGGGAAGCGCGATGGCGCGCAATCTTCTCGACCGTGGTTATCGAATATCCGTCTGGAACATCGATCGCGTGATGATGGATCCGTTGGTCGCGGCGGGCGCGGAGCCGTTCGAGAACCTCGAAGAACTCGTAGCGAGCGTCGATGCGACGATCGCGATGCTCTGGGGCGATGAAGTCGCGCGAGAGATCTCGTTGCACCGGATCATTCCCGCAGCGCGCGAAGGCGAGCTCGTTGTCGAGTTGTCGACGCTTTCGCCGCAGATGTATGAGACGCTCGCAACGGCGGCAGCGCAGCGAAACGTGGAGTTTCTCGCGTGTCCGGTCTTCGGCAGCGTCGACGGCGCGCGCACCGGTACGCTGACGCTCTTGCCGGGCGGCACCAGCCGGGCCTTCGACCGGGCCCGCGAGCTCTTGAGCGCGATCGGCTCCACGATAAAGTTTACCGGTTCGCCGGCGGCGAGCGGGCATCTCAAGCTTGCGTATAACTCGATGCTGTGCGTGAATGCCGATGCGATTGGCGAACTGCTCGGGATCATGGGTCGTGCCGGCGTCGATCGCACCCTCGCCGTCGACGCGCTCGTTACGGCCCTCGAGCGCGTCGCCACCAAACGGCAGCAACTCATCGAGCGCGACACGCAACCGCGCTTTTCAGCCAACGCGCTGCTCAAAGATTTGCGCCTCGCCCGCGTGGCCAGAAAGAGCCTGAACGTGGATGCGCCGCTGATGGAGTGCGCGCTTGCAGAGTTCGAAAAAGCCGTTGATACGGGCCTGGGTGATGAAGACTACATCGCCGTTGGCCTAGCCTTG
>DATHMY010000227.1:0-4609 GCA_035486535.1 Candidatus Acidiferrum sp.
ATACGATCGTCACGATCAGCGATCCGCACGGGAACGTCGTCTCATGGGCCTCAGCCGGCAACCTCGGCTTCAAAGGCTCAAAGAAGTCGACACCGTTCGCCGCGCAGATGGCCGCCGAGTCGGCCGCGCGCAAGGCGATGGATCACGGCATGAAGAGCACGGAAGTGTTCGTCAAAGGCCCGGGCGCCGGACGCGAAGCCGCGATTCGCTCGCTGCAAGCCGCCGGCCTCGAGATCACGATGATCAAAGACGTTACGCCTATTCCGCATAACGGCTGCCGTCCTCCCAAACGCCGCCGCGTGTAATAGAAGAGAGAAGATATGTCACGCTACATTGGTCCGGTCTGCCGTCTGTGCCGCCGCGAAACGGCCTCGAGCAAGACCGGTGAAAAAATCAAGCTGTTCCTCAAAGGCGACCGCTGCCTTTCGAAAAAGTGCGCGGTTGAGCGTCGCGGCACGGCCCCGGGTCAGAAGGTCACGGGCACCAAGAACCGCTCGAAGATTTCTGAGTACGGCCGCCAGCTGCGCGAGAAGCAGAAGATGCGCCGCTACTACGGCGTGCACGAAACGCAGTTCGAGAACTACTTCCGCGAGGCCGCGCGCGTTCCGGGTCAAACCGGCCGCACGTTCTTGCAGTTGCTCGAACGCCGTCTGGACAACGTCGTGTATCGCTTGAACTTGGCGACCAGCCGCGCGCAGGCGCGCCAGCTCGTCACCCATCGCCACTTTCACGTCAATGGGAAGCTGGTCAACATACCGTCGTATATCGTGAAGCCGGGTGATGTAATCACCATTGGCGAGCGCAGCCTCAAGTCGCCCGTGTTCGAGGCGAATCTGGAAGTGGCGCGTTCGCGCCGCCCACCAGAGTGGCTCGAATGGAACGATGCCGACAGCACCGGCAAAGTGACGCAGTTGCCCGCGCGCGAGCAGATCGACACGCCGGTCGACGAACAGCTCATCGTTGAATATTATTCTCGCTAGTCAATAACTACACACAACCGCTGCTAGGCGTGCGATCGCCGATCTCTGGGGGATCGACGGATAACGTAAGCAGCAACAAAGGAAACACGAAACCACATCATGACCACGTTGGAAATGCCCGCCGGCGCAACCATTGAGGTGCGCGAGCGCCGAGAGAACTATGCCAAATTCGTGATTGAACCGCTCGAGCGCGGCTTCGGCATCACGCTTGGTAACGCGCTCCGCCGTATTCTGCTCAGCTCGATTCCGGGCGCAGCCGTGACCTACATGAAGATCGACGGCGTGCTGCACGAGTTCTCTACCATTCAAGGGATGGTCGAAGACACGATCGCGTTGATGCTCAATCTCAAAGGGATGCCCGTCAAACTCAATAGCGATGAGCCACGCGTGCTCAACCTTTCGGTTTCCGGATCGAAAGAAGTTACCGCTGCCGACATCGCGCCCGATGCGGACGTCGAGATTCTCGATCCCGGCTACCACATCGCGACGCTCACGTCGAAAGACTCCAAGCTCTCGATGGAGATCGGCGTCGAGAAGGGCCGTGGCTATGTCATGGCCGACAAGCAGCGCAACATCGAGCACATGATCGGACTCATTCCGCTCGACTCGATCTTCTCGCCGATCCGCAAGGTCAACTTCTCGGTCGACGACACGCGCGTCGGTCAGAGCGTCGACTTCGATCGTCTCACCCTCGAGATCGAAACCAATGGTTCGATCACGCCGGATGACGCGCTCGCGACCTCAGCTGCGATCATGCAGGAGCAGCTCGACCTCTTCGTTGGATTCACCAGCCGCGAGGAACCGCTGCCCGAAGCGCCGCCGAACGAATGGGACATCCCGGTTGAGACGCTCAACCTTTCGGTGCGTTCGTTCAACTGCCTCAAGCGTGCCGGCATCTCGAAGGTCTCCGAACTTCTCGATCTCACCGAAGACGAGATCATGAAGATGCGCAACTTCGGTAAGAAGTCGCTCGACGAAATCAAGCAAGTTCTCGCAGAGAGGGGGCTCTCGCTGCGCTTGAGCTAAGGCGCGACGAGACGTAACGCATGCCGCATCAAATCGCGTACAAACGGCTGTCCCGCACGGATGGTCATCGCAAGGCGCTGTTGCGCAACATGGCGACCTCGTTCTTCAAGTACGAGAAGATCGAAACGACGTCGACGAAAGCCAAAGAGATCAGCCGAGTCGTCGAGCAGTTGATCACCACCGCGATGGCCGGCGATCTCGCCGCCCGTCGCAAACTCGCTGAGTTCCTTACCGAACCGGCGGTGGTGAAGAAGCTGGTCGAGCAGATCGCTCCGGCACTCAAGGGTCGCACCGGCGGGTACACGCGAATTACCAAGACGCGGGTTCGCCCCGGCGACGCAGCCGAACTTTCGCTGCTCGAATTGGTGAAGTAAGTACGAAGTACGCACCACTACTGCGCCGGCTCATAGCCGGCGCTCGTCTTTCTCAGGCCGAGAGCGCTGAATTGATCGGCGCTTTCATGGACGGCGAGTTTACGCCGGCCCAAGGCGGCGGCTTGCTGGTCGCGTTGGCCTGTCGCGGCGAAGACGTCGACGAGATCGTCGGCGCCGCACGCGCCATGCGCGAACGTAGCTTGCATGTCGAGCACGGCTTACCCGAGGTGGTCGACGTGGTCGGTACGGGCGGCGACGGTGCGAATACGATCAACATCTCGACGATGGCGGCGCTGGTAACCGCAGCTGCCGGTGTCCCGGTTGCCAAACACGGCAATCGCGCCGCATCGAGCGCGTGTGGCAGTGCTGACGTGCTGGAGGCGACCGGCCTGCCCATCGATCTGTCGCCCGAGCTCGCAGCGCACATGCTGCGCGAGGCAAACTTCACCTTCATGTACGCGCCACGCTATCATCCTGCGATGAAAAACGTCGGGCCGATCCGCAGCGAGCTTGGCGTGCGGACGATCTTCAACGTCCTGGGTCCGCTGACCAACCCGGCTGCGGCCACGGTGCAGATCGTCGGCGTGGCACGCCCTGAACTGCTCGAACCGCTGGCCGCCGTGCTCCAAGCGCTGGGCGTACGCAGGGGTGCCGTCGTTCATGGCGAGAACGGCATCGATGAAGTGGCTGGCGACGTACCGACTTCGGTCTATTCATTCGACGGGTCAGGCAGCCGGCGTTGGACGCTTGATCCCGCCGCGTACGGTATTGCGACGCCGCTCACCGCGATCGTCGGAGATTCGGTCGAGGCTGCCAAAACCGCGTTCCTCTCAATTCTCGGCGGCGAGGAATCGCCGCGCGCAGACGTGGTCGCGCTCAACGCGGCGCTCGTGCTGCACACGGTCGGCCGCGCGCCGACCATGGACTCCGCACTGGAGCAGGCGCGCTCGATCGTACGTTCCGGTGCGGCCTTACGAACCTACGAGCGCGCGAAGGAGTTAGCAACGCATGGCTGAGGATGTACTCAAGCGGATCTATGCGGCGAAGGCGGAGCGACTCAAAACCGAGATGGAGCGCGAGCCGTACGACGAGATTCGCGAGCGCGCTCGGGCGAGTGTTGCCACCCGTCGCCATTTTCTCAAGCTGCTGCGCGCGCGCAGCGGCGATGCCATTGTCGCGGAGATCAAGCGCGCCTCACCGTCGGCCGGACTAATCGCGCGCGACTTTGACCCGGTCGCGATCGCCAAGACCTACGAGCGGGCGGGCGCGGACGCGATCAGCATCCTGACCGAGAACGATCACTTCCTGGGCGACCTGTCCTTTATCGCACCGGTGCGCGCGGCGAGCGCACTCCCGTTGTTGCGAAAAGACTTTCTCACGACGCCGTATCAGGTCGCGCAATCCGCGGCGTATGGGGCTGACGCAATTCTGCTGATCGTCTCGGGTCTGAGCGACGATGAGATGCGCGCGGCGATGGCCGAAGCGCAAGCGTATGAACTTGACGCGCTGGTGGAAGTGCATGATGTGCGCGACCTGCAGCGGGCGCTCGCGCTCGGTTCGACGTTCGTCGGGGTCAACAATCGTAATCTCCGTACCATGATCACTGACCTCGCGGTCAGCGAACACGTGCTGCCCCAAGTGCCGGTGGAGGTCTTTGCGATCAGTGAAAGCGGCATGCGGGATCTCGCCGATCTCGAACGCCTGCGACGTGCGGGTGCGCGCGGGTTCTTAATCGGCGAGGCCTTGATGCGCGCCGAGGACCCAGCGGCACTCTTGGCCTCGTTCAAGCATGTCCACGCGCATTAAATTCTGCGGCTGCAACAGTTGGGCCGACGTGTCACTGGCGATCGATGAAGGCGCCGACGCGGCCGGCATGATCTTTGCACCCTCGCCCCGCCGCATCGGTTGGACCGCGGCCGCGGAGATCGCGCAGCGCATCGGCTCGAGCATTTTGCCGGTGGGCGTTTTCGTGAATCCAACGATGGACGAAGTGGAACAAGCGCGCTGGTATTTCCCCGAACTCGTGGTGCAACTTTCCGGCGAGGAGACGCCGGAGTTCGTGCGCGCGGTCGGCGGCACGGTCGTCAAAACGTTGCACATCGCGCCGGGCGAGCGTCCCAAGGACCTCGACGCGCGCTGCGATGCGTATGCGGCGCTGCCGCTCTTCGACACGAAGATCGCGGGCCAGTGGGGCGGGACCGGCATATCATTCGATTGGTCGGTGCTCGC
>DATHMY010000228.1:0-4997 GCA_035486535.1 Candidatus Acidiferrum sp.
TAAAATGAAACATGAGATCAATGGGGCCGCCCTAGGGGGATCATGGCCCGCGAAGATGTTTATGCGGCCCCTGGTTTGGGGGCCCCACGCAGTGGGGGGCGCGGAGCCTGGGGCGGAGCGCCTGTAAAATGAAAGATAGACGCCAACGGGCGATTCTCACCCTGGTCGCGACGCGGCCGGTGCACTCGCAAGATGAATTGGTTGCGCTGCTCGACACCCAGGGGTTCGCCGCTACGCAAGCGACCGTGTCGCGTGATATCAAAGAGTTGGGCCTGGTCAAGGTGCCGATCAAGTCGAACGGCGACGACGACGCGTTGTTCAAGTACGTCGTGCCCAACGCGACGGTGAATTACGTCAGCCGTCTGCATCGCGTGGTGGCGGAACTGGCGATGAGCATCGAGGGTGCGGTCAACATGATCGTGATCAAGACGCCGCCCGGGAGCGCGATGATGATCGCCTCGGCGGTCGACGAGGCGGCGTGGCCGGAAATTCTGGGCACGATGGGCGGTGACGACACGGTGATGATCGTAGTGCGCAGTGCCGAAGAGATGCCCGTGATCAAACAACGTTTCTTGGATTTGAAGGGAAGTAGCGCCGCGTGAGCCGCATCGTTCTAGCCTATTCCGGTGGTCTGGATACCTCGGTCTTATTGAAGAAATTGATTCTTGCCGGAAATGAGGTCGTCGCGATGACCGCTGATCTTGGCGAGTCGGATGGCGTTGCCGGTGAAGGCGCGGCGGCCGAACTCGAAAAGATCAAGGCCAAGGCGCTCGCGCTCGGCGCGTACGACGCGGTCGTGATCGATGCGCGCGAACGCTTCGTCAACGATTACGTCGCTCCCGCGCTCGCGGCCAACGCGCTCTACGAGGGCGTCTATCCGCTCTCGGCCGCGCTCTCGCGGCCGCTCATCGGCGCGCTGCTGGTCGAAGTCGCGCACAAATACGATGCCGATGCCGTCGCGCACGGTTGTACCGGCAAGGGCAACGATCAAGTCCGCATCGAGCTGGCGGTGCGCTCGCTCGATCCGTCGCTCACCGTCCGCGCGCCGTTGCGCGAAGCGCCGCTCTCGCGTCCGGATGCGATGGCGTTTGCCGCCGAACACGGCATTCCGATCGCGCATTCGTCGGCCAAGCCGTATTCGATCGACGCCAACCTGTGGGGCCGTTCGATCGAAGCAGGCGTGCTGGAAGATCCGTGGACGATTCCACCCGAGGATGCGTACGCGTGGACGGCATCCGCTAGCGCGCAACCCGCTGCGCCCGACGACGTGATCATCAGCTTTGATAAGGGCGTGCCATCCGTTGACGGCGTCACTGGCGCCGCATTGGTCGCCAAGCTCAACGCGCTCGCCGGAAAGCACGGCATTGGGCGCATCGACTTGATCGAGGATCGCGTGATCGGCGTGAAGTCGCGTGAAGTCTATGAGGCGCCGGCAGCAACCGTGTTGATCGAAGCGCATAAGGCGCTCGAGCGGCTGGTGCTCACCCGCGATGAGCTGCGCTTCAAAGCCGGCTGCGATCAGAAGTATTCGGAACTCGTCTACGACGGACTGTGGATGTCGCCGTTGCGAGATGCGCTCGATGCGTTCAACGCGTCGTTTGCCTCGCGAATCACCGGTGACGTGCGCGTGCGCCTCTATCACGGAGCGATCACGACGGCGGGTGTGCGCTCGCCGTTCGCGCTCTACAATGAATCGCTCGCGACCTACAGCAATGCCGACAAGTTCGATCACCACGCCGCCGACGGCTTCATTCGCCTCTATGGCTTGCCAACCGATCAGTTAGCGAAGTTACGTGACAAGTCTCCAGTGGGGCGGTAGGTTCAACGCGGCTCCCGACGCCGCGTTACTTGCTTTTGGGTCGTCGCTGACGGACGATCTGGTGCTCGCGCCGTTTGACGTGCAAACCTCGCAAGCGCACGTCGATGCGCTGGCCGGTGGCAAGATCATTGCGTCTCCGACGGCAACCGCGTTACATGCGGCGCTGAAGAAGGTCGCCACCGAGATCGAGGCCGGAACGTTCCCTGCGTATGCGCAGACCAGCGGCGCCGAAGACGTGCACGGCGCCATCGATGCGCGCGTGCGCGAACTCGAACCGCAGGCCGGCGCGCTGCTGCACGCTGGGCGCAGCCGCAACGATCAGGTGGCCACGACGCTCGCGCTCTACGCCCACGATCGAGCGCTGCAAGGCGCGCAACGTGCGCGCTCGATCGCGCGGCATTTAATGGCACGCGCGTCGGAAGAACTCAATGCCGGAACGCTGCTCGCCGCGACGACCCACATGCAGCCGGCGCAACCGGTGCTGCTGGCGTTCTGGCTGCAGGCTGCGGCCGAACCGTTCGTGCGCGCGGTGCGGCGCTTCACCGCGGCCGCAGCGTTCGCCAAGGATTCGTGTCCGCTCGGCTCGGGTGCGGTTGCCGGATCGACGCTGCCACTCGATCGCGCCGCAGCCTGTAAGCGCCTAGGCTTCGATCATCCCTCGCGCAACGCGATGGATGCGATCGGTACCCGCGACGCGGTGCTCGACGTGGCGCAGGCCTGTGCGCGTACACTGGCCGATGCTTCGCGCGTCGCGGCCGAGATCGTACTTTGGGCGACCCCGGGGTTCGGCTACGTGCGGCTGGGTGATGCGTCGTCGACCGGTTCGAGTTTGATGCCGCAAAAGCGCAATCCCGATGTGTTCGAACTGGTGCGCGGCTGCGCGAGCGAAGTCGCCGGCTTGTACTTCGGCGCACTTACCTCGACCGTTGGCATGCCGCTCTCGTATCATCGCGATTTGCAGGAGACCAAACGACTTGCAATCGCCGCGTCGGAACGCACGCTCGCCGCGCTCGATGCGTTCGAGCGAGCGTTGCGGGACACAACGTTCAATCGCGCAGCGATGAACGCGCACGCCGGCGACGGGTACACTGTGGCGACCGATCTCGCCGATGCGCTGATTGCGGCCGGCGTGAGCGCGCGCGACGCGCATGCGCTCGTGGGCGCGACCGTCCGTGCCGCCGAAGACGCAGGACGTCCGCTCGACGCGCGCGATCTTGCTGCACTGGCGAATGAAGCGGGTCTTAAGAACCTTAATGCGCCGCTCGATCCGGCCGCGAGCGTTGCTGCGAAAAAGACCGACGGATCGACTGCACCGCACGCGGTGCGCGCGGGCCTGGCGGCGCTGGCCGCCGAACTAGACGCGCCATGACGCGCGTGCATGTCTGGGGCGCCAGCGGCTATGGTGCAGCGGAAGCGATTCGTTTACTCGATGCGCATCCGTTCTTTGAAGTTGGTACGCTCGAGAGTCGCAGTCACGCGGGCGCCGCGCTCGGCGATCATTTTCCGCTGTTGCGCACGACGCCATACGTCTTTTGCGCCGAAGGTTCGGTGCTGGCCGCGATCCGGCCGGGTGATTGCGTCATCGCGGCCGGTGGGCACGGTGAAGCGCGCGCGCACGTACCGAAATTCATCGCGGCCGGCGCGCGCGTGGTCGACCTGTCCGCCGACTATCGCTTCGACGACCGCGCCGCCTATGGGCTTTCGGAATGGGAGCCCGCAATCGCCGAGGCCAAGCTGGTTGCCAATCCTGGCTGCTATCCGACCGCGACGTTGCTCGGGCTCTTACCGCTGATGGCGCGAAGGCCTCGGCCGATACAACTCATCGTCGACGCGAAGAGCGGGATCACCGGCGCCGGGCGTAAGCCCGCGACCGAGTCGTTGTATGCCGAAGTCGCCGGCGACATCCGTGCCTACGGCGTCGATGGCCATCGGCATCAACCAGAAATCGAGCGTAGCTTGCGCTCTTTCGAGGTCGAAACGCCACTCGTATTCACGCCGCACGTCGTACCGCTCTCACGCGGAATGTTGGCCGACGCATATGCCATCTTCGATCGTGCAGTCGATGAAGACACGGTGCACGAGACCTACGCGGATGTGTACGCGGAGAGTCCATTCGTGCGCATGGTCGCGGGTGGGCGCGTGCCGAGCGTTGCGGCGGTCACCGGCACCAACAACGCCGAGATCCGCGTCGACGTGCTGGGGAATACGGTGCGCATCATCTGTGCGATCGATAATTTGGGCAAAGGCGCGGCCGGTCAGGCCGTGCAAAACTTGAACATCATGCTGGGCTATCCCGAGGAGACCGGATTGCATGCTCGCGCAATTGTCGCAGGATGACGAGGTTCGGCTCGTCGCGGTTCGCGGCGGGATCGGCGCCGTGCCGGGCGTTCGCTCTGCGGGTGTCCACGCCGGAATCAAGCCGCGCAAGCGCGATCTAGCGGTCATCGCCTTCGATGCACCGCAAGTCTGCGCTCAGGTCATTACGACCAACGAAATCAAAGCCGCGCCGCTGCTGGTGAGCGCCGAGCATATTGCCAACGAAGGCGCGTTCCGTGCAATCGTCTGCAACTCGGGCTGCGCTAACGCGTGTACCGGTGAGCGCGGCGATCGCGATGCGCGTGCAACCGCGCGGCAAGCAGCCGCGCTGCTCAAGGTTTCAACCACCAGTATCATCGTGGCGTCAACCGGCGTGATCGGCGTGCCCTTGCCGATGGATCGCGTGCAACGCGGGCTCGAGCGCGCGGTCGAGCAGCTCGAAAACGGGATCAAGTCGAGCAACGATGCGGCCGAAGCGATCATGACCACCGATCGCGTCCCCAAACTCGCCGCCTACGAGTTCTACATTGGCGAGAAGAAGTACGTGGTTGGCGGTATCGCCAAAGGCTCGGGCATGATCGCGCCCAACATGGCAACGATGCTAGCGTTTGTGGCGACGAACTTCCCGATGTCGGCTGCCGCGCTGCAGCAGGAATTGCGCGAAGCTGCCGACGCGTCGTTCAACATGATTTCGGTTGACGGCTGCATGTCGACCAACGATGCGATGTATGCATTTGCGCCCGCCGGCGACAAGAAGCCGCCGCTGGCGTTTGTTCGCGCCTTGCATCAGGTGTGCACCGATCTGGCGCTTGCGATGGTGGCCGACGGCGAGGGCGCCACCAAGACGCTCACCGTGCACATC
>DATHMY010000229.1:0-2455 GCA_035486535.1 Candidatus Acidiferrum sp.
GGTGCGCGAATGTCTGCCGCTCATCGTCAAAATCGCCGACTACATGCTGACCCAGCGCGACGACCAAGGCTTGCTGTTTTGCAAGGCTAAAGGCGTCGACATGTACGGCATCTCGTCGTGGCGCAACATCATTCCCTATTACACGCTCGACGGCGCGGTGACCGAGATCAATGCCGAAGGCGTCTTTGCGCTCGAGGCTGCCGCGATGCTGTGTGCGGTCGCGGGCGATTGGGCGAATTGGGAAAAATATGCCAATGAGTCGCAAGCGCTCCGCGAAGCGATGATGGATTTTCTCTACGACGACGACACCGGTGCATTCGCGCTGAACTACGATCAGGACCGCAATTATCAGGACAACTTCACATCCGATGAGATCTTCCCGGTACTCTTCGGCGTGGCTGCCGCCGAGCAACGCAAGGCGATTTTGCGCCGCTTGCTCGAAGCAGATTTCGTGACGCCGGTCGGCTTGCGCACGATCTCCACCGCCGATGCGTGGTATTTCCCGTCGTACGGATTCGGATTGTTGGGCGGCATTTGGCCCGATCTCACGCTGTGGTTCGCGGTGGCGCTTGCGCGCGACGGATTCGTCGACGATTGCGTGCACTTCCTCGACATCGTGTACGCGGCGATGGAAGTAGGGAGCGCGCGCAATACCGTTCCCGGCGAGTTCGGTGAGTGGTTCGACGGCGGCTCGATGGCAAATCGCGGCATGTATCTCTCGCCATGGACCGGTGCGAAATATCTGTGGGCCGTCGCCGAGACGATCGGTGGCCTCGACGGCTATCGCACCAGCGGTCGTCCGCATCTGGCGCCGCTCCGTCCGAAAGATTGGCAGTGGATTGCGGCTGCGCGCGTCCATTGGGGTGGCAAGCGCTGCAGCTATGTTATCGATCTCGTGCACGATCGCATTTACGGCGATATGCCCGAACTCTCGGCCGAAGAACCCTTCACCTGTATCTTCGCCGGGCGCGACGTGAGCGATGAGGTCACGATTTCACCGGTCGAGGTCGGTGCAATCGGATTCGAAGACGAAAAGGGCGCGGTGCGAATCTTCGTGTGCAACATGCTCGATCGTGCACGACCGGTTCAAGTCGAGTTTCGCGGACACACGGCGCGCGTAGAGATGGAAGTGGGTGAGATGCGCGAGGTCCAGATGATCGGCCGTCCAACCGAGCGTCGCGCGCGTGCCGCCAAGCTCGACGTGGTCCCGGCGTGATCCGCCGCAATCGGTTCGTTACGGCGGTGCTCGCGGCCGGCGTCCTGGTGCTGCTTGCCGCGATTTTGCTCGGAGAACACATGGGCGACCGGGTGATGGTCGAGGCGGCCGACAACGGCAACCTCAGCCAGACGCCCTTGATCACCCCGGTCCCGCAGCCGACCGACGGGCCATACGGCCCGGATTGGAAAAATACCCAGACGCTGGCCGCGGCCGCCGACCCGCGTTTCCCCGACCCGCGCGTCCCACCAAAGCCGCTGCCCACCCCGGAGCGCACCCCCTCGCCCTCGCCGACCGCGAGCTGGACGCCGAACCCGAACGTTCCGATCTGGGACCAGACGAAGCTCCCCAGCCCGTCTCCCGCGCAAACGACGTTCTCGGACGAGTCGACGCAGGCGAGTGGGTCGCCCGCCGCCACCCCGACACCCCCGACTTATCACTAATGTCTCCATTGGTTTCCCTTGATACGATGGGACCATGGAAGAGAAGTCGACCGGCACGGTAACCGTCAAGCGCGGGCTCGCGCAGATGCTCAAGGGCGGCGTCATCATGGACGTCGTGACCCCCGCGCAGGCGATCATCGCCCAGGAGGCCGGTGCCGTCGCCGTGATGGCGCTCGAACGCATCCCCGCGGACATTCGCGCCGCCGGCGGAGTCGCGCGCATGAGTTCGCTCGAGTTGATCGCCGGCATCATGGATGCCGTCACCATTCCGGTCATGGCAAAGGTGCGCATCGGCCACTTCGCTGAGGCGCAAGTGCTGCAATCGATCGGCATCGACTACATCGACGAATCCGAAGTGCTCACCCCGGCCGACGATCTCTATCACGTCGACAAGCAGGCCTTTACGACGCCGTTCGTCTGCGGCGCGCGCGACCTCGGTGAGGCGTTACGTCGCATTACCGAAGGCGCCGCGATGATTCGCAGCAAGGGCGAAGCGGGCAGCGGCAACATCGTCGAAGCCGTGCGCCACATTCGCGCGATCAAGGATGCCATAGCGCAATTGACCGTCGCGCCGAAAGAGGAACTGGTCGCGCGTGCGCGCGACATCGGCGCGAGTTACGAACTGGTTAAAGAAGTCGCGCAGGCCGGTAAGCTTCCGGTGGTGCTCTTCTGCGCCGGCGGCGTTTCGACGCCGGCCGACGCAGCCTTGATGATGCAGCTCGGCGCCGAGGGCATCTTCGTCGGCAGCGGCATCTTCAAGTCAAACGATCCTAAGAAATTCGCGCGTGCGATCGTC
>DATHMY010000230.1:0-4705 GCA_035486535.1 Candidatus Acidiferrum sp.
CGCGCCATCGAGCGTGGCGAGCTGGTTCCCTACTATCAACCGATCGTGAGCATGAAGACCCGCCGAATCACCGGGTTCGAAGCGTTGGTTCGCTGGAACCGCCGCGACGGCTCGGTCACGGTCGCGTCAGAGTTCATTCAGTTTGCCGAGCAACGCGGCTTCGTGCAGGCGATCGATGCGCTGATGTTTCGCGCGGTCTGCGCGCACTCGAAAGCAATCCTGGCGCTCTTCCCGTCCGCGCTCATTGCCGTGAACATCTCGGCCTTAGAGCTTCCGACGGCCAGCATGGGTGAGACGATTGAGCCGTTGCTTCGCCAACACGATGTCCCGGCGAGCCGCCTCAAACTCGAGATCACCGAAACGGCCATGATGACGAGTTCGGACGCGTCGCGGCGCACGATCGAGCGCTTGCGCGAGATCGGCATTGAATTTGAGCTCGACGATTTCGGGACGGGTTACTCGTCGCTCGCCTACTTGCAGCGGCTGCCGATCAGCGGCCTCAAGATCGACCGCTCGTTCGTGGCTCCGATGCTAACCGATCCTAAAGCGGTCGAAATCGTTCGCAGCATCGTCCTATTGGCACGCTCGTTCGGCCTTTCGACAACGGCCGAGGGCGTGGAGACGTTAGAACATTTCGAGCTGCTCGCGAGCCTTGGCGTCGACTCGGCGCAGGGCTTCTTCTTCTCGCCGGCGATCGAAATGGGATCGCTTGCACGGCTGGTCGATCAGCCGATTTCCTCTTCGCCACGCGCGGCCGTAGAATAGGATCGTGAGCTCCTACATCCCGACCGATCCGACCATCGCCGAATTCGCAGCCTATCTTCGCCTGGAGCGCGGTCAGTCGCCGCGTACCTCAGAGGAGTATGCGCGCGACATTGAGCTCTTCGGTCAGTTTATGGAACCGGGTCACTCGAAGCATGCTCCGTTCGCGAAGATATCGTCGACGACGGTCTCCGACGTGCGGCGCTTCGTCATGGAGCTCATGGGGCCGCGCAAGTACACCGCCACCTCCGTGCGCCGCAAGATCGCCGCCTTACGCTCCTATTTTTCACTGCAAAAGCGTGAAGGGCGGCGCATCGACAATCCGGCACAAGACGTGCCGCCGCCGAAGGCCCCCAAACGATTGCCACACGTGATGAGCGAGAGCGAGGTCGGAAAGCTGCTACGCACGCGTGTGGCGGGCAAGACCGAGTTTGCGCAGCGGCGCGATCTTGCGATGATGGAACTATTGTACGCGAGCGGCATTCGCCGTGCGGAACTGGTCGGGCTCAACATCAGCGACGTCGACCTGGAGCGCCGGCTGATGCGCGTAATCGGCAAAGGCAACAAGCAGCGCACGGTCTTCATCAATCAAGCCTCCGCGGACGCGATCAGCAACTATCTTGCCGTCCGTCCGCGCACGCCGGACGAGGCGCTGTTCATTTCACGGCGCAAGACGCGGATGTCGCATCGCCAGGCCTGGGTGATATTTCGCCAATTTGCCGAGCTTGCCGGATTGCGCCAGCACGTGACGCCGCACGTCATGCGCCACTCTTTCGCGACCCATCTGCTCGAGAACGGTGCCGACCTGATGACGATCAAAGAGTTGCTCGGGCACGAGAGTCTCTCGACTACCCAGATTTATACCAATGTGTCGCTCGAACACATGCGGCGCAGCTATGAGGAGGCGCATCCGCGCGATCGCAGCGAAGACCGCTGATTGTGAAACGCTACGCTCTTCTCCTACCTGTTGCTTTTGTCGCATGCTCGTCGTCAATGCCGACGCCCTTTGCAACGCACATCGGCGTCCTCAAGCCCGGTTCGGTGTTGACGGTGAATATCGAAAGCGGCGTGGTGAACGCCTTCAAACCGGCGCAGTCCGATCCAGCCGACCAGTATACGATTACGGCCAGCGCACCCGCTGACGCGAGTCCGCCGCCGGCGCCTGCCGTTCGTCCCAACGGTAGCGGCGTAGTCGTCGATGCGACCGGCAAGCTCGCGAATCTGCTCGTTCGCGTTCCGGAAGGCGTTGCTCTGGTCGTGCGTTCGAAGCAGGGGAATGTGAACGTCACCGACATCAGCGGCAGCGTCGACGTCCACGCCGACAACGGCAACGTCAAGGTCATGGTCGCCGGGCTCGCGCAGGCGAGCACGACCAACGGCTCGATCGACCTCACGATGGGGAAGACCGCATGGACTGGCACGCTACGTGACAGCGCGCGCAACGGCGATGTGACCGTGTACATTCCCGAGACGGCGGCGTTTCACGTGCGGATGCACACCGGAGACGGAACGCTCTTCACCGATTTTGGTCTCACCGGCGCGTCAGCGGGTTCGAGCGAAACGATCGATACAGCGGTCAACGGCGGCGCTTCCTTCGGGCTCGATCTCGAAAGCGACCGCGGCGCTGTGCGGTTACTGCGTCTCGCGCCCCAATCCTAAAACCGCGCCGGGATTCATGGTGCCGTCGGGATCGATCGCGTCTTTGACAGCGCGCATGAGCGCGAGTTCCGCCGGGCTACGGTGTTCGCGCAATTCATCGCGACGATAGCGTCCAATGCCGTGCTCAGCGGTAATGCTGCCGCCGAATTCGCGCACGACCGCATGCACCGTACGATTGACGTCCGCTGCCGATTGATGCTCACCTAGAAGTACGTTGAAGTGAATGTTTCCGTCGCCGACGTGGCCGAAGGCCAAGACGCGCGCGCCCGGATGCCGGCTCTCGACCTTAAGCGTCGCCCGTTCGACAAACGCCGGTATGGCCGAAATCGCGACCGAGACGTCGTGTTTCGCACTTGGGCTGGTTCGCCGCTCGTTTTCGGTGATCGTTTCGCGCCATGCCCACAGCGCATGCGCTTGCGCCTTGCTCGTCGCGACGACGCCATCGGCTGCATGGCCGCGCTCGAGCGCGCTCGCGAGCGCGGCTTCGGCGCCCTCGTGCAGCCCCGCGAGTGACGCTGCAGCTTCGATCAAAAGATACCATGGCTGTGTGGCAAGCGGGCGTACGAGCTGCGGCTCGTACTCCAAACGCAGCGCGACGGCGCGTTCGCTAAAGAGTTCCGCGCCGACCAGCGCTTCGCCGAGCGATTCGGCGACGTCGCCAAACGCGGCAACGGCGTCGTGTACGCTCGAAACACTGAGCAGCGCGGTCGCACGATGGGCCGGGCGAGCAAAGAGGCGCAGCACCGCTGCGGTGATAATGCCGAGCGTACCTTCGGCGCCGATAAATAGCTGCTTCCAGTCGTAGCCGGCGTTGTCTTTGCGCAGGGCGCGCATGCCGTCGGCGATCTCGCCGTTTGGAAGGACCACCTCGAGACCCAGCACCAGCGCACGCATCGAACCATAACGTAAGACCGCGGTTCCACCGGCATTGGTAGAAATCAGTCCGCCGATTTGGGCGCTGCCTTCCGCCGCGAGCGAGAGCGGAAACAGGCGCGCCGCTTCTTCTGCCGCCGCCTGCACGTCAGCTAACACGCAGCCGGCATCCACACTTATTGTGAATCCGAGCGGATCGATTGAGCGAATGTTGCGCATTCGTGCAAGGCTGAGCACGATCGCGTTGTCCAGATCGATCGGCGTCGCGCCCGCTGCTAGACCGGTGTTGCCGCCCTGCGGCACAATCGCAACGCCGGCGTCACTGCAGGCGCGCACGCACTCGGCGACGGCGCGAGTATCCGCCGGGCGCGCAACCGCGCGAGCCGTGCCGACGAAGACGCCGCGCCAATCAGTCACAAACGGGGTGATGTCGCTCGGCTCGGTTAGCAGGCCGCCGTTCCCGCAGATAACTTCGAGCCGTTCGAGAAAGGCGTCGTTCACGCGCCCGCGCGTTGAGCTTCCCGAGCTTTTACGAGACGAACCATCGCGTCGTTGTACGGCGTCGGAACCCCGGTGCGCCGGCCGAAGGCCACGACCGCGCCGTTGATGTGGTCGATTTCGCTCGGATGACCGGACTCGAGATCGAACGCCATCGAGCTCTTCGAGTCAGCACCGACGTCGATGACCTGGGTGACGTATTGCCACGGGTTCACGAAGGGCAAGTTGATCTTGAGCGCAGCTGCTACTGCCGCAGCTTCGTCCGCGAGGGATTCGGCAAGATGCGCAGCGTTGGCGTTCTTGGCAATCTCGCCGGTGTCGCAATCGAGCAAAGCCGAGAGCGCGTTGATCGCCGCGTTCGCGACCAATTTGCCCCATAGGTGCGGGCGGATGTCGTAGACGACCGAGGCGCGTAAGCCCGAGTGAGTTAAAACGTCGGCGATCGTCCGTGAAGTTGCCGGCGCGGCCGACGCCGAGCCGATCAAGGTGGTGCCGGTGACCGAACTGCGCGCGTGCCCCGGCCCGGTCGTGATCGATGATTCCGTCGTAACGCCGAGCACCACCGGCACCGCACCGCCCAACGCGGTCTTGATCGCGTCTTCGTTGCCGACGCCGTTTTGCAATGAGATGATCGGCGTCGCGGGATTCAGCTCGCCGGCAAACGGGCGCAGCGCGCGCAACGTGTCGACCGCTTTGACGAACAGAAAGAGCATCTGCGATCCAAACAGCTCGCGGGCGTTGGTCGCGACGTGCACGCGACGAGCTGCTTCGTCGTTGATCTGCAGGCCGTCGCGCGCAATGGCCTCGCTGGTCTGCGCGTTCGCGTCAAGAACGGTGACCTCGTCGCTCTGCGCGAGGTGGTACCCAAAGAGGGTTCCCATGGAGCCCGCACCGATGATTCCGATCTTCACGG
>DATHMY010000231.1:0-4574 GCA_035486535.1 Candidatus Acidiferrum sp.
ATCCTGGATCTCAACCTCCCCTATCGCGACGGTTTGCTCGTCCTACGCGACATACGCGAGCGCGGTATCCGCACACCGGTTCTTTTGCTCACCGCGCGCGTGGATGCGCGCGATGTCGTGCACGGCCTCGATGCAGGCGCAGACGACTACCTGCGCAAGCCGTTCGCGCTGGACGAGTTGCACGCACGGCTGCGCTCGCTCACGCGCCGTCCGTCGACCTGGAGTGACGACCTGCTGCGCTGCGGCGATCTGATTTTCGACCGGCGCACGCGCGAGGCACGCCGGGGCGAACGCGCGATCGATCTTACCTCCAAGGAGATCGCGCTGCTTGAGACGCTGCTGCGTAATGCCGGGCGCACGGTTACGCGCGAAGCACTGATCGATGCAGTGTGGGATCGCACCTCCGATCCGGCCTCGAACGTGCTAGATGTCTACGCGCGCCGCCTTCGTGTGAAGCTCAGTGCGGTCGGCGAACCGCCGTTGTTGCACACGATTCGGGGCGTCGGATTCAAGCTGGGGATGTCCACGTGAGCTTACGGCGCCGAATCGCGCTTACGATTACGCTGCTCGTCGCCGTGACGTCGATCGTCTTCGCGGCAATCTCGGTTGCCGTACTGGATCGCACGCTGCGCACGGAGTTGGACGCGAAGCTCACGACGCTGGCGTTAGCTGTCGGCGAGATCGCGGACGTTCACCGTGGGGTGCTGTCGGTCGACGCGCGAGACGCCAGACAGATCGAACGGTTGCACGGACTGGACGAGCACGTCGCCGTCATCGATCGTCGCGGACGGCTCGTCTACGGCGAATCGCTCCCGAACCCAGCGCAGAGCGCGGGGTATCGGTTCGCGCGCACGACCAAGATCGACATGACGACGTCGGGTTTTGGGACCGTCGTAACCTGGCAGAACGATCGCTGGATCGCCGATGTGCAGCGCGCCAGTCTCCTGACATTTGCCGTGATAGGACTGGTGCTGGTAATCGTCGCGGCATTCTTCTCGCGTGCGCTCGCCGACGCCATGCTTGAACCGGTCGACCGGATCGCCGCGCTGGCCGAGCAAATCGAGGCTCGCGATCTCTCCAAGCGCATCGATGTACGCGGCCGGGACGAACTCTCGCGCTTATGCGCGAGCTTTGACCGGATGCTCGACCGGCTCGAAGCAAGTTTCGAGACGGAACGCCGCTTCATCGCCGATGCCTCACATGAGTTACGGACGCCGCTCGCGGTCGTGCGCGCTGAGACCGATCTCGCGCTGCGCCGGCAACGAGAGGCCGGAGAGTATCGCGCAGCGTTTGAATCAGTCGATCGCGAGGTCACCCGCCTCGAGTTGCTGGTCGACGACCTGCTCGATACCATGCGCCATCGCGCGATCGTGCCGAACGGGCACGTGGATGTGGCGGCGGTGGTTGGGCGCGTTGCCGAGCGGATGCGCGCGACGGCGCGAGACGTAAGCGTCGCCGTCTTGGGCGATGCGGCGATCGTCCGCGGTTGCGGCGACTCGATCGAACGCGCAGCGACCGCTGTACTGCACAACGCCACCACGCATGGTGGCGGTGGCGAGATTGACGTCCGTGTCGTGGCTGATCCAGCCTGGGTACGCATCGAGGTCGCCGACGACGGTCCGGGCTTTGGGCGTGAGGCGCTTGCCCATGCGACCGAACGATTCTGGCGAGCCGACTCGGCCCGCTCGCGCGGCGGAACGGGCCTCGGCCTTTCGATTGCGCGCGTTGTGATCGAAGCGCACGGCGGCGAGGTCCAGCTGGCCAATCACCCCGAGCGCGGCGCAATCGTCAGGCTGCTCCTACCGGCGAACTAGCGCCTAATCGCGCTCGTCGCCATCCTCCTCCTCATCGTCCTCATCGTCGTCTTCATCTTCGTCTTCGTCGTCGAAATCGAAGTCGTCGTCTTCTTCTTCCGGCGACATCTCATCGACCGCCGCGTGAATCTCGCGGTACATCGCAGCGATCTCGCGACCGAGCTCTTGACCACTGCGATCGGCGCTCACGTTTTTGAGCCATTCCTCGAGTGCCGCAATCGTCAGGTTCATTGCGATGACGTCGTTGGTTGGGGCGTCGAGTTCGAGTTCCATCACACCATCCTCATGAGTGCACAATTGCTTTTAGCGTACTGCATCGGGCTTTAAAAGGGTGTTAAGGTCAAACCGCGTATATAGTTAGCCGGGTTAATATTAATTCGATGCGAAATCCGTTTGCCCACCGCCAAGACGCTCCGGTCGCACTGATTACGATCACCGTCATGCTCGGGCTGATCATGGCGATCATCGATTCGACGATCGTAAACGTCGCGCTTAACAATATCGGTGGCAACCTCGGGGCCTCGGTTGACGAGGTGTCGTGGGTAGCAACCGGCTACATTCTGGCCAACGTCGTCGTCATGCCGCTCAACGGTTGGCTCACCGCCTTCCTTGGGCGCAAACGATTCTATGCCGCATCGCTTGCGCTCTTTACGGTGGCGTCGTTGCTTTGCGGTACCGCGACCAGTATCACCCAACTCGTGATCTATCGCGTGATTCAGGGGATCGGCGGCGGCGCACTGCAGCCGACGGCGCAAGCCATCATGTTCGAAACATACCCACCAGACAAGCGCGGTAACGCGATGGCGATCTTTGGCCTCGGCGCAATGGTGGGGCCGGCAGTGGGTCCGACGCTCGGCGGCTACATCGTTGACAATGCGACGTGGCCACTGATCTTTTACATCAACATTCCGATCGGTATCGTCGCATTCTTGATGACGATGATGTTCATTCCGGATCCCAAGTACATCGAACGACCCAAAGCCGGCCTGGACTGGATGGGCCTCGGCCTGATGACGGCGGGCCTGGCATCCTTACAGTATGTACTCGAACGCGGTGAACACGACGACTGGTACGATTCGTCGACGATTACGATCCTGACCGTCGTTTCGGTGATCACGCTTGCGCTCTTCATCTGGAGGATGCTGCGCGAACGGCATCCGCTAGTGAATTTGCAAGTCTTTCGACACTCCTCGTTTACGATCGGCAACATCCTGGGCATCCTCAGCGGTTTCGGGCTCTATGGCACCTCATTGATCCTGCCGCTGTTCTTTCAAACCATTCTCGGCTTCACCGCATTCGATACCGGGCT
Organism: Candidatus Acidiferrum sp.; assembly: GCA_035486535.1. Classification (GTDB taxonomy): domain Bacteria; phylum Vulcanimicrobiota; class Vulcanimicrobiia; order Vulcanimicrobiales; family Vulcanimicrobiaceae; genus Aquilonibacter. Next base: position 3,124 of record DATHMY010000231.1, read on the forward strand.
TGCACTCTTGCCTGGAGCGCTGTCCACCGCGGTAAGCATGATCATCGTCGGGCGCCTCCTCAATCGGATCGACGCACGCGCTTCGATTGCGTTTGGGTTTCTCGTCTTCGGCTTATCGACGTGGATGCTGGGGGGCCTCACGACGGATGCTGGATTTTGGGATGTCTTTTGGCCTCGCTTGATCCAAGGTTTTGGTCTTGGCTTTCTCTTTGTGCCGCTCTCGACGGTCTCGCTCGGCGACATTCCAAACTCCGAGATGGCCGGGGCAACCGGCGTGTACACGCTCGTCCGTCAAATTGGCGGCAGCTTCGGCATTGCGATTCTTACCACGCTTCTCGTGCATCAAACCGCGGTCGCCTGGAACGTGCTCGCCTCGGGCGTGACGCAGACGCATGGCTATTCGGTCGGTGCGCTCACCTCGATGGTCGCGCAACAATCCTCGATGATCGCGTACAACTACCTCTTCCGCGTGACCGCGATCGTCTTTGCCGTCGCAGCGCCGCTAGTCTTGTTCATCAAGGTCAAGCCGCGCACCGCGCGAGCGCAAGCGGGCGCGTCGCTAGCGGCTGCGGTCGACTAACGTTCGAGTGCGTCGAGAGCATCGAGTGCGTCGGTGCTCGACGGCGGGCGCGTGCGAAAGGCTTCGATCCGGTACGGCAACACGCCCGCACGCGCTTTCGTGCGCGCGCCAACGCGTCGATCGAGCCCTTTGCGATAAACCATCGGCCCAACTAAGTGCGTTACGTCGGACGACGGCTCGTCGTAGTATTCGGGCCAGTGCGAGAGCCAAATACCTACCGTGGGACGGCCGCCCATCGCAATCGCGGAATGTAATGGTCCCGAAGCGACACCGACATAGGCGTACGCGGCGCGAATCAACGTAACCAAAAGGTGGGCGAAGGGCACATCGAGATCGCCGAACAGATCGGTGGTCGTCGGCGCAAGGCCGCGCTCGCGCCCAATCGCCTCTCCCGTGCGTTCATCAACGGTAACGACTCGCGCGTACGGATCGCGGCGTCGCAACTCGTGCGCGAACGCGACGACCTCGTCCTCCGCCCAAATTTTGTCGATCTGCGTGTGACCGCCGGCTGAAAGGACGTAACAGTGCGTGCCCGGCTCAACCCACTCGCGCAGACGCGCCTCGACGCGCGCGGCGACGTCGGCCGGCGCTCGAAAGGCAAGTGAACTCTGCAGCGGTTGCGAGAGATCGACCGCGCTCAAGCGTTCGGGCGCTGCGATGCGGCTAGCAAGAAAGCGCGCTTTGGTGTGCCACGGATACGGGGTGCGCCCGGCCATCTCAGGGTAGCGGCAGACCAGCATCGTATCGATGCCACGCTCGGCGATACGTGCGCGCAGCGGCTCGGGCACATCGAGTGGGGTGACGCCATCGGGTGGATGATCGAGGTCGAGTCCGAAGTGGGCCCGCGCGCCCAGCGCCGACCCGTCACCGA
>DATHMY010000232.1:0-9476 GCA_035486535.1 Candidatus Acidiferrum sp.
AACGCCCGCGATGATCGCAGGCGCGAGCTTCTCGAGCATCCCCCACGTCGGGAAATTATAGGCGTTGATGTGTACGGCGGCGCCGCGCAACGGCGTCATGATGTGCCGCGCAGCGAATGTGCCGCCCTTCGAGAGCGGCTCGATCGCACCGTCGACCACGACACGCGCATCGGGCAACTCGCGCCGCGCTTTGGACGCGAACGCAAAGAGCGTCATGATGCCGCCGTCGATATCGACGAAATTGTCTTTGCGCGTCGCACCCGTGTCAAACGCCAGCTCGTAAAACGGCTCCTTGCGTTCGTTGAGATGGGTGGCGAGGCGTTTGATCAAATCGGCGCGTTGGTGGAAGGTCAGCGCGCGCAGCGCCGGGCCACCGGCGTTCCGGGCGTGATCGAGCACGCGCCCAAAGTCGACCCCCGCGCTGGAAACGAGCGCCATAGGGCGCCCGTCGACCGCCGAAGCGACCTCGGTGAACCCTTCCGGCGCCTCATGCCAGGCGCCGGCTACATAGCTGCGCAGCTTCATTGCTTCTCCCACCCTACCGAACGGTAGGTCAGCCTAGATTTTACCCTTGCGCGCCCGCATCGTCAACGCCCTCGAAGGCAATGGCCTCGACCGCGGCTGCAATCTCGGCGGCAGGCGTACGGCCCCCTGGCCGGTACCATTCCACGACCGAGTTGGACATGCCGAAGATCAGCCGCACGATCAGGGCGGCCTCGACGTCGGAGCGAACCTCGCCCGCTCGCTGCGCCTCGCGCACCAGCTCGGTGACGATCGCGTCGAAGGTGCGCCGGCGCTCCATCGCGTCGAGCTCGGTCGTCGAATTGCCACGCACGCGAAATAGGACGCTGACCTCGGCCCGCATCGACATCGTGATCTCAGCGACCCGCTGCACGATGTGCGCGAGCCGCGCGCGCGCGGTGCCCACGCGTGCGGCCGGTTCCTCGAGCACGCCGAAGAGTGCGTGCAGCGCGCGCTCGAGCCCGCGCGACAGCAGCGCCTCCTTGCTCGGCACGTGGTGGTAGATGCTCGCTTTGGTAATCCCGGCGGCGCGCGCGACGTCTTCCATCGACGCTGCATCGAAACCGCGTTCGGCAAAGATCCCGAATGCCACGTCGGTGACCGAATCGATGTCGTACGGGCGGCGCGCTTCCATCTACCCCGTATGCGAACCGGAAGGGCGACAAACCTTCGCCGTCGCATGGGGCGCGTGATGCTCTCGAACGACCAACTCGTCAAGCTGCTTGAAAACATGCTCTTGCAGCGCGCTGTCGATACACGCGGCTTCCAACTCAACCGTCAGGGGAAGATCGGCATTGCGATGGGCTCCGAGGGGCACGAAGCCGTACAGGCCGGCGCGGGCATGGCGTTCGAACGCGGCCGGGACCTGCTTTACCCGTACTACCGCAATACCGGGATCACCCTCGCTGTGGGCTTTGCGCTCGAAGACATCTTTCGTTCGCAGTTTGCGCGTGCCACCGACACGACCGGCGGAAAGTCGATCATCAATCACGTGACCGATAAGCAAAAAGGCATCGCATCGATCTCATCGATTCTTGCCGCGCAGTGTCCGCACGCGGTTGGTGCGGCCTACGCGATCAAGTATCGCGCGGAGCCGGATCGCATGGTGCTCTGTCAGTTCGGCGAAGGCTCAACAAGCGAAGGGGAGTGGCACGAGTCGCTCAACTTTGCGGCGATTCAGCGGCTCCCGATTGTCTTCTTGTGCGAAAACAACCAATGGGCGATCTCGACGCCGATCTCAAAGCAGATGGGAAATCCCAGTGTCGCTGCGCGCGCACAGGGCTACGGCATCGAGGGCGTGGTGGTCGACGGATTCGATCCCGTCGCCGTCTATGAAGCCGTCCGGCACGCACGCGAGAAGGCCGTGGGCGGCGGCGGCCCGACCATCGTTGAAGCGATGTGTTACCGCTTCCTCTCGCACACAACCGATGACGATGAGCGCACCTATCGCACGCGTGAGGAAGTCGCGGAGCAGCGCGTCAATGATCCGGTTCCGCGCTACGAAGCGCGCCTGATCGACGCAGGCTTAATCACACGCGATGAGATCGAAGCGATGCGCAAGGCGATCGCCGCCCGAGTCAACGCATCCACCGACGCGGTCGAAAGCGAACCGTCGCCCGATCCCTCAACGCTCTATACCGAAGTCTACGCCGGCGGCCACGAAGTCTGGATCTAGCGCGCGCTTTATTTAGATGTTCGGGGGCTCATTATCACGTGGGCGTAAGCCCGCGTCGGTTGCGGCGCTCGATTGGGCTTCGCGCGAGTAGACGCGCAGTTCGGCAATGTCGCGCGGAAAGAGTAGCTCGAGCGTCCAGTCGAAGGCCACGCGCAGTTTGCGGTCGAGACCGGGCAAGCGCAGCAGGTAATACGAGCGCCACAAGAACCACGCCAGGAATCCGGTGAGCACGCGGTTACCGGGCAGTTGCGCAACGGCGCGCCGCCCGCCGAGCGACGCCATCATCCCCAGTGCGTTGAACGAGAATGGTTTCGTTGTTGCACCTCGCAACGTCGCGACGATATTGTCGGCGAGGACCGGTCCCTCGCGGATCGCATGTTGCGCGGTTAGCGGGTAGAAGCTGCCGGCGCCGTCGGGGACGGCGGCGCAGTCGCCGAGGGCCCAAATATCGTTGTAACCCTCCACGCGAAAATCGCGCTCGACGATGATCGCTCCGCGTTTGGTCCGCGGCAGCGGCGAGCCGCCGATCGTCGGCGCCGGTGCAACGCCGGCACTCCACACGATCGTCGCCGTCTCGATGCGCGCGCCGCTCTGCAGGACGATACCATCATCGTCAGCGCTCGCCACGCCGTCACCGGTGCGAATCTCGACACCGCGTTTGCGCAAGAAGTTTGCCGAATAACTGCCCATGCGGGGCGGGAGGCCCGGTAACAACACCGGACCGCCTTCGATCAGGACGATGCGCACCATCGCGCGGTCGATGCTCGGATAGAAGCGCAGCACGCTGCGAAAGAGTTCGACGAATTCTCCGGTTGCCTCAACGCCGGTGAAGCCGCCACCCACCACGACAACGGTCAAGTATCGCCGTCGCGTCGCCTCATCGTTGGTCGAGTCGGCCAATTCCAGTAACCAAATCAAGCGATTGCGCAGGATGCCCGCGTCCTCGAGCGTCTTGAGCGCAAAGACACGTTCGGCGATTCCCGGCAAACCGAAGGTCGAGGTCGAGGAACCAAGAGCGATCACCAGCTGATCGAACGGAACGCGCTCGTTGTCACCGGTCAGCGTGTGCGTGATCTCAACATCGCGCGCTGCGACGTCCAACGCGCGAACGTCCGCAAGGATGAACTGCGTTCGCCGCAGCTGCGAGCGGATCGGCGTCACCACGTGGCGAGTGTCGAGCGCACCCGAACTGACTTCGGGCAGCATCGGCGTGAATAGCGAGAAGTTCTCGCGGCTGATCAACGTGATCTCGCCTTCGCCGGGATGCAGCCGCCGTTCGAGGCGTTGTGCAACCGCAGTGCCGCCAAAACCGCCGCCGAGAATGACGATCCGCGCAGGACGAAACGAACGGTTCATGTGAATGCTCTTCTGCCATGCACGATGAGCAACCCGTCGAGGGAGAGTACCAAGCCCCCGCCGCGCCGGCAGCACCGCCGAAGCAGGCGCGCGGGCGCGCGGGCGGCCTCGGCACGATCGCGGCGGGCCTCGGCGTCCTTGCAATCAAGTTCAAAGCGCTGCTTGCACTGCTGCTCAATTTGAAGTTCGTGCTAATCGGCGCAAAGCTGTTCGCGGTGAGCTGGACCTTCATACTTTCGCTCGTGCTCTACGTCGCGGTATTCGGTTGGCGCATCGGCGTCGTCATCGTGCTGCTGATCGCCGCACACGAGCTCGGACATTACTTCGCCTATCGCGCCTACGGTCTACCGGTGCGCGTCCCCGTCTTTGTCCCATTTTTGGGTGCATATACCGCTGGCGCCATCGCACCCGACCTGGAGGCCGACGCATACATCGCGCTCGCCGGTCCGTTGACCGGTCTGGTACTCGCGGCAGTGTGCTACACGTTGGGAACGACGACCGGCGATCGGTTTTGGCTCGCCTGCGCGAACATCGGCGCGTTCCTCAATCTGTTCAACATGATCCCGGTATTGCCGTTTGACGGGGGGCGCGTCATCGGCGCAATTTGGCCGCCTCTATGGATTGCGGGCGCGGTCCTCTTTGTCGCGGCGGCGTGGTGGCTCGGCGTCCCGATCATTTTCGTCGCGCTGATCGCGCTGCTGGGAGTTCCCGCGATGCTCTCCGCATTTCGCGGGAACGTGGACCCGCGCGCCGCGGCGATGACCAATGCGGCTCGTGTTCGGGTCGGAGTGTGGTACATCGCAACGGTCGTCGGCCTGATCTATCTTGTCGGGCAAGCGCACGGCATCATGACGACGGGGCGAGCCGTATGAGCGGTGAACCGCCGGATTTCGCGATGCTGCGCGCGGTTGAGATTCTGGCGAATATCTACGAGCGCAACGCGAAGTTACAAGATGTACCGCCGCCACCGTCGGACAAGCCAATATTTCTTTTCAGCGAGAGCCTGGCGCTCGACGTCAACACCACGATGCGCGCTGACGTCGAGCGACAGCTCGGCATCGCGTTCAAATATCCGGCGCCTGGATGGCACAGCTACGGCGTGCGCGGACGCGATAGCGCGCGCTTGCTGCTGAGTTGTTTCTACTCCAAGGGGCAACTCGCGTCAGCCGAGCTGTACTTTCCAAAAGTGGATCGCGCACCGAAACTCGAGCCTCAGGACGCGCACTTTCGTTTAGTTCCGGGCGAAATCGAAGTGGGGATGCCGCTCACGACGCTCCCCGAGCACTTCGGACGCATGACCGGCATGCCGACGCGCCTCGGGCCGTACGAGGAGATGTTCGAGGCACGTTTCCCCGGCGGCGCCGCCTATGCTATCGGCAACGACGGCATCATCGAACGGCTCGCCCTCTACACGCTACGAGAATAGACCGAATGTGGAGATTTGACTGAAATCAAATGTCCACGTTCATCATGTCGTCGAACGGCGTGACCGAGTTCGGATGGAAACCTTTGAGGTCTTTGTTGTACACGTAGAGGTCTGTGACGGTGTAGAGCACGACCTGGGGAAGATCTTTGGCAAGCTGTTCGAAGAGGACGCGGTCGTCGGCATTACGCTGCGACTGATCGTAGTCGGTGAAGACTCTCTGTGTCGCAGCATTCGCCGCCGGGTTGCACCAGCGTACGTCGTTTTGCCCGTTTGGTGGAAACTGATTGCAGGCGAAGAGATACGAGAGGTCCCCAATGGGATCGCCAACCCAATTGAATAGCACGACGTCGAATTTGCCGCCGAGAATGATGCCACCGTCAGCGAACTGGGCGAAGAGCATCTGCGAAGGGTAGTGCCGCACTTCGAGCCCTACACCGATCTGTTGCCAGGTCGAGCGAAAGAACTCGATCTCATTGTCGACGTTTGGCGCACCCGTTTGAGCCACCGCGACCAAGTTGAGCTTGACTCCGTTTTTTGCACGAATGCCATCCGGACCGCGCTTCCAGCCGTCGGCATCGAGCAGCGCATTGGCCTTGGCGATGTTAAACGCGACAAACGGGATATTCGGATCGTAGTACGGCGCGCTTTTTGACGCCAGCGATTCCTGCACGCTCTGAATGCCGTGTTGGAACTTCTTATTCAACGTCACGCGATCCGTGGCGAGTTCGATTGCGTGCCGCACAGCGCCATCCTGAAGAATCGGGTGCGAAAGATTGAAGTCGAGATGGCCATATTGATAGCCGTGAACTCCCAAGACATTGAAGCCGTCGAGATTGGTCACGCGGTCGTAGTACGCGCCAGGGACGGGCATCCACATGTCGAGTGCATGCGACTGCAACGTGGTCAGAATCGTATCGCGATTCGGGATGATCTCGAAGTCAACTTCCGCGAGCTTCGGCTGGCCACGGAAATAGAGGGGATTCGGGACCATCACGACCTTTTGCGCGCGATCCCACTCCTTGTATTTGAAGGGCCCCGCGCCGACCGGCAACGCATTGTACGACACGTTGTTGATATTGGGATATTTCGCGAGCAAGTGCTTCGGCAATATTGACGGGTTGGCACCGGCACTCGAAAAAAACGTTACGACGAACGGAGCGTACGGCTTTTTCAGATGGAAGGTTACCGTGTACTTGTCGGGCTCGTCGACCTTCGTGATCAGATCCCAACCGCTACGGCTCGTTATGTTATTTGCCGGATTCATGACCGCGTGGTAGGTGAACACGACGTCGTCGGCGTCGAGCGGCACGCCGTCCGACCACTTCAAGCCTTTGCGAAGATGATACGTGATCGTCAGGCCGTCTTGACTGATGTCGCCGTTTGCCTTCGTCGGCACCGAGGTCGCAAGCTCAGGATAGGGCAGATTCCGCGCGTTCCACTTGATTAGCCATGCCGCAGTCAGCGACGACATGTAGCCCAGTGTGAGCTGCTGGCCGAGCAGCGGGTTGAGGGTGTTGACGTCTTCGGCCGTCGCGTAGCGCAAGGTGTGCGGTACCGTCCACGAGTTGGCGCGTCCACCTTCGCCGCCGGTTTGCCCAGATTTCGAACACGCACTTAATGCCACCGCACCCGCGAGCAGCGCAACAACGAGACCCTTCATATCGAGTACTCCCATGGATTCCAGAACGGTGAGATCACTGGCGACGGATCGAAACCTTGAAGATCAGTATTATAGACGTACGGCAACTTGCGAAAGCCGATAATGATCGTCGGCACGTCTAACGCGAGTTGCTGCTGAAAGACGACGTAGTCGGCCTTGCGCTTGGACTGGTCAATCGTACCGAGTGCATCTCCGAGCGCCTTGGTGGCGACCGGATTGACCCAGAACAGCGAGTTCTGGCCGCGAGGCGCAAGGTTGTCGGCGGAGTAGAGCGGATTCAGATCGGGATCGGCAGCCCCGGTCCACGCATAGATTGCGACGTCATAGTGCCCGCCGAGCAGCACCGAGTCGGGACCGTTAGCGAAGAATTCTGCCGTCGGATAGTTTTTGACGTCAGCTTGCACGCCGATGTCGTGCCACTGCCGCTGAACGACCGCCTGAATTGCTTTGCCTAACGTACCTTCCGTCGCTGTACTCAGGTTGAATTCCAAACGCCGGCCGGCTTTGACACGAACGCCGTCGGGTCCAACGCGCCAACCATCCTCATCGAGCAACGCTCGCGCCTTGGCCGGATCGAACCCGTAGTGAACGGTGTCGGCCGTGTATCCCCAGGAAAGGGTGGGATGTTCGGGACTGTCCGATGGCGCATCGGCGCCATGCATGATCTTCGCTATGATCTCCGGACGATCTGTTGCGTAAGTTAGCGCACGCCGCACGTCGCGATCGGCGAGGATTGGATTGTGCAAATTGAAGTCGATGTGGTCGTAGGCATAGGAGTCGACCGCGATCGCGCGCAGCCCGCTATTCGCCGATGCAGCCAGAGCCTGATAGCGCGGCCAGTTGATCGCCGTGCCGCGCGCGATCAGATCGAGCGCGTGCGTTTGAATTTGCGTCTCGAGTGTATTCTCGTCAGGCTCGGAATACAGATCGATTTCGTTGAGCTTCGGCTTGCCTAAGAAATAACTTGGGTTCGCGGTCATGCGCACAACCGTGCCGCGCTCCCACTGGATTACGCGAAACGGGCCGCTACCGATTGGCATCGCGTTGAAGGGCGCCGTGTTCTGCGTTCCGGCCGCGACGTAGGGCGCCAAAACGTGCTCCGGGAAAATCGGCGTGCTGCTGTTGACCCCCCAAAGCTGCTCCAGAAACGGAGCGTACAGGCGCTTCATATGAATCACCGCGACGGACTCATCGCTGCAATCGATCGAGCCGATGTCACGGTAGCCGTCCGTAATCGCCACGTCCGTCTTTGGATTCATCACGTAGTGCCAGGTGAATTTTAGATCCTCGCAGGTGAGTGGTTTGCCGTCCTGCCACGAAAGGTTGGGACGAAGCTTGTACTTGAGCGTGAGGCCATCTTTGCTCACGTCGCCGTTCGCCACGGTGGGAATCTCGCGCAAGGCGTCAGGAACTGCATTGCCCTTACCGTCGTACCGTATCGCATACGAGAACACCAGCATCGACACATCGAGACTAATCGCGCTATTGTCGAGTGCCGGATTTAGCGACTTGACGTCGTAGGATTCGCCGATCCGCAACACGCCGGGTCGCGTCCATGCGTGTCGTTCGCCCGCAACGGTCGTCGCGACGTGCGTGCACGCTGTCGCCGCGCACCCGATGAGCGCCAGCGCGACGGTAGCTCGAATCAGTCGTGCGTTCAAGCGTCGTCGCCGAGCATCGAATCTGGATCAATGCCGTGGAGCGTGCAGAATTCGCGGTAGGCGGAGGGCAGGATCTCCGAGGGTTTGATCTCACTCCGGCCGCCCCAAAACACGTTGGTGTACGAAAAATCCAGGCCCGCTTCACGCAGATGCTCGTCGATCGCCGCCTTGTGCGCGAGCACACGGTCCTTCTCCATCCCGTGCGCGACGGCCATGACGTTGACGTTGCGGAACTCGGGGCCACCTTCGCGCCAATAGGCGTGCGTGATGACGAAGTGGCGCCCAACTTCGCGACCAGCATCGAGCTCGCGCCCGGGCGGCAACGCCCAGTGGAACAGTGCGTTGTAGCGCGTGACTCTCTCATCGTTGGCGGTCGCCTTGACGTGTTCGAGAAAGGTTGAGAAGCGGCCGATCACGCGCCGCTCGTTGAGGCCACGTGCGACGCGCGCAAATTCTTCGAGGCTCACGCCGGCTTCTTGCGCACGCGCGCGCCACAGATCCCGCACAATCTCGTCGGGCGCGAATTCGCGCTTGAGCGCACCGAGTACGCGCCACTCCAGCGGCGAGAGTTCGACGATCGCTGCGTTCATCGGCTCCGCAAACACATCCGCGCGCGCACCCGGTTCCAGACCGCGGCGGCGCACGTGGCCGACGCCGAGCGCAAACACGACCTTTGCCGGCATCAGACGAAAGTGATCGGCACCAACTTCTCGGGCAAGAAATTCGGCGTGCTTGCGCAACGAATAGCCTTGCGGAACTTTGAGCGTTGTCCAGAGGCGATAGGTGCTGCCCGGCGTCGCCGCGTCGGTCGAACGAATGACCACGTGTCCCGAGAACGGATCTTCCTTGAACATGTAGTCGAAGGCGCGATCGAGACGCTCGGGCGGCACTTCCCACGCGACCAGCGCCCCTTGCGCGAGATTCGTCGACATCAGCGTCTGACGCACGCGCCGGATCGTACCGGCCCGCAACATCGCCACGACCCGCTCGATCACGACGTCGAGCGCAACGCCGCTGCGCTGGGCTATCTCGCCAAAGGGGTCCGCTTGGAACCCCGTGAGACGATCTTCGGAGACGGCGAGGATTGCGGCGTTGACCGGATCGGAAACCGCCGCGGGGACCGTGGGATGCGAGGACATGCCCCTGGTTTTACAGGCTGAGGTCGCTTGCCCCTAG
>DATHMY010000233.1:0-9940 GCA_035486535.1 Candidatus Acidiferrum sp.
AACACGCCGGGATGCAGCGGGTCGGGCACCACGTAGCCATATTCTTCTGCGCCAACGGGATGCCAATCGCGTTCGGTGATTTCGCCCCAGTCGCCGCGGCTGAGCACGCAAGCCGAACCGGACTCTTGTTGGCCACCGCAGACCCAATATGGGAAGCGATCGTCGGTGTTGACGTGGTACATCTGCGCGGTCGGCTGGTTGTACCACGAACTCCAGGTCGTACCATGATCGACCGAGATCGTTGCGCCCTGGTCGCTTACCAGGCCGATGATGCTGGGGTCGTTAGGATTGATCCAAATATTTTGGTAGTCGTCGCCGCCCGGCGCACCTTTGATCGCGGTGAAGTGCTTGCCGCCGTCGGTCGAACGATACGTTGATGTGGTGGTAACGTAGATCGTTTGCGGATCCTTGGGATCGACGGCGATCGAGACTAAGTCATCGCCGCGTTCGCCGATCGTCCGCTGATCGTCGTTGATCATCGTGAAGTGCTCGCCGTCGTCGTCGCTGCGGAAGACCGAGCCACCCGAGCCGCCGAAGCCGTCGACGTACGCGTAGACGACGTTAGTGTTTGAGGGAGCAATTGCGATTTCAGCGCGGCCCATCGCCGCAGGAAGTCCGCCTTGCAGACGCGTCCAGTTGTCGCCGCCGTCGGTCGATTTGAAGACGCCGCTGCCGGGCCGTTCGAACGAACCACCGACCTCCCATGGCGCTTGGCGCGCGGCCCACAATGTCGCATAGACGATCTGCGGATTGGAAGGATCGATTTGCACGTTGTACGCGCCGGTGTTCTCATCGCGGTACAGGACTTGCTTAAAAGTTGTTCCACCGTCCGTAGAACGGTAGACGCCGCGTTCCGGATTGGGTCCGTACGGATGTCCCAGCACGGCGACGAAGAGCCGCTGGGCATTAGTGGGATCGACCGCGATCTGCGGGATCTGTTGCCCGTCGCGAAGGCCGAGGTGGTTCCAGGTCGTGCCGCCGTCGGTCGACTTATAGATGCCGTCGCCAACCGCGAGATCCGGGCGCTGCAGTCCTTCGCCGCTGCCCGCGTAGATGACGTTGGGATCGCTCACCGCGACGGCCAGCGAACCGATCGACCCGGTCGGCGCATTGTCGAAAATCGGCGTCCAGGTTCGCCCGGCGTCATCAGTGCGCCAGATGCCGCCGTTGACTGCTGCGATGTAAAACCGATTCGGCGCGCTTGGCACGCCGGCAATCGATTTGGTGCGGCCCCCGCGTAGCGGGCCGATGAAGCGCCACTGCAGTCCGGCGTATTGTGAGGCGGGCACGCTCGAAGGCGCCGCCGCTGCCGGAATCAACGATGCGAGCAGTGCGCCAAGCGAAACCAGCGCGAGCGAACGAAAGAACAACGCAAAGGTCTTCAACGAGCTCTCCTGCGGCGCGGGTTCGGTTTGAACGGGGCGCCGACTTTATAAGTTCCACGGTGCGAGAGGTCTTCGTCGACGTCCTCGCAGCCGATCGGGGTGAAATCTCCGCAGTCGTGCGGGCGCGCCTCGTAAATTCCACAGTAGTAGCGGCCGCTCTTACTGCCCATCAAGAAGACGCAGTTGTCGGAGAGATCCTCGGTAACCTTGCGCAGCCAACCGACGTGGAAGCCGTCGGCAGAGGGGCGCTTCACGACGTATTCGTCCATCACTTGCGTGTACGTCATGCCGAGATGATCGGCGATGCGTTGGACGTCGGCGCGGCTGACAAACGGCTCGTACCCGCTGCAGCATTCAGCGCAGCCTGGCGGACAGGCGATGTTCTCGGGCAAATCTTTGAGGTGCTTGCGCGCGAGGTCGATCACTTTGCCGATAGCTCTGACGAACTCGGGATCGTCATTATACTTATAGACCCATTCACGTTTCGTGATTTCGTTTGCGTTGTAAAAGCGCGTCGTGCGCTCGTCGTACGAAATCGTAATATGCTCTTCGGTGATCTCGATCTCGTTCACGTGCTGCATTGGGCGCGCGTCGAGTAATTCGGGATGCGTTTGCTGGCCGGTTCGTTTGGTGAAATCGCGCAGGCCGATCAGATCGATGGTTTCCATAATCCCGCACAAGTTCGCTGCGAGTTGCGGGTGCGGCCTGGTGCCGCGGATAAGATTAGGGGCCCAACGTTCGCCCGGTGTTATCTAGGAGAAGATGACTTTGCGCACAGCTATCGGCGTCGACCTCGGTGGTTCGCACGTTTCCGCAGCCGTCGTGAGCGAAGACGGCACCATCCATGGGCAGCATGAAGTCGACCTCGAAGACCTCTCCTTTAGTGCGGTCAGCGCCATCCTGACCTCGACCATCGAACAAGCCCTCAAGGACCCCGATGCCAAGGAGGTCGTGGGGATCGGCATCGGGTCACCCGGTAACGTGGAGCCGCGCTCGGGCGCCGTGCTCTACAGCCCGAACTTCAAGTGGACGAATGCGCCGCTGGGTGAAACGCTGCGCGCGCACTTCGACATGCCGGTCTTCGTGGGCAACGATGCGCGCTGTGCGACGCTTGGTGAATACACCTACGGGATGGGACGCGGCACGCGCAACTTCGTGTTGCTCACGCTGGGGACCGGTATCGGCGGCGGAATCGTCGCTGATGGCGATTTGATCCTTGGGAACCGCTTCGGCGCGGGTGAAGTGGGCCATCACCAAATCCGTCCGACCGACGGGTTCATCTGCAGCTGCGGCAAGATCGGGTGCTTTGAAGCGCAGGCATCGGGCACGGGTCTAATTCGTCACGCCTTTGCCGTTGCACCGTCCTTCCCGCGCAGCACGCTGCTGGATATGGATCGTGACAAGCTCGGCTCGAAGAAAATTCGTAAGATGGCCCAAGCCGGCGACTTACATGCGCTTGCGGCGTGGAAAAATTTTACCGCCGACCTTTCGATCGGTCTGGCGAACGTCATCGCTTTCGTCAATCCCGAGGTGATCGCACTTGGCGGCGGCGTTTCTAGCGCCGCTGACTTTATGCTCGATGCAGTGCGCGGTCGCGTCGACGAATTGACGACGATGGTACCGCGCGGAACCACGCGCATCGTGGTCGCGCAACTCGGTAACGACGCGGGACTGGTAGGGGCGGCGACGATGGCGTTTCGCGGCGGCCTAACCACGCTTGGTTCGTAGTGAAAGCGATCGTCACCGGCGCCTCGGGCGGCTTGGGATTAGAATTCGCGAAGCTGCTCGCCGGCGATGGCTACGATCTGGTGCTCGTTGCGCGTTCGGCCGATAGACTCGATGCGCTTGCGAACGAGCTGCGTTCCCAGCACCACGTCAACGTCGAGGTCATCGCGCTCGATCTGGGTGTGCCCGAGGCTGCGGCGCGGGTCGTCGGGCGCGTGCCTTCGTGCGACATTCTAGTGAACAACGCGGGATTTGCCAGCAACGGTCTTTTTGATACGATTCCGCCGGCGCGCGTGCGCGAAGAACTGCTGCTCGACGTGGTGACGCTCACCGAGCTCACGCGCAGCTATCTCCCGGCCATGCGTGAACGTAGAAGCGGCCGTATTCTCAACGTCGCCTCGACCGCAGGCTTTCTGCCCGGTCCATTCATGGCCGTGTATTACGCGTCGAAAGCATACGTGCTCTCGTTTTCGCAAGCGCTGGCCGAAGAGCTGCGCGGCAGCGGCGTGACCGTGACGGTGCTCGCGCCCGGTGCGACCGCGACCGGCTTTGCCGATCGTGCCGACGTTGCGAGGACGCTGCTGTTCCGACTACCGACCGCCGATGCGGTGACGGTTGCGACCGCCGGCTATCGCGGCATGATGGCCGGCAAGGATCTCGTGATTCCAGGATTCCCCAATCAATTGCTGGCCTTGCTGATTCGATTCACTCCGCGGCGGCTGCTCCTGTGGATATCTCGCAAGCTCACCGAATGACGCGACACGCCGAGTAGCCCCGAAAATATCGAACACATTAACGCCTTGTAATGGCCATTAACTTTACAGTAGATTGATTTAATCGAGCGCATCCGCGCCCGAGAATTTCTTGCTACTCAATAGGAGGCCTATGCACATTTCGCAACGGGTGCTGGCGGGATCGCTAGGACTTGCGTTGATGCTGACCGCGTGCAGCGGGCATTCAACGCTACCGGGGGTTGGCTCGACGTCGAACTCCCCGCAAGGAGCGACGAGCCGAACGCCATCGACGCCACTCATCTCGGTGCCCCAGACGACTGGGGCGCTTGCGTTTTCAGACCTTGGGCGCCGCGCGTCCAACGTTCCGGTCAGCGTCACGATAACGCTGCGCTACAACAATCAGGCGCAACTCGATGCGCTCGTAGCCTCGCAGAGCGGTCCGAACGGTTCGCACGCGTGGCTAACCCCGGAGCAATTCAACAACCAATTTGCTCCGACGGTGCAACAAGAACAAGCGGTGACGAGCGCGCTGCAAAGCGCCGGCTTCACGATCACCAAGACCTATGCAAATCGGACCGTGGTCGATGCGACCGCTCCGAGCGCAACGGTGGAGCGGTTCTTCTCAACCCAGATGCATAGCGTTTCGCAGGGCAAGTACGGCCAACGTTATGCCAACATGACGACGGCCAGCGTGCCGGCGTCGATCGCCTCGTACGTCCGCGACGCTTCGCTGAGTAACGTCGTGATCGCCGAAACGAAGATCGATCAGGACGACGGCGCACTCGACCCCGACCGTCGGCGGACGCCGACGCCGTCGCCGTCGCACTCGCCCACGCCTTCGCCCTCACCGACGCCGACGTCGCGACCAACGTCTACTCCGTCGTCGTCACCAACGGCCTCGCCGACGAGCTCTCCGGGCACCGCCTGCAATGGCGCAGCAGCGGACAGCGGACCACTCACCAACTCGAGCGGTACGCTGGCCACCGGACTCGCCAAGCCGTTCGACTTCCCGGTGCAGCACGGCTGCAATGGCGCGGGCTACACCGTGGCGGTCGTGATCGACGATCCGGTCAACACGAGCTACGTCGCCACCTATCTCAAGGCGGCCGGCGTCACGCAGACGGGCACGATCACGAATGAAGCCGTCGCGGGCGGCGGCAGCGGTGACGACCCAGAGACCGATCTCGACGTGCAGACGATCTCGGGTCTTGCGCCGGGTGCCAACATCATCGTCTATGATGAGGGATCGCTCTCCGATCAGAACATCGAAGATGCCTATAACCAGGTGCTCAGCGATGGTAAAGCAAGCGCAGTGAACTCGTCGTTCGGCGGTTGCGAATCGAGCGATACGTCGTTCGAAGACTCGACCAACTCGATTGCGGAACAAGGCGCCTCCGAGGGCGTCGAGTTCTCGGCATCCGCCGGCGACACGGGCTCCGACGAGTGCGGCAATGACAACGAAAAGGGCGTCAGCGCACCCTCGGGCGATCCGTACTTCACGTCGATCGGTGGCGTGAACTTCACGGAGAACAGCAGCACCGGCGCGCTCGAAACGGTCACCGCGGGTGACGCCTCATGCTCGGGCGGTGTCAAGGATGTTTGCTACGGCGGCGGCGGCGTTTCGACGGTGGTCGCCGAGCCCAGCTGGCAGAGCGGCATTGCGGGCATGATTACGACTGGCCGCAATCAGCCTGACATCTCGCTGCCCTTTGACTACGTTGCGGTGTATACCGGCGGAGCGTGGGGCGAGTACTTGGGAACGTCGTGGTCTTCGCCGGCATCGGTGGCACTATTCATCGAGGCCGACGAGTTGCACGGAACCAAGCTTGGCTGGCTTAATGCCACGCTGTACAGCCTATTCGCATCGACGGGATACAGCGATTATTACACGCCGTGCACGTCCGGCAACAACATCGCTTACACGTGTAGCGCGACCGAGTACAACCAAGCCGCAGGGATAGGCACGCCCAAAGGCTGGGCCCTAGCCAACGCGTTGTAATCTTCGCCCTGGTGTCGTCGCCGGGAGCCTTACGGTCGTTTTGGACCGCTACGGCTCCCGGCGCCTAACCAGAACGAAGATTCCTAACGCGTTGCGGGTGTACTGGTGGATATCGCGCGTCTCACCGAATAAATCGCGGGTACGGTCGCGCAGGAATACGTTTGCACGCTTGCTCGCCGCCACTAGTTCTAAAAGACTAGTTCGCTCAATACCATTTTTCCCCGTAATATCGAACATATTAACGTCTTGTAACGGCCGGTAGCTTTACAGTAGATTGATTCAATCGTGCGCATCCGCGCACGACCAATTTATTGCTACTCAATAGGAGGCCTATGCACATTTCGCAACGGGTGCTGGCGGGATCGCTAGGACTTGCGTTGATGCTGACCGCGTGCAGCGGGCATTCAACGCTACCGGGGGTCGGCTCGACGTCGAACTCCCCGCAAGGAGCGACGAGCCAAATACTATCGACGCCACTCATTTCGGTGCCCCAAACGCATGGGGCGCTTGCATTTTCGGACCTCGGACGCCGTGCGTCCAATTCTCCGGTCAACGTCGCAATCGTGCTGCGCTACAACAATCAAGCGCAACTCGATGCGCTTGTGGCCTCGCAGAGCGGTCCGAACGGTTCGCATGCATGGCTTACGCCGGAGCAGTTCAACAACCAATTCGCTCCGACGGTACAGCAAGAACAAGCGGTGACCAGCGCGCTGCAAAGCGCCGGCTTCACGATCACCAAGACGTATTCGAATCGAACGGTTGTCGATGCGACCGCTCCAAGTGCAACGGTGGAGCGATTCTTCTCGACGCAGATGCACAACGTCAATCAAGGTAAGTACGGGCAACGTTTCGCGAACCTCACCGCCGCGACGGTCCCGGCTTCTATTTCGTCATACGTGCTGACCGCCTCGCTCAGCAACCTCGTTATCGCGCAAACGCAGGTCGATCAAGAGGCTAATCTCGTTCATAATCCGCAGAATCTTCGCGTCACGACGGCCAAGGAGCATCGTGCCGGTAACACGCAAGAGGCACCGGCCTCGATGCGCATCGCGGCAAGCGGCTGTACCGGTCAGCTTCTGCTCAACCCGGGCTTCGAGTCCGGCGATGTCGATTGGAGCGATCCGAACGGTGACATCTACGACTACCGTTCGTATGCCTATCAGGGGAGTTGGTTCGCCTGGATCGACGGCTATTCGTCACCGGTTACCGACCCCGGCGTCTCGCAGACCGTGTCGATTCCGGCCGGCTGTACGGCGACGTTGAGCTACTATCTCTTCGTGGGTAGTGACGAGCCGAATACGCCGACCGACTACTTCTATGTCACCGCGAACGGCACCACGGTGCAAACGTTCAACAACACGACCAGCACCGGCGGCGGCTACGTCAAAGAGACCGTGAACCTCTCGGCGTACGCCGGCAAGAGCACGACGGTGAAGTTCTACGGCGTGCAAAAAGGGGACGAGACGACGAACTTCTTCGTCGACTCGACCTCGCTGACGCTCAGCGGCGGTAGCACGGCGTCGCCCTCGCCATCGCCGACGGCCAGCCCGACGGCTAAACCAACTGCGACGCCGACAGCGTCACCGACCGCGAGCCCGACGCACTCGCCGACACCGAGTCCAACGGCTTCGCCGACCGCAACGCCGACAACCGCACCGACGTCGTCGCCGACGACGGCGCCAAGTGCCGGCTGTAACGGCGCAGCGGCCGACAGCGGTCCGCTCACCAACTCGAGCGGCACGTTAGCTACCGGCGTTGCCAAGCCGTTTGACTTCCCCGTGCAGCACGGCTGCAACGGCGCCGGCTACACGGCCGCGATCGTGATTGACGATGCGGTCAACACCAGCTACGTCAAGAGCTACCTCAGTGCGGCCGGCGTAACACAAACCGGCACCATCACCAACGAAGCCGTCGATGGCGGCGGTACTGCGGACGATCCGGAAACCGACCTGGACGTGCAAACGATCTCGGGTCTCGCTCCGGGCGCCAACATCATCGTCTACGACAACGGCTCGCTCTCGGATCAGGCTATCGAAGATGCCTATAATCAGGTGCTCAGCGATGGTAAGGCGAGTGCGGTGAACTCGTCGTTCGGCGGCTGCGAATCGAGCGATACGTCGTTCGAATCGGCCACCAACTCGATCGCCGAGCAAGGCGCATCGGAAGGCGTCGAGTTCTCGGCATCCGCCGGTGACACGGGATCCGACGAGTGCGGTTCCGACGACAACGCCAAGGGCGTCAGTGCGCCCGCCGGCGATCCGTACTTCACGTCGATCGGCGGCGTGAACTTCACCGAAAACAGCAGCACCGGTGCACTTGAAACGGTGACTGCGGGCGACGCATCCTGCAGTGGCGGTGTCAACGACACGTGCTACGGCGGCGGCGGCGTTTCGACGACGGTCGCGCTGCCGAGCTGGCAGAGCGGCATTGCGGGCATGATTACGACCGGTCGCAATCAACCGGACATCTCGCTGCCGTTCGACTACGTCGCGGTCTACACGGGCGGAGCGTTCGCCGAGTACCTCGGGACGTCGTGGTCTTCACCAGCATCGGTGGCGCTGTTCATCGAAGCCGACGAACTCCACGGCACCAAACTCGGCTGGCTCAACTCGACGCTGTACAGCCTGTTCTCATCGACCGGCTACAGCGACTACTACACGCCATGTACCTCGGGCAACAACATCGCCTACACGTGTAGCGCGACCGAGTACAACCAAGCCGCCGGCATCGGCACACCCAAAGGCTGGGCGTTGGCGAACGCCCTGTAGTCTTTACGCAAGTAGAGGCAATGAAGGGGTCGGTAGAAATACCGGCCCCTTTCTTCACGACAATCCGGTAGACGCTGTATTCACCCTCCCGAGAAAGGCTACAACTTTTTGCGCGTTGCCAGGATGGCAACTTCCAAACTTGTTTCGCGCAAAAAGTGTCGCAACAGAAAAGCCCCTGGATGGGGCTTTTCGAGTGTTTTTCGAGGGAGGGTGAGTACAGCGGCTACAAGCTTGCTGCTACTGCGAGGGCACGCGCCGGCATATCATCCTGCGCGGGGATCGTTCCCGTGTCCGCGATCTGTGCGATCAACGCCGCGATACGGCGCGAACTGCGCTTCGGTGCAACGAGCTCTTGATTGCGCCGAATCTCCTCGAGGCGACGCGGCGTGCGAATCATCGCTTTGACCGCGCCGACGACTTCGGCGGCGCTATGCAGCGCGACCGCGCCCAGCCCGTTGTGGCGTACGAACTCGACGTTGCCGCGCTCTTGACCGGGAACGTAGTCGTAGACGATGACGGGAAGTTGCGCCGCGTTAGCTTCGGCAAGCGATCCGGGGCCGGCTTTGGTGACCAGCAAGTCGACCGCGCGGAAGTACTCGGGAATTTTATCCGTGAAGCCGAGTACCGTCATCGGCGTCGGCAGCGAGCGCGAGACCTCATCGAGCTTCGTGCGCAACGGTTCGTTACGGCCGCATACGACCAGCAAGTGGATCGGCAGACGTGCTTTGGCAAGCGCAAGCGTGGTCGGCAACAGTTTTCCGCCGCCTTCGCCGCCGGCCATGAGCATGACGACCAGGCGGTCTTGCGGGAGTCCGAGTGTTGCGCGCAATTCTTCTTTGGTTCCAGTCACGTCGTCGAACCGCGGGTGGATCGGCTGACCGAGCAAGCGCAGACGACTGGGCGAAATCCCGCGCGAGAGCGCGCGCTCGTACACTTCACGCGCCGGCACGACGACGGCGTCGGCGTCGGGCATCAACCAGGATTCGTGCACCTTCCCAAGGTCGGTGATCACGGTCACGATCGGCACGTTTTGCATGCCGGCGTCGCTGCGGGCACGCAACGCAGCGTGATTGAGCAGCGGATGTACCGAGACGATCACGTCGGGATGGTAACTAAGGAAGAGGTCCCGCAGGCGCTCGCGATAGAGCGGCTCGCAGAAACGAACCAACGCGCGATAGCGCCGACGACCGTTGGTTGCGTAATAGAGGGCGCCATAGACCGGAGGAGCATAGCGCAGGGCCATGCTGTAGCCCAGACCGAGCTGCGTGAGCGGGAACGAACAGTGGGCGGCGACGTCTTCGATACGGTGCTCGAATGCAAACGGTTCGT
>DATHMY010000234.1:0-7549 GCA_035486535.1 Candidatus Acidiferrum sp.
GGCCAGCCCGTCGATCGGATCCGCAAAGCACTCGGCAACAACGTCATCTCGTTGATGGAAGGAATCGTCCGGAACAAGACGCTCGAGTTCCTCGTCGACAACGCCAAGGTCATCGAAAAAGAAGACGGCAACCGTTAGCGAAACGCGGCTGTTACAAGCGGCGTAATAACCTACGTAAGAAAATTAAGGGGAAGTATGGGCCACCTCGTACCAATGGTCGTCGAGCAGAGTGCACGCGGAGAGCGCGCGTACGACATCTACTCACGTCTGCTCAAGGATCGTATCGTCTTCGTTGGCGGGCCGATCGACGATCACTTGGCCAACCTGGTCATCGCGCAGTTGCTCTTCCTCGAAAAGGAAGACCCGGATAAAGACATCGACATGTATGTCAACTCCCCAGGCGGCAGCGTGACGGCCGGACTGGCCATCTACGACGCGATGCGCTTTATTAAGCCCGACGTCGCGACGATCTGCATGGGTATGGCCGCCTCGATGGGGTCGGTGCTGTTGACCGGCGGAGCCGAAGGCAAGCGCTTCTCGCTACCCCACTCGAAGATCCTGATCCATCAGCCCTGGGTCTCGCAGATCGGGGGCCAGGCCACCGACGTGGAAATCGCGGCCAGGGACCTGATCGCTACCCGCCAGACGATCGCGAAAATTTACGAGCGGACCACCAAAAAGCCGATCGAACAGGTCCTCAAGGACATCGACCGCGACTACTACATGACCAGCGACGAAGCCAAGGACTACGGGATTATCGATCACGTTATCGAAGACCGAACAGCCCTGTCGCAGCCGGCTTAACGCCCAGGAGGACGCCCGCCCCCGACCATGTTCCGATTCGGAGACGAGAAGGGTCAACTAAAGTGCAGTTTCTGCGGCAAGTCGCAGGAGCAAGTGCGTAAGTTGATCGCCGGCCCTGGTGTGTACATTTGCGACGAATGTATTGAGCTTTGCAATGAGATCATTGAAGAAGAGCTCTACAAAAACGTCGATGAGAATCTGCGCCTTCGCAACATCCCCAAGCCCAAAGAAATCAATCACATCCTCAACCAGTATGTGATCGGGCAGGAGCGCGCGAAGAAATCGCTCGCGGTCGCGGTGTACAACCACTACAAGCGTATCAACGCCGGCGGCACCGCCGACGACGTCGAGTTGCAGAAGTCGAACATTTTACTCGTCGGGCCGACCGGCTCGGGCAAGACCTACCTTGCACAGACGCTGGCGAAGATTCTCGATGTGCCGCTCGCGATGGCCGATGCAACCTCGCTTACCGAGGCGGGCTACGTCGGTGAAGACGTCGAGAACATTCTGCTCAAGCTAATTCAAGCTGCCGATTACGACGTCAAGCGCGCCGAAAAAGGCATCGTCTACATCGACGAGATCGACAAGATCGCGCGCAAGAGCGAGAACCCGTCGATCACGCGTGACGTCTCGGGTGAAGGCGTGCAGCAGGCACTGCTCAAGATCCTTGAAGGCACAACCGCCAACGTGCCTCCGCAGGGCGGCCGCAAGCATCCGCACCAGGAATTCATTCAAATCGACACGACCAACGTGCTGTTCATTTGTGGCGGCGCGTTCGACGGCCTCGAGCGGATCATCGAATCGCGCGTCAGCGCGAACAACATGGGCTTCCGCGCTACGCCCGAAGGCAAGAAGGACGCGCGCACCGGCAAGTTATTGCAGCAGCTGATGCCCGAAGATTTGCTCAAGTTCGGCTTGATTCCTGAATTCATCGGACGTTTGCCGATCGTGGTGACGCTCGATGCGCTCGACGAACTTGCGCTGCGCCGCATTCTCACCGAGCCGCGCAACGCGCTCGTACGCCAGTTCCAGAAGATCTTGAACATGGACGGCGTCGACTTGCAGTTTACCAAAGACGCGTTGGTTGCGATCGCGACCAAGGCGCAGGGCCGCAAAACCGGTGCGCGTGGGTTGCGCTCGATTCTGGAAGAGACGATGCTCGACGTGATGTATGACCTGCCCTCGCTGCAAGGCGTGAAGAAGTGCATCATCAACAAAGACGTCATCGAGAAGAAGGAATCGCCGACGTTAATCTATCAAGAGCAGAAAAAAGACATGCCGGCGTAGGCTGTCGGGCGCTTTTATGCTTTGATCAGACCTTAACCAGGGTCTGATCTTTTTTTGCTTGGCCA
Source organism: Candidatus Acidiferrum sp. (assembly GCA_035486535.1). Classification (GTDB taxonomy): domain Bacteria; phylum Vulcanimicrobiota; class Vulcanimicrobiia; order Vulcanimicrobiales; family Vulcanimicrobiaceae; genus Aquilonibacter. Next base: position 2,157 of record DATHMY010000234.1, read on the forward strand.
CCCGGGCTTTTGGGCACGAAGACCTCCAGATTTTTGGACGTTAAGCCGCGCAGGCTTGAAGATGGAGGAATCCCAAACGAGCGAGCCAGTGGAAAAAGTCCCCCCTCAGTGTGAGCCGGACCACGTCTGTGCGCCCACGGCCTTAATTCCGGCGTGGTGGAGTGGCTTCTTATTTCACGTGCTGAATCCGCGCCAGATTAGCATGTACTTGTACCTCACCATGCTCAGCGACGAACGCGGCGAGTGCAGCCCGACCGTGGATCAGATTCGGGAAGACCTCGGGTTGTACAGCACCTCGATGGTGTTTGAAGCGCTGGCGGCGCTCGACGATTTAGGATTCATCACGCGCATTCGGGCGGCGTTTCCCGGAATTCGTGCGCGACGCAACTTGTATCGGCGTCCGTCGTGCGAGAGCACGCTCTATCGCCTGCTCGAGCGCGGCCGCATCGATGGTCACTTGCGCTCGACGAATCCGACCCGCGCGCCGGCATCGGCTGAATCGCTTGCGTTAATTGACGAAGGCCTCGCCATACTGCTGGGTCCGTCGTACGACCAATATCAGCGCACGCCAGAAGAAGATAAGCGCGCGCTCCTCATGGAGCTCTTCACGTCTGAACCCGGCTCCGCCGTAGCGGGCTGAGAGAGCGCGCCGGAGCCGCCGAGGGCTAGACCGCGAGGGTGCGGAACTACCTGCGCTCGCATGACCTCGCCGCAGAAAACCACACAGCTCCCCAAGAACTACGATCCCAAAGCCGTTGAACCGCGCCTCTACGAGTTTTGGGAGCGCAGCGGCTTCTTTCATGAGGATCCCGATCCCGCCCGGCCACCGTTCATCATTCCGATGCCGCCGCCGAATGTCACCGGCCGCGCACATCTCGGCCACGGCTCGACCTACACGCCGCAGGACGTACTGACACGCTATCATCGGATGCTCGGCGACAACGCTGATTGGCTTCCGGGCTTGGACCACGCCGCGATTGCGACCGAATCGGTACTGGTTCGCGAGCTAGCAGCGCAAGGTATCTCGCGCGACAGTCTGGGCCGCGACGGATTCATCGAACGCGCGTGGGAGTGGTCGCGCACCACCGGCGGCACGATCGACGCACAGTTTCGTACGCTCGGGTTTGGTCCCGATTGGCAGCGCTCGCGTTTCACGATGGATGAGGGTCTCTCGTCCGCCGTCCGCAAGGTCTTCGTCGCACTTTATCGCGAGGGCTTGATCTATCGCGGCAAGCGGCTGATCAATTGGGATCCAAAAGGCAAGACTACGGTCTCAGATGCGGAGATCGACCACATCGAGCGTGACGCCCATCTGTGGCACGTGCGCTATCCCTCAAAGGATGGCAGCTTCGCGATCGAGATCGCCACCACGCGGCCCGAGACAATGCTCGGCGACACCGCGGTCGCCGTGCATCCCGAGGACGAACGCTACGCCGCGCTGGTGGGCAAACACGTCGTGTTGCCGCTGATCGGGCGCGAGATTCCGATCGTTGCCGATGCCGCGGTGGAGCGCGGTTTCGGTACCGGCGCGGTCAAGGTGACGCCGGCACACGATCCGACCGACTACGAGATCGGCCTGCGGCACAAGCTGCCGATGCCGACGATCTTGGATTCCGACGCGAAGATCAGCGGCGCCGAGATCGCGGTGGGCCCGTACGCCGGACTCGACCGGTACGACGCGCGACAACGCATCGTCGACGACCTGCGCGTCGCCGGGCTCCTTATAAAAGAAGAAGCGTACCGGCATTCGGTCGCGGTCAGCGAACGCTCGGGTGAAGTGATCGAGCCGTTGCTCTCGCTCCAGTGGTTCGTGACCATGAAGCCGCTGGCGGAACCCGCACTGCAAGCGTACCGCGACGGGCGCTTGCGTTTCGTCCCCGAGCGCTACGGGCGAACCTACGAGCAGTGGCTCGAGAACATCCGCGACTGGAACATCTCGCGACAGCTCTGGTGGGGACACCAGCTTCCCGTCTGGTACACGCCGGACGGCGACGTGGTGGTTGCCGAAACCGAAGACGAAGCGCTCGAAATCGCGCGGACGCGCTACAACGGCGCGCCGCTTACTCGCGATCCCGACACACTCGACACGTGGTTTTCCAGCGGCTTGTGGCCATTCTCGATCTTGGGCTGGCCGGAGCAGACCCCCGAACTGCAATGTTGGTATCCGTCGCAAGTGCTCATCACCGGCTGGGAGATCATCTTCCTGTGGGTTGCCCGGATGGTGATGCTCGGCATGCATTTCCTGGGCCGCGTGCCGTTTCCAACGGTCTTTATCGCGCCGCTCGTCTTTGACGCGCAAGGGCGCAAGATGTCGAAATCGCTCGGCAACGCAATCGATCCGATGGACTTAGTCGAACGCTATGGCGCCGACGCGTTTCGCATGGGGATCTTGCGGCAAATGCGGCTCGAGGGGCAAGAGATCCGCTTTCAGGAGTCACGTTGCGAAGAAGCGCGCAACTTCAATAACAAGATTTGGAACGCGACGCGCTACGTGCTCTCGTTGCCCGAGGGTTTACCGCGCGCGATGACGCTGCCTAAAGACGCCGACTTGACCGTTGCCGACAAATGGATACTCACGCGCTTGCACGAGACGATTGCAAGCATCAGTGAGCGCTTCGACGCATTCGACTTCGGCAACGCCGCGGATGCGATCTGGCGCTTCGTGTGGTATGAATTTTGCGATTGGTACGTTGAAGCGACGAAGGTCCCGCAGAATCACACGACACGTGCGGCCGTGCTTTCGTTCGTATGGAACAACGCGATGCGGTTGCTACACCCGATTGCCCCGTTCATCAGCGAAGAAGTCTGGCTTGCGCTGCCGCACGACGGCGTCACGATCATGACCGCAACCTGGCCGGATCGCTTAGAGGTAGCCCTCGACCGCGAAGCCGCGACATTGTTCGAAACGCACATGGCCGCGACCGAACAGATTCGCCGCCTCAAACAAGAGCTCGAACTTCCGCTCGGTTCGAAACCGGCTACGAAACTACCCGGTGACCTCGCCTCGCTAGCTCAGCTTACCGCCTACACCGAGGCCGCCGCAGGCGCCGTGATAACCGTCGACCCAAAGCTCGAGGGCGGAATCGCTGCTATCGTTGTGGAGGCACCGGCGACGCTCTTGCTCGAACGCTATCGTAAGGACGCAATCCGGCTGCGCAGCGAGGTCCAGCGGAGCGAAAGCAAGCTGGGTAACGGCGACTTTATCGCCAAGGCGGCACCGAACGTGGTTACGAAGGAGCGAGAAAAGCTCGACGCCTACCGCAACGAATTAGCTCGCGTGGAGTCCGCACTGGCCGCTATGGGGGAGACCGCATGACCACCGCAACGCAGAAGTCGCGCGTGCTGCTCGAGAGCGATGAGATCGCGCGCGTGATTTCGCGTCTGGCCCACCAGATTTTGGAGCCGGATGATGCGCAACGCGGCGTCGTGGTGATCGGCGTGCGCCGCGGTGGTGAAGCCCTCGCCCAGCGTCTAACCAGCGAGATCGAGCGGATCAGCGGCAAAGCGCCCGCGCTCGGGTTTCTCAACATCAACCTCTACCGCGACGATCGCGTCACGCACGAGATGCCGGAGTCGCAAATTCCCGTCGACATCAATGACCGGCTCGTCGTGATAGCCGACGACGTGCTCTTCACCGGCCGCACGATTCGCGCGGCGCTCGACGCCGTTACCGATCTGGGACGGCCGGCGGCAATTCGGCTGTGCGTGATGGTCGACCGCGGGTTGCGCGAACTGCCGATTCAGGCGGACTACGTCGGACGGGCGATTCCAACCAGCCGTCGCGAACACGTGAAGGTCGCACTCGCGCCACAACGGGCGGCAAGCGACGAGGTCACGATCAATGCGCACGCGACGTAGCCTCATCGATCTCGACGATCTCTCGGCCAATGAGATCGAAACGATCTTCGAAGAGACTCGTTCGTTCGAAGCGTATGCACCGGGGCGATTGCTGGAGGGGGTTGACGCGGTCAACCTCTTTTTTGAACAGAGCACTCGCACGTTCACCTCGTTCAATCTGGCGCAGATGCGGCTTGGCGCGAACGTGGTTAATCTTTCACCGAAGGAATTGAGCCTCGCCACGAAAGGCGAGACGGTCGAAGACACGATGCTCACGCTTGCGGCGATGGGCATCGGCATCGTCGTGATCCGACATCCTGAAGCGGGCTTTCCGGCGCGCGCAGCAGCTGCCTTCGACGGGCACGTCATCAACGCGGGCGATGGATCGCACGCGCATCCGACGCAAGCGCTGCTCGATCTATTCACGCTACGCGACGAGTTTGGTTCCCTGGAAGGACGCTCGGTGGTGATCGTCGGCGACGTTACGCACTCGCGGGTGGCCCACTCGACGATTCGCGGCCTCGCACGGCTGGGTGCTCACACGTTGTTGGTTGGGCCCGAGGCGTTCTTGAGCGCCGGCGATGCCATCGAGGATGCCACCATCGTCCGCGACTTGGACGCGGCCCTCAAAGAAGCCGATGCGGTCATCCTGCTTCGCATTCAGCGCGAACGATTCGCCGCGATGCCGATCGACGATCGTGAGTACATCGAGCGCTACCAATTGAACGGCCAGCGGCTTGCGCGCCTGCGTCAGCACGCCATCGTCATGCATCCCGGGCCCTACAACCGGGGCATGGAGCTCGATGACACCGTGCTGGAATTTGCAGGCTGGCGCTACGCGCGGCAGGTGCATCACGGCGTCTACATCCGCATGGCCGTGCTGGATCTACTGGTCAACGGTACGCGCGAGCGCGTTCGCTAGTGTCCCACTCGTCCTGTCGATGCTGATTCGCGGCGGGCGACTGGTAGATCCGTCGCAGCGTCTAGATGCGCTGCGCGACCTGCGCATCGTCGACGGCCGCGTGACCGAGATCGGGGAGCATTTGCAAGCGGCCCAGGGCGACACGGTGATCGATGCGCACAACGCAATCGTCGCGCCGGGCTTCATCGATATGCACGTCCATCTGCGCGAGCCCGGCTTTACCGAAAAAGAAACGATCGCGACCGGCACGCAAGCCGCGTTACAGGGCGGCTTTACCGCGGTCGCGTGCATGCCCAACACCGAACCGCCGCTCGACCACCCCGATGTACTCGCGCAGCTCGCGGCAATCGCTGCGCGCGACGGGCGATGCCGTATCTATCCAGTCGGCGCGATCACGCGCGGGCGCGCCGGGACGGAGGGTGTGAATTTTGCCGCGCTGTCGGCATCCGGCGCGGTCGCGTTCTCAGACGACGGAAACACGGTGATGAACGCACGCGTCCTGCGCGAGGCGGCGCTGCAAGCGCGCCACCTGCCGGGACCGTTCATCTCGCATGCCGAGGACGAGGAACTCAAGGGCGAAGCGGTGATGACCGCGGGCGCGGTCGCGGATGCGTTGGGCGTGCAAGGCGCGCCG
>DATHMY010000235.1:0-6122 GCA_035486535.1 Candidatus Acidiferrum sp.
GTCGCCGCATTGATGTACGAACCGTTCGTGTAGGTCGTGAAGTTCTGCCCGTTCCGTGAGCCCAGACTCATCGAGTTCTGGCCGAATAAGACCGAGTCACGATTGCTGTGCGACACCCAGCGCGCCAGCAACATCCCGGTCGGGAAGTGCGCGGACCCGTCCCACGGCGCGATATCTTCGCCCCAGTCGATCGCGTATTCCAGCGTCCAATAGTTGCTAAGCTTCGTGGCGAACAAAAGGCCCGCTTGCGTGTACGAATCGAAGTCGAAGAACACTGAGTGCGTATAGAGAAAATTATTCGGCGCGAGTTGCGCTTCAATGTCGGGTGGCGAGATGTAGCGGCCAATCTCGACGGTCGTGCCCTGTCCAACCTTCGGGAGATAGACCACGCCATATGCTTCGACCGGATCGAACCCGTTTGTCTGATTGCGCAATAGCAGTTGATTGCTCAGCACGCCTTGCATCGTGGTCCAGCGGTAGTCCACCCCGTAGAGGCCGGTGAGGCGAAAGCCCCAATCGAAGTGATCGGTCTGCGTGGTATCCGGGAGTTTGTCGAAACGCAGGACAGCTTGATCCAACTCGACGCGGTTGGGTACGTCGTCGTACGTCAGCGGATAGTTCGAATTGTGCGACGTGCTCTCTTCGATGCCGGGATCGAGCCAGCCGTAGACACGAAAGCCGGTATCGACCGGCACGCCGATCGTGGGACCGGCGAATTCCGCACCGCCGCCACCGTCAAAGAGGGGATTGAGCGGCGCCGGCAGCGCGCGGCGCGTCGGCCCCGGCGCGGGTGAGGATGTGGGTGAGGGTGGGGCCAATGTCGCCGCCGGCGGCGATGCGCTCGGAGTGGTTGCGGGGTCGGATTGGGCAGCGTCAAGAGCCGCCGCGAGAAGCAGTGCGTGGAACATAGCGCCTTAGCATAGGCTCTAACGACGTAGACTTGCCAGCCTCCGGACGGATCATCCATTCGGACGCTGCTCGAACGACCGAATCGCCCGTATCATGGAAACGTGCCTTGGATCAACGCCGCCGTCTTCGCCGCCATCCTTCTGGCACTCGCGGTGCCGCTAACGGCGTACATGAACGACGTTTTCAGCGGCGAGCGAACATTTCTAACACCTATCTTGCTCCCGTTCGAGCGTGGCATCTACCGTGTATGCCGCATCGCCGACGAGGAGATGAGTTGGTCGGCATATGCCTTCGCGGCCCTGGCACTTACGCTCGCCGGGGCCGTGCTCTTGTATATCATCCTGCGCGTGCAGCAATGGCTGCCTCTCAACCCGCAGCACTTCGCAAACTTCGCGCCGGAACTGGCCTGGAACTCCGCGATCAGTTTCGTCACGACAACCGACTGGCAATTCTACGCCGGCGAGAATGCGGCAAGTTACTTCTCCCAGATGGCCGGCTTCGCATGGCAGAACTTTCTTGCCGGCGCCATCGGGCTTGCGATTGGCATCGCGGTAATCCGTGGGTTCGTGCGCGAGCGCTCGGCGACGCTGGGTAACTTCTGGATCGACCTCACACGCGGATTGCTCTACGTCCTTCTTCCGCTCTCGATCGTCTTCGGCTTAGCGTTCGTCGTATGCGGCGTGCCGCAAAACTTTTCACCGTACACGAGCGTCACCAGCGCCGAGCATTTCGCGCAGAGCATTCCCGGTGGGCCGGTCGCCTCTCAAGAAGCGATCAGTCTGCTCGGCGGGAACGGCGGCGGATTCTTCGCTGCCAATACCGCCTCGCCGAACATCAATCCAAACGGCGTATCGAATCTGCTCGACCTGCTTGCGATTTGGATACTACCGACGGCATTCGTCTTACTCTTCGGCGCGATGGTTCGCAATCGTCGGGCCGGCCACGCGCTGCTTGCGGCTATGTTCGTGATCGCGTTTGCGGGCTTCGCGATCGGCCAGGTGGTGGAGTCGGCAGGCAATCCCCTGATCCACGCACTCGGCGTGAGCGGCGGCAACATGGAGGGCAAAGAGGTACGTTTCGGTACGCCAAACGCCGGACTGTCGATGAGCGTGGCGAGCAACTCCGGCACCGGCGCGGCAGACTTCGCGTACGACTCGCTGATGCCGATCGGCGGTTTGGTTCCAATGGTCAACATGCAAATCGGCGAGGTCGTCTTCGGCGGCGTCGGCAGCGGCCTCTACGGCATGCTCGTCTTTGCGATCCTCACCGTCTTTATCGCCGGTCTGATGGTCGGACGTACGCCGGAATACCTCGGAAAGAAGATCGAACGGCGCGAGGTCGCCTTTGCAATGATCGCCGCAATCATCTTCCCGGCAATCATTCTTGTCGCGACCGCGATTTCAGCGGTACTACCGGCCGGCCTCGCAACCCTCGGCAACGATGGTCCGCACGGATTTTCGGAGATTCTCTACGCATTCTCCTCGGTGGCATCAAATAACGGGTCGGCCTTTGCCGGGCTCGGTCCGAATCTCTACTACGATATCGCCACCGGCCTGGTCATGCTCGGTGGACGCTATTTTGTGATGATTCCGACGCTCGCGCTCGCCGGCGCACTCGCGGCACGCCCGACCAACGCCATGCGAACGCAGGGAACGTTTCGTACCGACAATACGATGTTCGTCGTGCTGTTGATCGGCGTCGTTTTGCTCTTCGGTGCGCTCACCTTTCTCCCGGCCGACGCACTCGGCCCTATTGCCGAGCACGTGCAACTCGCGCAGCCACCGGCCGCACCGTAAACGCCGCCGAGATGATGGTCGCCAAGGCCACCGCCAAGGTCGCCGCAATGATGGTTTCGCGCTGCGGCACTTGCGGCGGCAGTGCAATCGCCAGTGCAAGCGAAAGCGCTCCCCGCATCCCGGCGACGCGAATGACGTCGAGCCATTCGCGCGGGTAGCCGGCCGGTAACAGCAGCCCCGCAACCGCAAAACGGGCGATCAAAACGCCGACGAGCGCCGCAATGACGAAGGCGGGATTGCGCGTCACGATCGCGATATCGAGCGCGGCGCCCACGAGAAAGAACACCAACGCGTTCGCGATCAACGCGGCGACGTCCCAGAAGCGGTTGACATCCTCGGCAACGATCAGGCTGATCCAGCGGCGCTCGAATTGCCGCAGCGCGACACCGCACGCAATCGTCGCAAAGATGCCGGAGCACTGCAACGCGTCGGCCGCGAAGTACGATGCGTACGCACATACACCGGTTGCAATGATTTGCAGGGCATCGTTGCTGCGATTGCGCAGGGCGGCCGCCGCGATGAACGACATAGCGATACCGATCGCGATGCCGCCCACTACCCCTGCGATCGCACCGAGCGTAATGCGCGCGACGCCTCCCGCATCGATCGATCCAGCAAGCACCGCAACGAGCACGGCGCGGTAGAGCGCCACCGCGACCGCGTCGTTGAAGAGCGACTCGCATTCGACGATGGTACTCAAGAGCGCCGGGACACGCATTCGCCGGAACACCGCGACCACCGCGATCGGGTCGGTCGCCGAAAGAATCGCGCCGGCTAGCAATCCGGTTCGTAGTGGAACTTGCACGACCGCAAGCGCTCCGGCAACAAGTAGCGCGGTGAGGAGCACGCCGGGAACCGCGAGCGCCGCAATTGCCGGCCACGCGCGAATCATCGCGCGATAGCGCAGGTTCCACGCCGCCTCGAAGAGCAGCGCGGGCAGCAACACGTAGAGCGTCGCGTGGCCGAACGCATACGTCAGACGGCCCGGCTCGATCTCGCCGTATCCAATCCCGGCGAGCACAAGCGCGACGATGTGCCAGAGTTTCACAACATGAGGTAAAGGCTAGACAGCGCTATCTAATTCCTCCGGTACCTCTTCGTGCAGACGTAGAACGCGCTCGAGGGTGTCGTACTCAAAGAGCTCCGCATAGCGGCCCCAGTCGACGGCCGTCGCAAACTGTCGCTGCACCTCTTCCTCGGGGAAATACTCATCCCACAGGTCCAGGAAGAAGTCCGCCCGCATCGACTTGCCGCGGGTGGCCCCGAGCGTTTTTACGATCGACGTGAAGATTGGCATCCGCGTGAGCAGCTGATGACGAAAGACTTCCTTGCTGCGCAGGATCGTCGTCGTCGCGAAATCGCGGCCCGCTTCGGTCAACGAGACTACTCCATTAGCGACGTTGGCAAAGTCGAGCATCACCGCGGCGTCGAGAATCGTCAGCAGGTCATCGATCGTTACCGCGAGGCCTTCGGCCACGTCGGAGATGTCCTCGCTTGGGCTCTCCTCCTCGGCGAGAAGCTCCAGTAGACCACTGACGCTGCCGATGCGCACGTGCGGCAGCGCCTTTGAAAACGGGGACCTTACGCGCGTGACTTCGCCCGGCGCTGCAACGGCAGCTCCCACGTCGGCTTCGGGATTCGTCATTACGCCGTACAGATGGTCGACAAGGTCCTTGAAGCGCTGATCGTTGCGATCGTGCGGGCGCGGCAAATCGATTCTCACTTCGCCGCGAATGTGGCCGGGGTTGGAGCCGAGCACCAGCACACGATCGGCTAACAACACGGCTTCCTCGATGTTGTGCGTCACCAGGAGGATGCTTTGCGATGGGAAGTTGCCGGCATTCCAGAGATCGTCGATCTCGCCGCGCAGGTTTTCGGCGGTGAGCACATCGAGCGCGCTGAACGGCTCGTCCATGAAGAGCACCTTGGGTTCTACCGCGAGTGCGCGAGCGCAACCGACGCGCTGCTTCATGCCGCCGGAAAGTTCTTTCGGATACGCGCTCTCGAAGCCATCCAGACCGACCATATCGATCACCCGCAGCGAGCGCCGTGCGCGGCTTGCACGATTGACGCCGCGCGCTTCGAGCCCAAGTTCGACGTTCTCCAGAACCGTCAGCCACGGCAAAAGCGCAAAGCTCTGGAAGACCATCGACACGTCGTGATTTGGTCCGTTCAAGGCCTCGCCGCTGCTTACGATCGTGCCTTCGGTCGGCGGAATCAAGCCGGCCATCATGCGCAGAAGTGTGCTTTTACCGCTGCCACTCCGGCCGAGCAACGCGAGGACCTCTCCGCGTCCAATTGCGAGCGAGACGCTCTGAACAGCGCTGAACTCGCCCTTCCCTTCCGGCAGCGGAAACCGCTTGGTGACGTTATTACAGACGATCAGTTCGCTACTCATAATGAAAACCGCACTTTCGCGTAATCGTAGAGGCGCTGCCAGACCAAGCGGTTGACGATCACGACGAAGACGCTCATCACGACGATCCCGAGCGCCTCGCGTCCCCAGTCACCCTTTGCCGTCGCCGCGGAAATGTAGGCTCCGAGTCCCGCTGCCGTAAGCGTCGTGTTGCCCCAGCTCACGACCTCCGAAACGATGCTGGCATTCCAGGCGCCACCGCTTGCCGTGATTGCGCCGGTGACCCACGACGCAAAGATTCCCGGAATGATAAAACGCTTCCAGCGTAGCCAACCCGTGACCTCGATGTCGGCAGTCATCTCTCGCAGCTCCGTCGGAATACTCTGCGCGCCGGCAATCGTGTTAAAGAGTACGTACCACTGCGCGCCCAGCGCCATCAACAAGATGCAGCCCCAGTTGATCGGAATGTGGTACGCGATGAAACCGAGTGTCGCGAACGGGAAGACGATATTGGCAGGAAACGATGCGAGAAACTGCACCAGCGGCTGCAACCCACGCGCCAAGCGCGGATTGAAGCCGATCGCCACCCCGAGCGGCACCCAAACGAGCGTCGAGAAGACGATTAGAATAAACACGCGGAGCATCGTGAAGAAGCCCAGTGCAAAGACGTGCGGCACATCGCCGACGACCCTTGCACTGACGAGGAAGTATACGATGTACGCGACGATCGCCGCCAACGCGACAACCACGGCTACGTTATAGGCGGTGTTCGCGGCCGGTGCGCTTACCGCGCTGCGCAGCATTTGCGAAGGCCGTGATAGGCGCGCCAGCGTGCGATTGAACACCTCGCCGACGGGCGCCCACGCGCGGGCGACGATCGTGGGAATATGGGCGGCGCGGATGATGTCGTAGACCCACGAACGCGGTGGCTCTGCTGCAGCGCTTTGCTCGAAGCGAAACCGGTCGGCCCACGCGACAACCGGACGCCAGAACAGCTGATCGACGACCACGATGACGATTGCGATTGTCAGAGCGGCCCACACGAGTGCGGGGATATTCTT
>DATHMY010000236.1:0-6371 GCA_035486535.1 Candidatus Acidiferrum sp.
ATCGCCGTAATTTTTCCGGGGCAAGGTTCGCAGGCGCTCGGGATGGGCGTCGACGTCGCGAACCATTCGACCGCCGCGCGCGACCTCTTCGATATGGCGCAGACCGTGCTCGGTTATGACTTACTCGGGCTGCAACGACACGGACCCGAAGAGCGCTTGCGCGAGACCGAGTACAGCCAGCCCACGATCTTCGTGACTAACGTGGCGATCTTCGCCGCCCTCGAGTTGCCGCCCGAATCGTTGATCGTGAGTGCCGGTCACTCATTTGCTGAGTACTGTAGTCTCTACGCCGCGCAATCGATCGGCTTCGAAGATGCGCTGCGCATTGTGAACGCGCGCGGCATCGCAATGCAACGCGCCGCGGAACTTGCCGCGGGCGGCATGTCGGCCGTCCTTGGGATGGATGCTGCTGATATTCGTCGCGTCGTCGACGAGGTCCGCACGCAAACCGGTCTGCGCGTGCAGCTAGCTAACTTCAATTCGCCGGGTCAGATCGTGATCAGCGGCGACCTTCGCGGCGTCCAGGCCGCCGGAGAAGCGTTGCTCGCGGCGGGAGCTAAGCGCGTCGTGCCGCTCAACGTTTCGGGGGCGTGGCACTCCGCGCTGATGGAGCCGGCGCTCGAGCATTTTTCGCACGTCGTTGAGGCCGCGACGTTTACGCTCCCGCGATTCGACGTCGTTTCGAACGTCGACGCGCAACCGTACCGCGATGTGGCGACGATCAAAAAGAATCTCGTGCTTTCGGTTACGCACGAAGTCCGCTGGCACGAAACCGCGGAGCGCCTCGTTGGATATGGACCCGATCTCATCATTGAATGCGGTGCCGGCCCAGTGCTCGGCCCGTTGATGAAGCGTCTGCCCGGCGCACCCGAGGTCGTGGTCGTCAGTGACTTCGCCGGTGCGCAAAAGTTACGCAATACGGTGACGGCGTGAGCTTCAACAATAAGGTGGCACTCATTACGGGCGCGAGTCGCGGAATCGGTCGCGCGATCGCCGTCGAGCTTTGCCGGCAGGGCGCCGAGGTGGCCTTGATCGGGCGCGATCGTGCGGCGCTCGATGAGACCGCCGGCGAGTGTGCGGCCGTGCGTCCGGGGGCAACCGCGGAAGTGCTTATTGCCGACGTCGCGGATGCGGCGGCCGTCGAGGGCGCAGTCGACGCGACGGTCAAGCGCTTCGGTCGCGTCGATTTTGCCGTTGCCAATGCCGGCCAATCGATCGACGGACTGCTCCTGCGTCTGAAGCCTGAGGTCATCGACCAGCTCTTCGCGGTCAATTTGAAGTCCGCGTTTTACCTGTGCGGCGCCGTGGCCAGACCGATGATGAAGCAGCGCTCGGGCGCCATCGTCCTCGTGTCGAGCATCGTCGGCCTCACCGGGAACGCCGGCCAGGCCGTCTACGCAGCCACCAAAGCGGGCCTCCTTGCGCTCGGGAAGTCGGTTGCAAAGGAGTTGGGTTCAAGGAACATAAGAGTCAACGCCGTCGCGCCGGGATTTATCGAGACGGCCATGACCGAAAAATTGCCCGACGCCGCCAAGGCGGCCCTCAAAGCCCAGATCGAACAATCCGCCCTGGGAAGAGTGGGGACGCCGCAAGATGTTGCCGGTGTCGTTGCCTTCCTGTGCTCGGATGCCGCCTCGTATGTCACCGGTCAGACCATCGTGGTCGACGGTGGCATGGTAATGTAACTTTCTTTTAATAAGGAGCTGTAATGTCCACGTTCGACAAAGTCAAGAAGATCATCGTCGAGCAGCTCGGTGTCGACGAATCCGAAGTCACGCCCGAAGCGTCGATCACCGATGACCTTGGCGCCGACTCGCTCGATCAGGTCGAGCTCGTGATGGCGTTCGAGACCGAGTTCAACATCGACATTCCCGACGAGGAAGCCGAGAAGATCAAGACCGTCGGTGACGCTGTTGCGCGCATCGATCAGGCAACGGCTGCGGGAGCGTAACCACTCCGCATCATGTTCGATCAACTCAGCGATCGGCTCGGCGCGATATTCTCGCGGCTGACCGGACGCGGGAAACTCAGCGAGAGCGACGTCAACGAGGCGATGCGCGAAGTGCGCATTGCACTGCTCGAGGCCGACGTGTCTTTGGCTGCGGCGAAGCAGTTCGTCGCGCGCGTCAAAGAGCAGGCTCTCGGGCAAAATGTGCTCGAGTCGCTGACGCCGGCGCAAACGATCGTCAAGATCGTTCACGACGAGCTGGTCGAGCTTTTGGGCGGAGCGCAGGCGCGACTCACGTTCAGCGACGCGCCACCGTCGGTGATCATGCTCGTGGGGCTGCAGGGTTCGGGAAAGACGACGCAAGCCGGGAAACTTGCGCTTCGTTTAAAGGAGCAAGGGCGGCGCTCGTTGCTCGTCGCTGCCGACGTTTATCGTCCGGCCGCAATCGCGCAGTTGCAAACCCTCGGCAAACAGGTCGACCTCCCGGTCTATGAAGCCGGAACCGGCGATCCGGTCAAGATCGCACGCGACGGCGTGAACGAGGCAAAGCGGCTGGGGATCTCGACCGTGATCATCGACACCGCCGGCCGTTTACAGATCGACGATGCGCTCATGAGCGAGCTCGAGCGGATCAAAGCTGCGGTCGCTCCAAAAGAGATCCTGTTCGTCGCTGATGCGATGACCGGACAAGAAGCGACCAACGTCGCCAAGGGGTTTAACGACCGGCTCGCCATCACCGGTGTGATTCTCACCAAGATGGACGGCGATACGCGCGGCGGTGCGGCGCTTTCGATCTTCAGCGAGACCGGTGCACCGATCAAGTTCGTCGGCGTCGGCGAGAAGCTCTCGGCGCTCGAGACGTTCTATCCCGATCGCCTCGCTTCGCGCATTCTGGGCATGGGCGACGTGCTGACGCTCATCGAGAAGACGCAGAGCCTCTACTCGGAAACACAGGCGAAGCAGCTCGAAGAGAAGTTGCGCAAGAGCAGCTTTACCCTCGATGACTTTCTCGAACAGATGCGGCAAATGAAGAAGCTCGGCTCGATGACCGAGATCATGAAGATGATTCCCGGTCTCTCGCGTGCGTTGCCGAAGGACTTCGACATTCCGGAAAAAGATTTAGCGCGCGTCGAAGCGATCATTTGCTCGATGACGCGTTCGGAGCGGCGCAATCCGGGGATCCTCAACGGTTCGCGGCGCAAACGCATCGCCTTCGGTTCGGGGACGCAGGTCAGCGACGTAAATAAGCTGATCAAGAACTTCGAAGGCGCGCAAAAGATGATGAAGCAGCTCGGTGGCGGCAAGGGTAAACGCCCGCGCATGCCGATGGGGATGCTTCGCTAACCAACACACGCAGAAAGACACGTACAAAACACCATGGTGAAGATCAGACTGCGCCGCATGGGCGCAAAGAAACAACCGACCTATCGATTCGTGGTCGCGGATTCGCGTTCGCCGCGCGACGGGCGCTTTATCGAAATTCTCGGACACTACAATCCGCGCACGGAACCGAAGACACTCGAAGTGAACGCGGAGAAGGCAAAGGAGTGGCTCGCCAAAGGCGCGCAGCCGACCGAAACCGTTCGCCGTCTCTTCGCTGAAAAGGGCATCATGGAGCGTGGTCCGATTCCGACGACCAAACGCGCTCCACGTAAAGGCAAAGAGTAATGTCAGCCTTCGATGACGAGTTCGGCCTCTTTGGTGACGATGGCGGCGAAGCCGAGCGGCGTTCAACGCTCCCCGCGCGGAAGATCGCTTCCAACGAGACGGTCATCGATGACGTCGAACCCGAAGATGCACGTCCACCGCGTTCCGACCGTGCGCCCCGGCGCCGCAGCGGCAGCGCCGGCGGCGGCTACCCGCAACGGCGGGAACACCGCGAGAACCGTCAACCCGCCGATCCGTGGGCATCATTGCGACGCGCCACCGCGTTGCTCGATCTCCTCGCCAAACGGCTCGTCGCGAAGCCCGATGTTGCTTCGGTCGAGCTGTTTACCGACGAAGAGGGCAAGCCGGTAATCGAGTTGGTCGTGGATCCCGAAGATCTGGGCAAAGTCATCGGTCGTAGCGGCCGCGTTGCGCAAGCGCTGCGCACGATCGTGCGCGCGACTGCCGAAGGCCGCGTTTCCGTCGACATTCTGGATGTGGAAGAAGCAGCGGCGGCGGACGAGGGAACGAGCGACGACGCAGAAGAGTGAGTTGCCGGTCGGCCGCATCGCCGGCCTCTTCGGCATTCGCGGAGAACTCAAGTGCGACCCGACCAGTGCGGGTCGCGCCGTCTTTTCGGCGGGCGCGCGGCTGCGCGCTGCATGCAGCAACGGTGACGAATTCGTCACCATCGAAAGCGTACGCGAGCATAAAGGCCGGCTGCTCATCGCGCTCGAGGAGGCACCCGACGCAACCAGCGCCGAGCGATTTATCGGCGCGACGTTCTTCGCCTCGCGCGACGCGCTGGACGTTGAGCCCGGCGAATATCTCGACGTCGATCTCGTCGGATGCGCGGTCGTCGGCGCCGATGGGCAACGCTACGGCAGCGTCGATCGCGTCGAGCACTATCCGTCGAGCGACATGCTCGTCGTCAATGGACGACTCTTGCCGATGGTACGTGCGTTCGTCAAGAGCGTGGACACAAAAACAAAGGAGATCGTCGTCGACGATCTCCCCGTAGGTTTGCTCGACGGCGAACCGCTCTAGTTGTTGTCGGGGTGGTCGCTGCTGTATTTCTCGACAGCGGCCTTGATCGCGGTCGCGAAGTTGTCGTTCGACGCGGTATCGGTGTAGAGCAGGGCCCCGAAGCACGCGTAGACGTTGAGCGTATACGCGTAGGCGTCGTGAGCGCGGAATCCCCCGACGTGGGTGACCGTGAGGACGCCCGAGGCGATCGTGTTGTTGCGTTGCGTTCCGCAGACCGAATCGGCGGACTTCGTCAGATCGGTTGTGGTAATGCTCGACATCGTGGCGTTGTAGTGCGCGTTCAAGGCCCGGTACAGGTCGTCGGTCGCCACGTTGATGACGTTGGCCGGCACGTTCCCCGTGACGCGAACGACCAGCATGCCGCGTAGCGGTTTGAGCGGGGTCGGCGTGGGGGCGGGCGTCGGCTTGCCTTTCTTCCCTTTGAACAGGTCGGTAAGAACGTTGCTAATCGGTACCGATGAACCGTTGCTGTTTTCAGGTGTCGGTGACGTCGCGGGTCCCGCGTTGAGCTCCGGACGTGAGACGCCGGACGCTTCCAAAATAACGGTGCGGGCGTTGAGCGCTTGCGAAGCCACGTCCTCCACGCCGGTCACTTGCGCCGTCGTCGAGTAGACGCTGATGTCGCTAGCAACATCGACCACCTGTGCGACGATTGCAGCACCCTGTCCGATTGGCTGAATGTAACCGCTCACGTAGTAGTCCGCGTGCTGGACGCGCGCGAACTTTTGATAGTCCTCACGCTTGATGCCGGTTGGAATGGCCAGCACGGTCAGGCCGCCGGTCTGCGTCATGACCTGCCCGTAGATCTGCGCGATCGCCGCGCCGTAACGCGGATCCATGTCGCTGGGCGCCTCGAACGGATAGATCAATACGACCGGCGCACCGGTCCCGGGCAGCGATGGCCCCGGCGTCGGGGTCCGCAAGGTGGCGGGGGTCGGGAGCGGCTTTGGCGTCGCTGCCACGAGCAGCGCACACGCAAACAACATAAAAACAGCGAGGGGACGGCGCAACGGCACTTCCTTTGCTAGATCGACGACTCTAGGTGGTTAACGAACGCGCGAAGCGCCCCGTTCACATCAGCGGGGCGTTCCGTGATGACCAGATGCCCGGCCTGCGGGACTATTCGCGCCAGCGCGCCCGGTACCCGGTCGGCGAGGGCTTGCGCGAATTTCGGCGGGGTCATCACGTCAGCGTCGCCGGTGAGCGCCAGGAGCGGAAGGGAGACCTCTCCCAGCCGGTCGATGCGGTCGAAGGCGTTGCAGGCGCGAAAGTCGCGCAGCGTCTGGGCTGGCCCAACCTCAAGCATCATGCGCGCCGACGCGGCCAGCTGTTCCTGCGAAGGCTGCGCGTAAAAGTAGCGCGGCAGCTCGCGCGCTGCCACCGCGAAGTCCGTTTCGATTTGCTCGAGAAACGCCGGCCCGACGCGCAGGCGTGCGCCGGACGAGAGCATGACGATCGCGCGCACGCGCGGTTCGCGTCGCAGCGCGAGTTCGAGCGCGATTGCGCCGCCCATCGAGTGGCCGCACAGCACGACGTCACCGAGATCGCGAGCGGTAAGTTCGTGCGCGACCGCATCGGCGAACGCTTCGATGCTGGCCGGCGCGCCGGGCGTCGTGTGTCCGGGAAGCGTGAGTGCAATGGAATTGGGGAAGGCGCCAAGCTGCGCGGCGAAGACGTCGGCCGTGCATGCCGCACCGTGCACGAAGACGAGCGTCACGCCGCCTCAGTG
>DATHMY010000237.1:0-6618 GCA_035486535.1 Candidatus Acidiferrum sp.
TGATCGTGTCTTTCAGCTCGAAGATCTCGCCGCGCACGTCGACGGTGACCTTCTTCGAAAGGTCGCCGTTGGCAACCGCGGTCGTCACGCGCGCGATGTTACGCACTTGGTTGGTGAGGTTACCGGCCATCGAGTTGACCGAGTCGGTGAGATCTTTCCAGGTTCCGGCGACGCCGGGCACCTGCGCCTGGCCGCCGAGGATACCTTCGGAGCCGACCTCGCGCGCGACGCGCGTGACTTCGGCGGCGAAGGCGTTGAGCTGGTCGACCATCGTGTTGATGGTGCCTTTGAGCTCGAGCACCTCGCCGCGCACGTCGACGGTGATCTTCTTCGAAAGGTCGCCGCTGGCCACGGCGGTCGTCACTTCGGCAATGTTGCGCACCTGCGCCGTGAGGTTCGAGGCCATCGTGTTGACCGAGTCGGTGAGGTCTTTCCAGGTACCGGCGACGCCCTGCACCTCGGCTTGTCCACCCAGCATGCCTTCGGAACCGACTTCGCGCGCGACGCGCGTGACTTCCGAAGCGAAGGCGTTGAGTTGATCGACCATCGTGTTGACCGTGCGCTTGAGGTCGAGAATCTCGCCCTTGACGTCGACGGTAATCTTTTTCGAAAGGTCGCCGTTGGCGACGGCGGTGGTGACGTCGGCAATGTTGCGCACTTGTGCGGTCAGGTTGCCGGCCATCGTGTTCACCGAGTCGGTGAGATCTTTCCAGGTACCCGCTACGCCTTCGACGGCGGCTTGGCCGCCGAGTTTGCCCTCGGAACCGACTTCGCGCGCGACGCGCGTCACTTCCGATGCGAATGCGTTGAGCTGATCGACCATGACGTTGATCGTGTCCTTCAGCTCGGCGATCTCGCCTTTGACGTCGACGGTAATCTTCTTCGAAAGGTCGCCGCGCGCAACGGCGGTCGTGACGTTGGCGATATTACGAACCTGTGCGGTCAAATTACCGGCCATCGTGTTGACCGAGTCGGTGAGATCTTTCCATGTGCCGGCGACACCGGTCACCTGCGCTTGACCGCCGAGAATGCCCTCGGAGCCGACTTCGCGTGCGACGCGCGTCACTTCGGAAGCGAAGGCGTTGAGCTGATCGACCATCGTGTTGATCGTGCCCGACAGTTCGCGAATCTCGCCGCGCGCTTCGACCGTGATCTTTTTCGAAAGGTCGCCGTTCGCGACCGCGGTCGTCACGTCGGCAATATTGCGGACCTGCGCGGTCAGGTTGCCGGCCATCGTGTTGACCGAGTCGGTGAGGTCTTTCCACGTGCCTGCGACACCCTTGACGATCGCTTGCCCGCCGAGTTTGCCTTCGGAACCGACTTCGCGCGCGACGCGCGTCACTTCCGAAGCGAAAGCGTTTAAGCGATCGACCATCTTGTTGATGGTGCGGCTGGAACGCAAGAATTCGCCGCGCAGCGGATGGCTGTCGGTCTCGAGCGGCATCTGCTGTGAGAGATCGCCGTTGGCGACCGCCCCGAGCACGCGGCCCGCTTCCGACATCGGGAAGACCAGATCGTCGATCAGCCGATTGACCGACTCGATGCCCTCACGCCAGGCGGCTTGAACGCCTTCGGTGCGCGCGCGCTTCGTGATCGAGCCTTCCCGCCCGACGACCTCGCTGATGCGCGCCAGCTCATCGTTGATGTACTGGTTATGCTCGATGCACGCGTTGAATGCCGCGGCGATTTCGCCATCGATTCCGACGAGGTCGTTGGGTAATCGCACGCGAAAATTTCCATCGCGAAACCCGCGCACCGCAGCAAGAAGCTCCGGCTGTTGCAGCCGGCCCGACTCCGGTCGATCCGACCCGGCAAAGTCTTCAGTGACAGTCGACGACATAAAAAGACAGCGCCCCCATGGCCCACTCTGTAAGGTACCTGATACCCGTCTGCTGCCTGGCCAAACATCGTAGCGCTAGCCAGTTTATTGGACCCACATATCGGGCACCATACTCTGTAACGAATCGCTTTCAAGAGGAACCGTGATCCGGGATCTTGATCCGCTCGAGAGTCGTCAGCGCGCTGCGATGTCGGCTCAGCCGAGGATTGTCGAAGACGTCGCGCGCCTCTGCGCCGATGCGTTTGCCGATCTTTGCGCCGTGTATCTGCTAACTGCGCCCAGCGCGCCGGTCGTCTTTTGTACGCGCGAGCCGGGGGCATTTGCGGCGTTGCGCAACGTACCGCTCGACGAGTCCTACGCAGAATGTGCGCATGGGGCGGGTCTGGGGCCGCCGGTTTGCACCTCGCTCATCGTCGATGGCAATCCCGTGGGCAGCGTCGTGCTCGCGACTGCATACGAAGCGTTAACTGAAGTCACCCCCGCAATCGGGGCCAGGGTCGCCGGGATCCTTTCCGAAGCGATGAGCCAGGGCGCGCTGCTCGCGCACCACCACCGGGTGTCGGAGCGCCTACAGCGTGCAATGCTGCCGGAGCGCCTGGTCGAAAGTCCGGGCATTTCATTTGACGCGGCCTACTGGCCGGCGAGCCGGGACGCGGTCGTCGGCGGCGATTGGTATGACGCTTTCGACGTCGGTGACGGGAAGATCGGCATCTCGGTTGGCGACGTGACCGGGCACGGGCTCGAAGCGGCAGTGACTATGAGCGAAATTCGTAGCGCGATTCGTGCCGCGGCCGCCACCTACCAGTCGCCGTCGGCCCTGCTCAATGCGGTCGAATCCATGGTGAGCTCGCAGTGCATCGGCGTCGCATCGGCCATCGTGGGTATCTTCGACCCGCAAAACGGTATCTTGCGGTACGCCTGCGCCGGGCATCCGCCGCCCGTGCTGGTGAGCGCGTCGGGCGTGGCATATATGCTGCCCGGCGGCGGCCTTTTACTCGGGCTCGGCGAGCCGGTCGCGTCGGCCGTCCGTACCGTAACCATAGCTCCCGGCGCGTCATGCTACTTTTACACTGACGGCCTGACCGAGTACACGCACGATCCGATCGCGGGCGAGGAGCGCCTGGTTGCAGCGATCGAGCACTTGGCGGCCGCGAACACCCTCGATGCCCACGAGTTGCACATGCGCATCATCGCCGAAGGACCCAACCTCGACGACTGTGCGACGCTGCTCTTGCGGCGCGAGGCCTCGGAGCCGGCACCGTCTGAACGTTACACGTATAGCGCGGTTCCGAATTCAGCGCGGATTGCGCGCGACGCGATTCGCTCCTACGCCGAACGGCGCGGGGTCGGACGGGCAGAGGCGTTTGACATGGTGCTCGCCGCCGGCGAGGCGATCGCCAACGCGATCGAGTACGGCGCCCGCTCGCCCGAAGGAACGTTCACGATCGAAGTTGTTCGCGAAGGTACCGAGCTGCGGATCAGCGTGGAGAGCGACGGTCACTGGCGCAGCACGCCGTCGCACAAGGACCGCGGACGCGGCATGCAGATCATGCGCGCGTGCGCGAAGCACGTCGAGGTCTCCTCGACTGCGGAACGCACGCATTTAACGCTCGCATTTTCCACCTGCTAAATACACGCAACGCTCGCTAGGCGTACAATCATGCCAGGAACAAGCTATGACAAGCGCGATTCCTTTGTCTAGTTCCTGGACAGCTTTGCGTCGCGCGCTATGCGGCGCCGATAGGAGCATGTGAATATGTCAGATGGCAAACTGGACCGGAAGTCTTTTCTGACGACGACCGCCGCCATTACGTCGGCCGGAATCGTCACCGGCTTCCCCGCAATTCTTTCGAGCCGCGCGCTTGCGGCCGACACGGTCAAGATTGGTCTCAACTACGAATACACCGGCACCTATGCTACGTACGCGCAGAGCGAGACGCGCGGCGCCGAGATGGCGATGGATTGGTGGAACGCCAAGGGTGGAATTCTAGGCGGCCGCAAAGTTGAAGATTTCAAAGAAGATAACAACAACGACCCGAAGGCTGCGGTCGAAAAGGCGCGCAAACTCATTCAGGTCGACAAGTGCGACGCGATCATGGGATCGATTAGCAGCGCCGTCTCGCTCGCGACGATGGGCGCGGCCAACTCGCTCAATACCCTCTACATCGATTCAGGTGGTCACGCCGACGCGGTAACCGGCGAGAAGTGCAACTATAGCACCTTTCGTGTTTGCCACAGCACCTGGATGGAAACGCACGCCACCGGCTACTCGCTCGCCAAGAAATTCGGCAAGAAGTGGTACATGATCATCCCCGACTATGCGTTCGGGCATGCGCTGCAAGCCGGCTATCACGACGTTGCAAAGAAGATGGGCATCACGTTCGTGGGCGAAGATCTCGCGCCGCTAGGTACGACGGATTTCAGTTCGTACCTGAGCAAAGTGGTAGCCGCAAAGCCCGATGTCTTGATCGTACTAGTTCAAGGCGATGACGCGGTCAACTGCTTGAAGCAGGCGCACTCGTTCGGCATCTCGCCGAAGATTCCGATTGGCGGTCCGCAGGGTGAGCTCGAAGTTTTCCAATCGCTTCCGAAAGAGGCACGCCTGGGCTTCTGGGGCGTCGAGTGGTACTACAAGAGCACCTCGTCGACCGGCGTGAACAACAAGCTCGCAGAGAAGTTCATCAGCGAGTATCGCAGCAAGTACAACACGCCGCCGAGCGCACGCAGCGCGTTCGGGTTCATCGCGATGGATCGTATCCTTTGGGGTATGAACGAAGCCAAATCGACCAACGCTGCGGCGGTCGCAAAGAAGCTCCAAGGAGCAAAGTTTGAATCGGTCTTCGAGGGAAGCGCGTACTTCCGCGACGTCGATCATCAGTTGATGTGGCCGATGTGGCTCGGCGGCGTGCGACCCGATGGCACGCCCGGCGACCCCGATGATCTCTTCGATATCGTCGATCGCCAGGAGCCCGACGCTATCGAACAAACCGTCGAAGAAAAGAAGGCCGTCTGCCATATGGACTGGCCGTCCTAAACTGAACCTAACCTCGGGGGAAACCGCGTGGCGCACATCGCTCCGGAGATCTTCAACGGCCTGATCCTCGGCGCGTTCTATGCCGTCGTGGCGATCGGTCTGTCGTTGATTATGAATCTGACAGGCACGATCAACTTGGCGCACGGTTCGTTCATGACGTTGGCGGGCTATCTCGCCTTCGCCATGGTCAGTGCGGGAACCAGTTTCTGGTTTGCGCTCGCCGTTGCACCGATTCTTACCGCCATCGTCGGTATCGCGGTGGAGCGGACGCTGATACGTCCGCTCTACCGTCGCGATCCGGTCTACAGCTTGTTGCTGACCTTTGGGCTCTCACTTATCGCCGAAGAGGTCTATCGTCTGATTTGGGGCGGCAACGGCGTGCCGTTCTCGCCGCCGCCGCAATTGCAGGGCTTTGTTTCGCTCGGCTTCACCGACTTTCCGACCTACCGCCTCTTCATCGCCGGTGCACTGCTGGTAATCATCATTGCGCTTGCGCTCTTTTTGCGGCGCACGCGCATCGGTCTGCGCCTTCGCGCCGCCGTCCAAGATCACGAGATGATCGGGGCACTGGGCACCAATACCCAGTTGCTCTACATGATCAACTTCGGGCTGGGGATTCTCGTCGCGGGCCTGGCGGGCGTACTTGCCGCCGGATTGCTTGGTCTCAACCCGCAGAGCGGCAACGCGCTCTTGATGCCGGCCTTCGTTACCGTCATCGTCGGCGGGATGGGGAGTCTCTTCGGCGCTGTCGTTGGCGGACTGCTCATTGGTGTGGCAATCAGCATCACCACGCTCTATTTACCGGCTTTCAGTGAGATTGCGATGTACGTCATCATGGCGGTCGTGTTGCTAGTTCGGCCGCGCGGTCTCTTCGGGGAAGAAGGCATCTTCGGATGATTCCTCGCCGTCCCGCGCTCATCGCAACAGCCGTTCTGTTGGTGATCTTGGTATTTGCGCCGCAGATCGCTCCACTGTTGCATCTTGCGACGTCGATCTTTACTGCAGTCCTGCTCTACACGATCGCCGCCATGGCGGTGAATCTCTTGATCGGCTACAGCGGCGTATTGCCGTTCGGGAACGCCGCGTTTTTTGGCCTAGGCGCATACGGCGCGGGCCTGGCGATCAAGTACTTCCACGTCCCCTTCTTTACGTCGATTGCCGTCGGTATCGTCGCGTCGGTGATCGGGTCGCTCTTGATCGGGCCGTTCCTATTACGACGCCGCGGCATCTACTTCTCGCTGCTAATGATTGCGTTCGGTCAGGTGTTTTACTTCATCGCCTATCGCTTTACCGACATTACCGGCGGTGAAGACGGCATGAATTTCTCTCGGCCGGCAATCGAGTTCACCAAGCTCAAGCCGAACGACGATCAGCTGTACTATATTATGCTCGCACTCTTTGCGATCGTCGTGGTGGCTTTCTGGTTTATCGTACGTTCGCCGTTCGGACGTTCGCTCGTTGCGATTCGCGAGAACGAAACGCGCGCGAAGTACCTCGGCCTAAACACCGATCGGCTGATCCTCTGCGCGCTGCTTATTTCTGCGGCGATCGAAGGCCTCGCCGGAGCCTGCTATGGTCTTTCGATCATGTTTGCCGATCCGCTCATGCTCGACTGGCACCAATCGGGGAACATCGTCCTCATGACGATTCTCGGCGGCAGCGGAACCGTGCTGGGCCCGTTCCTCGGCGCGTTGATCTTCGAAATCGGCAGCGATGTCCTCTCCACGGCGATTCCGTGGTGGCA
>DATHMY010000238.1:0-24058 GCA_035486535.1 Candidatus Acidiferrum sp.
TGGCGCGATAGGCATAGCGCGTGTCGGCGTCGGCCGCGGCCAACCGCGGGGGCAGATAGCCGGTGGTGCCGATCGGCGACATCTCGGTCATGCCCCAGGCATGCACGCCTTCGATACCAAGCTTTTCAAGCGAATCGAACAGCGAGCGCGGCATCGCCGAGCCGCCGATGATCAAGCGTTTGAGATCGGGCAGGCGATCGTTGGTTGCTACCAACGCATCGCGAACGGCGAGCCAGACGGTGGGCACGCCGGCTGCGAAAGTGATGCGCTCGTTCTTGCAGAGCTCGATAACACCGGGTGCATCGAGGCGCTCTGCCGGCATCACCAAGTCAGCGCCGATCATCGGCGCGAGGAACGGAAATCCCCACGCGTTGACGTGGAACATCGGCACGATCGGCAGGATGCGATCGACTTCACGCGCGCCGAGATAGTCCGGAAGCCCGCTGCACATCGCATGGATGTAGGTCGAGCGGTGCGAGAAGAGCACGCCTTTTGGGTCGCCTGTCGTCGCCGAGGTATAGCAAAGAATCGCCGCCGAGCGCTCGTCAATCTCGGGCCAATCGTAGGTCTCGGGCTTATGCGCCACGAGAATCTCATAGTCGAGCGCGCCGTCAAAGGGTTCGGCCAGCTTGCCCATCGCCACGAACGTTCGCGCGACCTTCGGTTGCAGCGCGCGTGCCGCTTGCACCGCTTTGGCAAGCGATGCGTCGAAGAAGACTACGCGGTCGTCAGCGTGATCGAGAATGAACGCCACTTGATCCGGGAACAGCCGGATGTTGACCGTGTGGAGTACCGCGCCGATCATCGGGACCGCATAGTAGAGTTCCATGTGCCGATGGCTGTTCCACGCGAACGACGCGACGCGATCGCCCGGCTTGACGCCGAGCTCAACTAGCGCGTGCGCGAGTTGCGCAACCCGTTTAG
Organism: Candidatus Acidiferrum sp.; assembly: GCA_035486535.1. GTDB lineage: Bacteria > Vulcanimicrobiota > Vulcanimicrobiia > Vulcanimicrobiales > Vulcanimicrobiaceae > Aquilonibacter. Next base: position 925 of record DATHMY010000238.1, read on the forward strand.
CAAATTGCGCGTAGGTCATGCGCACGAAGCCGGTGCCCTCGCGCGCGACGATGCCCTTGCGCGCGTGCGCGCGCGACGCGTGCTCGAGCAGCGAGTAAATCGAGAGGGGACGATCCGGCATCGTCGAGGGAAGACCTTGCAGCGTCGCGGATGCCTGGTTCAACATAGAAACCCCCTAATGGCGGTAAGTGCATCGTCGTGCATGACGATCCCAAAGTGATTCGCGTCGATCTCTTGGACCGTAGCGGCGGGCGCGCAACGCGAGAAATCATAGAGGTCGTGTTTGGTGACAACGAAGCCGTTGGATCCGTTGAGCGAGTGCGACGCGCGCAGCACGAGCGTAGGAATCGAAACGCTCTGCCAAAGCGAGCGCGGCGGATGCGTCGCCGCGTACGCCGTGTCTTCGAGCACGGCGCCGAGTTTGGTACGAATGCGCACTCCGCGACCGGCGTGGTCTTCAACTTCGTAGCGGTAGTGACGCTCCCAATGATCGTTCCACGGACGCGCGAGCCCGAGGCACTGCACAGCTTTGACGTAGTCGTCGGCGTTACGGAACACCCAGGTCAGACGCGTCGCATTGCGCGCAAGCGCCGCCGCGGCTGAAGGGCTGGGCAGTCCGAGGCCGTCGATGAGTACCAGCCGGCCGATCCGCCGCGCGTCGTCGAGCGCGACCGCGTTCATCCCGACAAATGCGCCCATCGAGTGACCGACGACGTCAAACGATTGAATTCCAAGTTGGTCGGCGGTTTCGAAGACATCGCGAGCGTGACGGACCCAGCCGTACGTCCCGAGTTCGCTCTTCTCGCTGAGCCCGCGGCCGCGCAGGTCGAGTGCAACGACGTGACGGCCCGCGGCGGCAAGCTGATCGCGCAACGGATTGAAGACGCGCGCGTTCGACGAAATGCCATGGATGCAGATCACTGCAGGATCGCGAGGATCGCCGAAGCGCTCGACCCGCACGCGGCCCGACGAAAGCGGAAGAAAGAACCCGTCAGCCATGGTCATTGCAGAAATCGTTCGATCGCGTCCAGCGTTTCCTGCGCCGCCATGATGCCGAAGTGGTTGGCCGAAATCTCAACGCCGGTTGCCGTGGGAACGGTCGCGAGAAAGTCGTCGTAATCCGCTTTGGTCACGACGAATGCGTCCGGCGCGTCGCCTAGCGGCACGGTGGCGCGCAAAAGCAGCGTCGGAACGGTCAGAAGGGGCCAGATGGCCCGAGGATCCTGCGTCCCCCCGTACACCGCGTCTTCGCCCACGGCGGCAGCATCGGTGCGAGGCCGGACGTTTCCGTTGTCAGTAATCAAATCGTAGCGGTAATGGGCTTCCCATAAATCGTTCCACGGCGCCGCAAGGCCCATCTCGCGAACCGCGCTCACGTATTCGTCGGCCGTTGCGAAGGTATTCTTGAGCCGCACCAGGCCGGCCAGGATCGCGGACAGCGCCGTCGCCGCCGGCACGCCCAGACCATCGATGAGCACCAGGCGGCGGATGTGCGCGCCGCGATCGAGCGCGACTGCGGCCATGCCGATGAACGCGCCCATCGAATGGCCGACGTAGTCGAATCGTTCGATGCCCATCGCATCCGCGGCTTCGAGAATGTCACGCGCGTGATTCTCCCAGCCGTAGGTCCCTTTTTCGGTGATGTCGCTCCAGCCGCGCCCGCGAAGATCGAATGCGACCATCGGGTGCCCGTCGCGTTCAAATTGCGCGCCGAGACGATTGAAAACGCGCGAATTGGACGAAAGTCCGGGAATGCAAAGCGCCGGCACCCTGTTGGAGATGTCACCGAATCGCTGCGCACGTAGGCGGCCGCGAAGTAACTCTAAGTCGAAGTCTTGCGCCATGGTAGAGAGAGTACTCCTCCGGCAATGCCCTGCCGGAACGCGAGGATGCAACACGCAAACACCAGCCCCATCACGAGATCCGTTTCTTGGCCGATGGGTGTCTTTGATACGAAGTATTCGATGACTTGATAGATGCCGGCCCCGATGATCGGTCCGACGATCGTGCCGCTGCCGCCGAGAATCGCCATCATCACGACGGCGCCCGAGGTGTGCCAATCGATCATTTCGAGTCCAGCCAGGCGATTGCCCAGCGCGTAGAGCGCGCCGGCGAGTCCACAGAGCGCACCCGAGAGCACGAACGTCGCGAGCTTGAAACGATTCACCTGATAGCCAAGCGCGATCGTGCGGGTTTCATTTTGCCGGATCGCGCGCAGCACAGTCCCGAACGGCGAGCCGACGACACGTATGACCAGCCATACGCAGAGCGCGACAATGACGAACGCCAGATAGTAAAATGCGGTGTCGTTGGAAAGGTGTACGCCGAAGAATGAACCGCGTGAATCCATCGGCAGCCCGTTCTCGCCGCCGGTGAGATCCTTGAGCTGAACCGCGACGAAATATTCGATCTGCGCGATCGCTAGCGTGATCATCGCAAAGTAGATGCCGCTACGCCGAACAACCAACGCGCCGACGACGGTCGAGAGGAGCGTCGCATAGGCAACGGCTGCGAGCAGCGCCAGCGCACCATCGACATGAAAGGTTTGGATCAGAATCGCGACGACGTAGGCCGATCCACCCCAAAACATCGCTTGGCCAAACGACAGCAGCCCGGCAAAGCCAAAGAGCAGATCGAGCGCAACCGCGAAGAGTGCGAAGCATAACACGTCGATCGCGACGATGGGGTAGATCAGCTTTGGCAACGCCAGTCCAACGACGGCGACGACGATGAGGAGTACGAGCAGCCGGCGATCCATCAGCTCGACTCGCGCCGCCCGAAGAGCCCGCTCGGTCGCAGCGCGATGACCACGACCATGACGATGAAGATCAGCGTTGTCGCAATTGGCGGATACCAAACGGCGCCAAGTGTTTGCAGAACGCCGAGCACAAAGCCCATGACGATCGAGCCGGTGATCGATCCAAGGCCGCCAATAACCACGATTGCAAACGTATAGATGATGATATCGTCGCCCATCGATGGATAGACGTTGGTCGTCGGCGCAGCAAGTACGCCGGCCAGCGCCGCGATCGCTACGCCAAGGCCAAAGGTCAGCGTGATGAGACGAGGCGTATCGATGCCGAGCGCACGAACCAGCACCGGATTCTCCGTCGCGGCGCGAATCCGCGCACCGAGCAGGCTGCGCTCGACGAACCACCACACCAGCGCGCAGACGACGATCGAGACCACGATCACGAAAAGCTTGTAGGTCGGATAGAGTGTGAATCCGAGATTCGTCGCGCCGGAGAGCGCCGCTGGAATCTCGTACGGTGAGCCCATGGCGCCCGCTACCCAGCGCATGAGATTCACGACGACGAGTGTTGTCGCGAAGGTAAAGAGCAAGCCGTAGACCGGATCGGTGCCCTGCAGCCGGCGCAGCAGCAGTACTTCAAAGATCATGCCGAGCGCGGCCACGATCAGCGGCGCGACAATCAGCGCGGCGAAAAAGCTGAGATGGAGATACTGTACGCCATAGTACGTCGCGAACGCACCGAGCATGTACATTGCGCCGTGCGCGAAGTTGATGATGCGCAGCGTTCCGAAAATGACCGACAGGCCCAGCGCAAGCAGCGCGTAGAACGCGCCGCTTGCGAGGCCGTTGAAGAGCTGGGACGCGAGATAGTCCGCGCTCATGAAGAACCTAGCCGGCTACCAGGTCTTGGTGCAGTTTGACTGCGCGACCGGGCGGAAGGCTTGGCTGGCCGGAATCGTGTCGACGAGTTTGTACCATGCATCCTTCTCCTTGACCTCGGATTGCGGAAGGATGTCGTAGACGTACATGTCGTGCACGACGCTGTGATCGCGGCCGCGCCACTCGGCGTTCTGGGCGTAGAAGTCGCTGAACTTGCGTCCGTCGAGATAGGCGACGACTTTATCAGCGTCGACCGATCCGACGGCTTTGACCGCCTTGAGCCATTGCATCGTGGAAGAGTAGTCCGCCGCTTGAATCGAGCCTGGCCGTACGCCGTTCATGCGCGCCGCATAGCGGTCAGCCCACTTGCGTGCCTCAGGCGTCTGGTTCCAATACCACGAGTCGGCGACTTTCGCACCGGCCCACAGCGCCGGATCGGTATCGACTTGCGGGAGGAAGAAGAGGCCAACCACGATCTTCATCTGTTTATCGAGGCCGAACTCTTTGGCGGCCTTCATGCTGTTCACGGTGTCGGCGCCGGCATTGAGCAGTGCGATGACCTGCGGATGCGCGTTCTTGGCCGCCAACATGTACGTCGAGAAGTCGGTTGTGCCGAGCGGCATCGTATCGCTGTGGACGAAAGTCGCACCGAATGGCGCAATCGCATCAGTGAAGTCGGACAACATCGATTTGCCGAATGCGTAGTCAGGCACGATGCCGTACCACGTCTTGAGACCGGTCTTGGCGACTGACGTACCTTCGGAGTGCGCGAGCGCATAGGTGTCGTAGGCGTAGTGATAGGTGTACTTGTTGCAGCTCGCACCGGTGAGCGCCGAGCTCCCGCCGCCGCTGACGATCGCGAGCTTGTGTACGTCTTTTGCGACCCCCGCGACCGCAAGTGCCGTCGCCGAGTTGGTGAGATCGACCGCGAGTTCGGCGCCATTGTCGAACTCCTCGCGCGCTTTGGCTTCTGCGACGGTGGCCGAATTTTGGTGATCGACGGTGTCAACCACGATTGGCCGGCCGAGCACCTTGCCGCCGAAATCTTCGACCGCCATCTTGGTCGCCTCGACCGCGCCTTGACCGGAGATCGAGGCATAGACGCCGCTCATGTCGGTAATGACCGCGATGTGAATGGGTCCATTGTCGGCTGCCGTCGCGGGCGCGGCCGAAAGCGGCGCGCAGAGCATGATGCCGGCGCAAACCGCGGAGAGTACTCTCGTTGTACGCATGCTAGTGACTCCCTGATGAGAGAAGTGCGGGGTTGAGCCGGCGCACCGCGCCGGCAAGTCCACCGGGTACGAAGAGAACCAGGATGATGAAAAGGACGCCCAGGATGAAAAGTGGCTCCGAGAGCGGGACGCGCAAAAAGGCCGGTAAGGACTGCAAGCCGCTCGCATTGGCGAGCACGACCAGCCGGAAGTCTAGATATTCGTAGACGATGCCGCCAAGCACTGCGCCCCAGAGCGTGCCAACTCCACCAAGCACCACCATCACCAGCAGCACGAGGGTGAAGCTTGCGGTGGTGACGTCGGGACTCGCGCTGCCTTCGATCACCATATAGACCACCCCGGCCATCGACGCCAGGAACGACGAGAGCACGAAGGCGCCGAGCTTATAAAGGTACGGGTTGAGGCCGAGTACGGCGACCCGCCGCTCGTTTTCGCGAATAGCCTGCCAGACGCGTCCCGGAGCCGAGTTGACGCTCCACACGCCGATCGCGCAGGTCAGCACCAGAAATGCCAGGGCGATCCAGTAGATGTTGCGGGTGTTGGCCACGCCGACCAGCGCGGCCGGCAATGCGCTCGGTCCAAGCGCAAGGCCTTCTTCGCCGCCGGTCAGTCCGAACGGATTTTGCATCACCAGAATGGAGCCTGCTTGCGCGAAGGCGAGCGTGACCATTGCGAACTGAATGTCGCGCACGCGCAAACAGACGGCGCCGATCACGAGCGGGAGAATCAGCGCCACGACGATTGTGATCCCGATCGCTTGCAGCAGCGTGCAGTGCCAATGCGTGAGTGCAATTGCGGTGACGTACACGCCGGTGGCAAAGTACAGCGCGTGACCGAACGAGAGCAGTCCCGCGAAACCGAAGATGATGTCGTAGGAGAGGGCGAGTGCGCCGAAGACGAAGCACAGTGCAAGCAGGTTGAGCGATCCCGGCGCGCTCATCGCTTCGGAGAAGAGTGGCGGAAGCGGAATGCCGATCCACGGCATGACGATTAGCAGCACGAGTAGGGCTGCAAGGGCAGCGATTCGCGTCGCGCGGTTCATGTCGACTCTCCAGAGCGCGGCCGTAGCAACAGCGCGGCAGCAAGCAGAATCACGACCGAGAAATCCCCGACGCCGGGCGCCGCGTAAAAGTTGAGGAACTGTTGCACGATCGCGACCACGGCGGCAGCGATTGCTGAACCGGTCACCGAGCCCAGGCCGCCGATGACCACGACGATGAAGGCGAAGATCAGCATCGACGTGCCGCGTGTTGGGTCGACGTAACCAAAGTACGTGCCGGCGAGAAAGCCGGCCAGGCCGGCGGCAATGCCGCCGATCGTGAAGACCACGGTAAAGGCGCGCTCGACGTTGATACCAAGCGCCGAGACCATCGCACGGTTCTCGACGCCGGCACGAATCACGAGCCCGTAGCGCGTGCGTCGCAGAAAGAGCAGCAGCGCCGCGAGCACGGCGAGCGCTACGCCGATCAACAACAGTCGCGTGTTTGGAAGATCAGCGCCCAGGATGTGCGTCGACGCCGACATCCACGGCGGAAGAATCATCTGCTTGGGGTCGCTGCCGTACGCGCCTTCGATCAGCGCAACGGCCGCTAGCGCGACGCCGACCGTCACCAGAATTTGTCCGATCGGTCGCGCGTAGAGCGGGCGAATCAAGAAGACCTCGAGTAGCATCGCGCAGACGCCGCCGGTAACGATCGCAACCACGAGTCCGACCAGCCACGCAACCAACGGATCGCCGTTCGCCAGCGGCTGCATTGCCGACCAGGCGACGTAGGCGGCGATGGTAAATAGCGCGCCGTGCGCAAAATTGAGCACGCGCATCAGGCCCCAGATCAGCGAGAGTCCTGATGCGATCAGAAAGTACAGCGCTCCAAGCCCGAGCCCGGTGAGGAGCAAGAGTACAACCGTGCTCACCTCAGTGCCCCGTTCCGGCGGAGGTGAGTCCGAGATGCTTGCGCGCGAGTGCCGGATCACCCATCAGCTCTTCGACCGTGCCGACATACCCGACGCGGCCCTGATCGAGCACGATCGCATCGCGAGCGAGCTTGTGCGCAACGCTGAGGTTTTGTTCGACGAGCAAAATCGTCACGACTTGCGCGGCACGCTGTAGCGCTTCCACCACGTTGCGCACGACGAGTGGCGAAAGCCCTTTGGTCGGTTCGTCGACCAGTAGGAGACGGTTGCCCCCATTGAGCAGCGCGCGCGCAATCGCGACCATCTGCTGTTGGCCGCCCGAAAGTGTGCCGGCGCGCTGCTTCGCGCGCGTTTTGAGCTCCGGAAAGAGATCGTAAATGAGATCGTAGCGCAGTTCGTTGTCCGGGCGCTCCGCCAAGCGCAGGTTTTCCTCGACCGTAAGGCCGGCGAAAACGTCGCGATCTTCGGGCACGTAGGCGATGCCGCGACGAATGATCGCGTCGGTGCGCAGCGAGCCAATAGGGCTTCCCTCCATCTCGATCGTGCCCGTCCGGTCGGTCAAACCGAGAATGCCGCGTAGCGTGGTGGTCTTCCCAACGCCGTTGCGGCCGAGCAGACCGGTGACGCCGCCGCTGCGCACGCTGAACGAAACGCCATGCAGAATATGCGACTGGCCGATGCGAGCGTGCAGATCGCGAACTTCGAGCAGGGGGCTCGCGCTCACAGCGGATCTCCAAGATAGGCGGTCTGCACGGTTTCGTTAGCGATGACGCGCTGGGGCGTATCGATCGCGAGCAACGCGCCGTGATGCATCACCGCCATGCGGTCGGCATACTGCGACACCAAATCGAGACGATGCTCCACCATGATCACCGTTGCGCCACGCTCGCGATGCATCGCCGAGACGAGGCCGAGAATCTCCGGTACGTCTTCGACGGCCATGCCGGCGGTGGGCTCGTCGAGCACGATCACCCGCGGCTCGAGACAAAGAAGAATTGCTAAGTCGAGTTTGCGTTTCTCGCCGTGCGAGAGCGACGCTGCCGGAGCGTGCATGCGCTCGGAGAGGCCGACGGCTGCTAGCGCGTCGCGCGAACGCGCGAGCGCCGCGGTATTAGAATCGGCCAAGCGCCAGACGGCGCCGGATCCACCGAGATGGGCTTGTGTCGCGAGGCGAACGTTTTCGAGCGCGCTAAGCGCAAGGAAGACGGTCGAGGTTTGAAAGGTTCGTCCTAACCCGAGCCGCGCGCGCTCGTAGGGCGGCGCGTGCGTGATATCGCGCCCGTAGAGCGCGATCGTTCCGGCACTGGGCTGCGCGATGCCGGAGAGCAGGTTGACCAGGGTGGTTTTACCTGCGCCATTGGGGCCGATGACGACAACGAATTCACCGTCTGCGATCTCGAGCGACACATCTTCGACGATGGAGACACCGCCGATGCGGTAACTGAGATTCTCGGTCCGAATGGCGCAGGTTTGATTCACGTTTCCTTTAGTGTCTCATTGCTTGAAGGGCTTTACCGGCGGCGCGACCGCGCTAGGCGGAAGCGTACGCAAGCACACGGGGTACACGTTCGTGCCTTTGGTCTCGAGCTTAGCGATGAACATCGGTTCGAGCAGGGCGTGATCGGCTGCGCGAACTTGTTCGGGGCCCTTGGGTCCGACGAACTTGTAGCCCTCGAGCGCGGAGATCATCTTCGGCACATCGTCGCCGTTGGCGGTCTCTACCGCGTGCACGATCATCTCTGCGGCGACGAAGCCGTCGTTTTCGAAGTCTTCGGGCATCTTACCCAAGTCCTTCTGATCGGCGTTGATCAAGAACTCGTTCGGCGCGCTCTTCGAACACTCAGGCAGGTAGAGCGCGATGTAGTTGGTCTTCGGTCCAGCCTTTGCGAAGAGCGGAAACGCGGCGCGCTGATCCAACCCGGTGACGGCATTGGTGGCGTTCATCACGCCCGCGCTTTCGAGCGCCTGCAGCAGCGCGACGCCGCTTGCGCCGGCCCATGCAATGTAGAGAAGGTCGGGTTTGGCATCGAGGATCTTCTGCGCGAACGGGCTGAAGTCGTTGGCCGAAAGCGGTACCAGCAGACTGTCGACGGTCGCGCCTTCGCTGCCCAGTACCAAGCGAGCCCCCGCAGCGTTGCCTTGACCGAAGGCCGAGTCTTGCGCGAGCACCAAAATGCGTTTGCCGCGCAGATTCGAGCCAAGGATGGTGCCGACGGTCAAGAGATCTTGAATGCTTTCACGACCTACGCGCACCGTATTCCGATTGAGGCCGGTGAGCGCGTCGGTTGCCGCGAGCGGCATGTAGAGGATGTTGTTCTCTTGCGCGAGCGGCGCGATTTGGACGGCGATACCGGATATCGCGGTTCCGGCGATGATCTTGTACCCTTGGCCGATCAGGTCTTTGGTTGTCGCGATGGCCTTGGCAGCGTCGCCCGCGTCATCGTAGTCGGAGTAGACGATCTTGTGTCCACCCGCTACGCCGGTGCCGTGCGTCGCGTAGTTCAACCCGACCTGGAAGCCGCGAAGAAACTCGTTGCCGTACGCTCCGAGCGGTCCGGTCTTCGAGGTGACCAAGGCCACCTTGACATCCGATCCAGCTGCAGCGACGGGCGCAAGGTTTGCGCCACCAAGCGCAAACGCGAGCGCGCAGCACGCTGCGGCCCGCGTGATGCGATGCAAAATCATAAGCAAAGTCCTCTCTTCTGCGCCGAACGCGGCGCACGCTGCAGAACAGTATCGCAAACGAAGCGCCACATCGATTACACCCAAAAGGACATAGTTTCATCCGGGCGAAGCCGAACCACACTCCATGGACCGAGTGACGCATGGGATCCATTCCCGCATCCGTTTAGCTGCGGACGAACTCGCTCACCTGGAACGCGAAGTCGCACGATTAGTCTCCGTTCTCGATCGGGAGGCGATCCTGCATGAGGCGACGCGGATCCTCACGGAAGAATTTGGGTTCAATTGTGCTTGGTTCGCCGAGCGTAAAGATGCAGATACCGTCGTTATTCGCTACGGCGCGCATATGCTCTCCCGGATTGAAGATATGGCGTTGCAGCGCGGACGGGGACTCGGCGGCAAAGTCTTTGCCCTGGGGCGGACCTGCACCGTCGACGAGTACCTGGCATCGCGCGAGATCACGCATCATTACGATCGCACGATCGTCGCCGAACGCATGCAAGGGATCATCGGAACCCCGATTCAGTACGAGGGTGTTCTCGAAGGCGTCCTGATGGGCGGCTCGCGCGCCGGCACGACCTTCGGCGACGGCGCCGCGCGCATCATCGAAACGGTTGCGACGCGAACGGCGCAGGCACTCAACGTCGCTGCGCAAGCTCAGCGCCGCTCCGCGGCCGCGATTCAAGAAGAGCGCCAACGCATGGCGCTGGATCTCCACGACACCGTCGGCGCGATGCTTTTCGCAATCACCGCCGGCGTGCGCAGTGTCAACGACACGGTGCATGACGGTGAGTTGCGCGCCCGGCTCGATACGATCGAGTCGCAGGCCAAAGAGGCGGCGACGATGTTGCGCGATTCACTCCGCGCGTTGGCGACGCCGACCGATCAGCTCGCGCTCGGTTCCGCGCTGCAGGCGGTCATCCATCATTTCGAAGTGCGCACCGCGATCAAGGCCAATCTCGTGATGCTCGACGTGTTGCCTAAGTTGGGCGACTCGCCGGCACGCGTGTTGATTGCCGCCGCCAAAGAAGGGTTGCTCAACGTTGAAAAGCACGCGCAAGCGACCTCGGTTGTGGTAACGCTCGGTACGCAAGGCAAGGGCGTAACGCTTGCGATCACGGACGACGGCGTCGGTGCCGGATGCGAGCCGGTGCACGTTCCCGCGCGCGACCACGGCTTCGGGCTCGACGCGATCGAACACGCGCTCGCCGGCGTCGGCGGGACGCTGCAGCTCACCGACAATCCCGACGGCGGAACGACCTTTCGCGTGTGGGTACGCAGTTGAGAGCGCCGGTCACACTCGCGCCGATTCGGTTGCTGGTGGTCGACGACCATCCGGTCGTGCGCGACGGCGTCGCGCTACTCGCGACCTCGACGCGCCGGATCGAACTCGTCGGCTATGCGCCGAGCGGCAAAGCCGCCCTCGAGCTCGCCGCATCGGTGGCACCCGACGTCATCCTGTGCGATCTGCGCCTTCCCGACATGCTCGCGCCCGAGTTGATCGCGCTGCTGCGCCGCTGCGTTCCGCATGCGCGCATCGTGATCTTTACCGCCTATCCCGATCATCCGGCGGTCTGCGCCGCGCTCGAAGCGGGCGCGTGCGGTATCGTCGCCAAAGACGCTGCGCGTACCGATCTCTGCGCGGTGATCCTCGGGGCGATGCAGGGTGAAGAGCTGGTTACGGTGCACAGCACCTTCCCCAATCGCGCGCGCACGATGGTTGGCCGGCGCGAATACGACGTGCTGCGCCGCGTCGCTATCGGCGAGACCAATCTCGAGATCGCCGAGGCGATGAACCTCAGTCCGAACACGGTCAAAGCTTACTTACGCAACCTGATGCAAAAGCTCGACGCACGCAATCGCGTCGAAGCAATATCGCGCGCTCGCGAAGCCGGCCTCCTTTAGCGACTACCGCGCTTTGCGCCTTGCTTGGGATGACAAGGTAAACCTGACAAAGCAAAAAGAAGCCTCGATCTTGCGATCGAGGCTTCTTTTGTTGTTTGCGCTTCGTATCTAGAAGTGCAGGTCGTACGTCAGTTTGAGCAAGCTGGTTGCCGAGCGGATCGAATCCGGCGGCGGGACCGTGTCGCTCGAGAGACGGCCGTTGAGCTTCAGGTAGGTGTAGCTCAGCGAGAGTCCGTGGGGCAGAACTTGCACGATGCCGGCAACAACGTTGTTGAAGGCTTCAGGCGAGTTTTCCGCATGGAACCAGATCGGGCTGTCCGAGTACCCGATGAACGGGATCGTACCCGGCTGCAGCAGGTGCACGGCGGAGAACGGGAACATCGTCAGCGACCACGGATAGACCGCGCCACTTCCCACGTAGCCGTTGATGCCGTTGCTGTTACACGCCGGCTGTGCAAGTGCGGTGCCGCAATTGCCGTTGGCCGGACGGGGGTAGTAGTTGATGTCGAACGTGGCCTTGAACATCGGCGGTTCGTACGCCGTATGCGGACCGAACGTGTAGGCACCACCAACGCCCCAGAACACCGCGTTGATGCTCGAGGGGTTGGACGTGCCACCGACGCACTCTTCCGAGTTCAACATACAGGGCCCGTAGGCGTTGAGCGCGGTGACGACGATGCGCTGATGGCTCGTGTAGTAGGCATCGAACGTGAGGCCATGACCCGCAGCGTAGTTGAGCGTTCCGGTATCGATGCGGTCATCAATGCTGCCCGTCAGAACCGAGAAGTTCTGCGGGAAGCCCGCGGGGAGCCCCGTCGGGATCGACGAGATGCGGCCCAGCGAGAAGTCAAAGTTCGAGTGCGAATAGTTCAGGCTGAAGCGCTTGTTGATCTGATACGTCAGACCGTAATCCAGGCGCAGATTTGAGGTGGTTTGCGGATTGCCGTTCGGACACGTGGGTTGTCCCGCCGTGCAGTAGAGCGGCGTATAATTCGGTCCCAGCGGCGGAACCGATGAATCGCCCGTATTGTCTTGGAAAAAGACTGGAGCAATTTCGAGTGTGAAGCGTTGATCGGCCGATGCAACCATCGGCGTAAGCAACGCAAACGCGGCTAGCACAAGACTAGCAATCGCAACTTTGGCGGTGCGATGCATAGAGCTGCCTCCTATATCGTCATGTTAATAAACGGAAGACGGCCGAGCGCTTTTGCTTCCGACCACCTTCTCTTAAGTGATTATTATCCAACAAGCGCGTTTTCCCATCTACCCCCGAAGGAAGGTGTCAGTCCATATGCCAGCCGTGGCTGACCACCACCGACTGCCCGGTGAGCGCATTGGTGGGAAAAGCCGCTAAGAATACCGTCATCTCTGCTATGTCCGCCGTCGTGGTGAACTCGCCATCGACCGTCTCTTTGAGCATAATATTCTTAATGACGTCGGCTTCAGAGATTCCGAATGCCGCCGCTTGCTCGGGGATCTGGCGCTCCACCAGCGGGGTTCGCACGAAGCCTGGGCAGATCACGTTGGAGCGGACCCCGAACTTTGCCCCCTCTTTGGCGACGGTGCGTGCGAGGCCGAGGATCCCGTGTTTGGCGGCGGTGTACGGGCCCTTGAGCGGTGAGGCTTCCTTAGAATGCACGGATCCCATATAGATGATGGAGCCGCCTTTGTGCCGCGCGTACATGTGCTGAAGGGCGGCGCGGGTCAGGAGGAAGGCCCCGTCGAGGTGGATCCTCACGACCCGCCGCCAGTCGGCGTATGAGAGCTCGTGAATGGGCGCGATGATCTGGATCCCCGCATTGCTCACGACGATATCGAGGCCGCCACAGGCGGCCACCGTGCGATTGACGCCGGCGGCGACCTGCGCTTCGTCGGTGACGTCCATGTCGATCGCGATCGCGCGGCCGCCCGTGCTTTCGATTTCCGCCGCCGCGCGCTGCGCCGCCCCGGCGCTGATGTCAGCAATCGACACGACGGCGCCCTCACGCGCCATCGCCCGTGCGATCTCCTGACCGATGCCGCTTGCCGCCCCCGTAATCAGGGCGACCTTCCCCTCGAGCCTCACGCCGATACCTCCGCACTTCAGTCTGGCAGCCATGTATGCTTGTGGATACACCATTTCGGGGGTATTGCCGCAAGTGATGCCGTCATGCTTATGTAGGATGCGATGGCAATAGCCTCTCCAACGCGCATCGGCGCCCACGACATCGTGAAATCGTTCGCGGGATTCCGCGCGCTCGACGGATTGAACTTCGCGGTGCGCGAGGGATCGGTGCATGCCGTCATCGGTCCCAACGGCGCGGGCAAGAGCACGTTGCTCGGTGTGCTCTCCGGCTTTGTTCCGCCGACGTCGGGACGCGTCACGATCGCCGGTTCGGACACGACGCACCTCGACCCGGCCTCAATCGCGCGGATGGGCGTCGTGCGCAGTTTTCAGATCAGCAGCATCTTTCCGCACGCAAGCGCGCTCGAGAACGTCAAGATCGCGCTGCAAGCGCGCTCGGGCCTTTCGTGGCGATTGATCGCGTCGCCACGTGCGACCGCCGTGCTCGACGAACCAGCAGCGAGCGCGCTAGCCGCCGTCGGGATCGAAGCTGACGGCGCAACGCCGGCCGCCAATCTCGCGTACGGAAAAAAGCGCGCGCTGGAACTCGCAATCGCCATCGCTCAGGAGCCGGACGTGCTGTTGCTCGACGAGCCGACCGCTGGGATGGGCGCCGAAGACGTCGAGAAGACCATCGCACTGATCGCGAAGATCGCGCAATCGCGCACCGTCGTGTTGGTCGAACACAACCTTCGTGTCGTCGAGCATCTTTGCGATCGCGTGACCGTGCTCGCGCGCGGCAAAGTCCTGGCCGAAGGCAGCTACAGCGACGTACGCGCCGACGAACGGGTGATCGAAGCCTACCTCGGCGGGGTTGGGCACTGATGCTCGCCTTACAAGACGTGCACGCCTATTACGCGGAAGCACACATCTTGCACGGTATGTCGTTCGACGTGCAAGATGGCGAGGTCGCGACGCTGATCGGTCGCAACGGGGCCGGCAAAACGACGACGCTGCGTGCGATCATGGGGATCGTGACGCCGCGTTCGGGATCGGTCGAGTTCGACGGCGTAGCGCTGCAAGATTTACCGTCGGATCGTATCGCCCGACGCGGGATTGCCTACGTTCCCGAAGAGCGCGGCATCTTCTCAACGCTCAGCGTCCGCGAGAATCTCACCTTCGCGCCCGCCATCGCCCCCGGCGGCTGGAGCACCGATCGAATCTTCGAGACCTTTCCGAACCTGCGCGAACGCGCGCACGCGGTGGGAACCACGCTTTCGGGCGGCGAGCAGCAGATGCTTGCGATCGCGCGAGCGCTCCGTTCCGGTGCGCGCACGATTCTACTCGACGAACCGACCGAAGGCCTTGCACCGGTGCTGGTGGAGCGCATCGGCGAGGTGATTGTAGAGATGAAGACGGCGGGTCTTTCGGTGCTGCTGGTCGAGCAAAACGTGCGCTTCGCAGCCGAAGTCGCCGACCGCCATCACATCGTCGTCGACGGCCGCGTCGTACAAACGCTCGGCAGCGCCGAGGTTCGCAGTCGCGAGCGCGAACTTCTCGAATTCCTTGGGGTGTAGTCGCGCCGTTCCCTCGATTATGCTTGTAACGACAAGATGGTTTACGTTCGCGCGATGGGGAGCACGACCGTCATCTTCGTGCCGTAGCCGGCATCCGATTCGATGTGCAAGTCGCGTCCGAGCGTCTTGACCAAATAGAGCCCGCGTCCATCTTCGGTGAATTCATCGACGGGAAGCTGCGCGGCGAAACGCTCGAGGCCGGGGCCGCTGTCGACCACGGTAATGACCGGCGAGGTCTGCGACCAATCGATCTCCATGTTGACCAGTCCGGGCGCATGTTCGACCGTGTTGGCGAGAATTTCACCGACGATTAGCTCGGCGGTGAAGAGATCCTCGCCGCTCTGCACGATGCTTTCGATGAAGCGCATGACTTCATGGCGTGCGTGGTGCGCCGAATAGGCGTGGCTGGAGTGAAAGCTCCACGCCTTGTGCAGATCGAGTGGATGCACGCCGGACTCGGCCGGCGCGACGCGCAAGACGACGATGACGGCGTCGTCGGTCGGCGAAGAATCGCCGAGAACGGCACGACGAATCGCATCCGCCGGCCGCGCCGGCGCTTCGATTGCGAGCGCGGTGACCGCATCGAGCAACGCCCGTTCGGTCGACTCGAGGTCGCGTGAGAACTCGGTGATGCCGTCGGTGTAGAAGACCACGACGTCGTCGCGTTCGAGGGCCTTGCTAAAACTGCGGTACTCACTGGTCGGCGAAACGCCCAGCGGAAGCGAGCCGTACGAGAGCGCTTGTGCGGGCACGAGTTTGCCGGCAACGATCGGTGCGGGATGACCGGCGCTGGCATAGCGCAGCGTGAGGGCGTACGGGTCGACGATCGCGACCAGTGCCGTGGCAACCGTGGGATCGTGCAACTGCAAGAGACGATTCACCTTGGTGAGAATCTTCGCCGGATCGTCCATGTCGAGGGCGGTGGCGACAATGGTTTGGCGAATGCGACCGGCGCTTACCGCGGCATTGAGCCCGTGCCCGGTGACGTCGCCGATCGAAACCAAGATCTCGCCGCTGGGGAGCGCGAAGGCATCGTACCAATCGCCACCGATGAGCACCTCTTGCCCAGCGGTGAGGTAGAGCGCGTCGAAGCCGAGGAACTGATGCTCGGGAAGCGTTTGCGGTAGGAACGCCGACTGCAGCGTGGTCGCGATGCGCGCGGTACGTTCGAAGGCGCGGCGCTGATCGTCGATGTCGGTGTGGGTTCCATACCAGCGCACGATACGTCCGCGTTTGTCGCGCATCGGTTCGGCCCGTACCAGGAACCAACGCGAGACGCCGTCGCTGCCGCGCAAACGCAACTCGCGCTCGAATGGTTGCCCGGCGGCGATGAGGTCAGTCCAATCGGAAACGCCAAGTGAGCGTTCGTCGTTGCCGATGAACTGACGCCATCGCGCGTTGAGCCAATCGATCGTGCCGGACGGATCGGCGGTCCACACCATTTGCGGAAGCGTTTCGGCCAAGACTTTGAAGCGCAACTCGGCTGCCTGCATTTGCGCGAGCGCCGTCCGGCGCTCGGCAGTGAGTGCGCTCAGTAGCAGTCCGGTGATCGCGAGTATGGCGGAAAAGAAGACGAACGCCATCAGGCGATCGTTGGGAGAAAGGCGCGCGAGCGGTCCGTGACCGTGGACGGTCGCCCACAGCGAGACCCCGGAGACGACGACGATGAGCGCGGTCATGATACGCGCACCGGTTCGCAGCGCGGCCCAGACGATGAACGGATAGAGCGGGAACGCCGTCGGCAGCGCTGAGAAAAATTCGAGGAACGCAAAAACGAAGGTGAGCGGAACGGCAATCGCGATCTCGAGCGGCGAGGCATCGCCGGCGACGATGCCGGCGCGGCGCATGTCGCTCCAAGTGAGGATGAGCGGTGCGACGAGCAACACGCCGGACGCGTCGCCGACCCACCACAGCAGCCACTGCGATCCGTATGCCGACCATGGGAAGACGTGCACGAGCGCGAGCTGCAGCACGCCGTTGGTTGCGGTCACGGTCATCGCAACGATCGAACCGAAGACCACGAAGACCGCAACGTCACGCAGGCGTGCGAAGGTGCGATCGAAATCGAAGGCACGTAGTAGATGGGCACCGGCTAACGGTCCGAGCGTGTTGCCGCCGCCGATCAAGGCGGCCGTGAGCAACGGCTCGTGACTGAGCGCGTTGGCGACGAACGCGCCTACGAAGACGCCCGGCCACATTCGGTAGCCGCCGAGGACGAGCGCGGCGAGCGCGATGCCGGTGGGCGGCCAGACCGCCGTGATTTGCTTGACACCGAAAGCCAGCGAAAATCCGACGTTTGCGAAGAAGACGTAGGCCGCCGCGACGACCAAAAGCCAAGCAGCATACGCGGCCAAACCGCGCACGTCCGCGGGCGTGCGCTCCGCTGTCGCCCCTCGAGTGTCGACCTGCGCCATCGAGAAATCTGCTTCGTCCAGCGCGCGAGGCGGACCCGCTGTGCCTACGCGGTGAGCGTTAGGTCTTGGTGAAGCCCCCGCAGGGCTATCGTTTGTACGTCTGCAGTCCGGGGCGGATCGACTTGTCGTCGAGGAACTGCTTGAGGCCTTCGGCGCGCCCGCCTTCCTCATCGAGCAAAATCGATTGGTCGAGCTTCGCGTAGAGATAATCTTCGCTCTGCTCCCACGTGAGTTCGCGGCACCGCTTGAAGCCGTGTTTTGCCGCGCGCATGACGACCGGGTTTTTCTCGAGTAATTTCTTCGCAAGCTCGGTCGTTGCATCGCGCAGCTTTGCGAGTGGTACCGCTTTGTTGACCAGTCCCATGTCGGCTGCCTCGGCGCCGGTGAACGTCTCGCCGGTCATGATGTAGTAGAGTGCGCGCCGCTGCCCGACCGTATCGGCCATCGCCTTGCTGACGAGATTGCCAGGCGGGATCCCCCAGTTGATTTCCGAGAGTCCAAAGGTCGCCTCTTGCGCGGCGATCGCAAGGTCGCACGCAACGAGTGGTGAGAATCCGCCACCGAAGCACCAACCGTTCACCATCGCGATCGTCGGCTTGGGATAAAAGCGCAGCAGCCGCCACTGCCACGTCGAAGCTTCGCGGCGAATCTTCTCTTGAAGAATTTCCGGACCGGCATCGATCTCGCGAAAGTACTCTTTGAGGTCCATGCCCGCGGTCCAAGCGTCGCCCGCGCCGGTCAACACGACGACCTTGGCGCGCGCGTCTTGCTCGACGGTTTCGAGCACATCGATCATCTCGCGATTGAGCGTCGGGTTCATCGCGTTGCGCTTCTCGGGCCGGTTCAAGGTTATCCAGGCGATGCCCTCAGCATCGATCTCGACCTTGACGGTCTTCCAATCGCCGATTGCTACCATCTTGCTCATGTCGCGTGTTGCCTTTCGGATGGATCTGTGAAGACGATGACGTCCGGATCGCCGGCATCGGCGAACAAGCGCTGGACGAGCGCGGGACGGCGCTCCAATACGCGACGCTGATTCACCGAGCCCTTGTCGGTGATCTCGCCCTCAACCGGCGAAAGCGCATCAAAAGTGAGAATGGCGCGTCCGATGCGAGAGGTCGAGCCGCGCGCCTGCGCATTATGAGCGCGTAGAAGCGATGCAAGGGCGTCGCGCAGCACAACGGGCTGCTCGTGCACGGCGCGCGCTCGCGCGCCCAAGATGAGCACGACACCAATCGCATCGCGATTCTCGCCGCATACCACGCAGTCGTCGACCATCGAACCGGCCGCACTCAACACCGCGACGCGCACGCCGCCGGCGTCGACCCAGGTGCCGTTCGAGAGTTTGAAATTCTCCGCGATGCGTCCATCGAAGAGCAGTCCTTGTGCCGGATCGCTGGGATCCCCGAACTTCATCGCGTCGCCGGTGCGATAGAATCCCTCGGCATCGAAGGCCTTCGTCGTTAATTCAGGGCTGCGCCAATATCCCGGCGTCACATTTGGCCCTTTGACGCGCGCTTCGAGACGCGCTTCGTTCTTGACGAAGAGCATCTCGGTGCCCGGCAACGGCACACCGATATCGGCTGGGTCGCGTAGCGGATAGTGAACCGCCGTCACCGCTGGAGCCGTCTCGGTAAGCCCCCACGAGCCGACAATCACGATGTCTCGCGTCGCGTATCGTTGCGCAAGCTCGCGCAACGCTTGCCAGGTCGACGGCGGCAGTGCAGCGGCGGCATTTTGAATCAGCCGCAAACGTGAGAAAAACCGGGTCGCGAACGTCGGGTCGTTTTTGAGCGCTTCCACGAGCATCGCGTGACCGCGCGGCACATTGAAATAGAGGGTCGGCGGTTGCTCGCGCATGTTCTGCACCGATCGTTCGAATCGGCCGGGCATCGGACGCCCGTCGTCGATGTACAGGGTACCACCGTGAAAGAGCACCATGTTGAAGTTGTGATTGCCGCCGAAGGTGTGATGCCATGGCAGCCAATCGTTGAGGATCACATCGTCTTCATCCAAGTGCGGCCACACTTGCGCGAGCATCTGCTGGTTCGAGCAAAGCATCCGGAACGTATTAACGACGCCTTTCGGCTGACCGGTCGAACCGGATGTAAAGAGGACTTTAGCGATGTCGTCCGGCTGGACGTCGCGACGCATGACATCGACGCGTTCGCTCACCGGCGTTGCCAGGAGCGCCTCTAAGCGCAGCAGATCGCTGCGCGGGCCAATTCCTTGGGCAACCAAGATGGGAACGTCAGCGCCGATCGATGCGAGCGCGTCGCGGTAGAGGCCGGCATCATCAGCGAATACGAGCTTGGGTGCAAGTGCGTCGAGAACCATCTGGAGACGGCGCAGATCGCCGTACTGGATCGAATACGGCGGCGAGATCGGCGCCGCGGGAATCCCAACATACTGCGCCGCGAGCGACACGGTCGCGTGCGCAATCGATGCGCCGGAGAGCAACGCGATCGGTGTGTCGCGGTTTAAGCCGAGTGCGATAAATGCCGACGCTACGCCACGCACCGCCTGGTACATCTGTGCGTAGGTGATCGAACGCCACGCTTCGCCGTTGCGTTCGGCTAGGAAGACGCGATCGGGGCGCTCGCGCGCCCACCGGTCGAGCACGCTACCGGTATTCGGCGCGTACGCAAGCAACGGATCGCGCGAGCGTAAGAGAAGTGCGCCGTCGGGACGAGTGAGCAACTCGACGTTCGGCGGCGCAAACATCTCCATGGCGCGTTTATGCGTACGGGACGAGCTTTGCGTGGACCGGCACGTTACGATCGCCGGCATTTTCGGTCATGACGTTATCGAACGGGAAGCGGCTTCCAGGTTTGGATTTGAGCCATTGCGCGCCGAGGATCGGCATTACGGCGACGTTGGGAACCGGACCGTGGGTAAAGTCGACGCGCCCGTCGATCGTAACCGTGTCCAAAACCGAGAGCGCCTTCGCAACGGCCGCTTTGGTCTTGGGCGTTCCGGCGTTTTTCAGCGCCGTCATGCCCGCATCGAAGAGCGAGAGCGATGCGCCGAGTTGTTGCGTCCACTGCTTGCCGGTCGCCTTCTCGTAGTCGTCGGCCAGTGCGCGCGACCCAATGCCGGTGAGCGATGACTTGTAGGGCCACGCCGGGTGCCAGTAGTCGGCGGTTGCAATCTTATCACCGAGCGGCCCGAGCGCTTCGATGGTCGATGGGAAGAGACCGGTCTTGGCGACCTGAGCGATCTTCACCATGCTGGTGTAACCTTGCTGCGCCGCTTGATGCCAGAACGCCGCGAAGTCCGGCGGAATCGGGAAGGTGTTGAAGATCTGACAGTTCTCGGCTTTGAATCGAGCGATCTGCGCCGAGTAGTCGCTGGTGCCGTCTTCATACCCGCCGGGATCGACGATCGTGAAACCGTGTTTCTCGAGGTCGGGAATCAAGTGTTCGCGGATGGCGTTGCCGTCGGCGTCGTTGGGATACAACACCGCGACCTTCTTGTTGGTCGGGAGTTCGGCCCACTGCGAAACGTAGCACACCAGAAAGCTATTGACGCCAAAGCTATAGTGATAGGTCCACTTGAACGGCGACGGCTGGCCGGGTTTTGCACCGCGCCCGAAGTACCACGCTTCCCACGGCATAACCGTCGAGAGGCAGGGAACGCCGGCCGCCTCGCACGCGTCCGAAACCGGATTGACGACTTCGGGAGTGGACGTTACGAGCATCATGTCCACGCCGTCCTTGGTGATCAGCTCGTTGGCGAGCTGTCCAGCGCGCGACGGATCGGATTGCGAATCGCGATCGAGAATTTCAACCGCGTAGCGTTTGCCACCGGCCATCAGGCCGCCGGCGAGCGCCTTGCGCGCAAGGCCGATGATGTACGGATCGACCTCACCGAACCCGGCGAGCGGTCCGGTGCGCGGGCTCACGAAACCGACTTTGATGACTTCGGCCGCGTCGGCGCCGACCCAGAGCGACGGAATCGCGGCTGCGATAGCGGCTCCGCCGGTTCCGATCATGAATGAACGTCGGGAAGAATCCGATGACATAAACACCTCCTAGATCGTGTTGCTAGACTGCATCCTTATGCGGCGACGAACCGGCCGAGCTGCTCTTCGAGGCGCGCTAGCGTCTCGTATGCGGGCAACGTATCGACCAGACTCGATTTTGGCTCTCGATGCTCGGCGATCGCCGCGAAAAACTCGCGATCTTCGAGTTCGATCCCGTTGTTGGAAACGGCGACGCCCGACAAGTCAATCTTCTCGTTCTTGCCGGTGCTCAGATCGTCGTAGTACGCGAGGTACGTACCGGTATCGCCGATGTACCGGAAGAACGATCCAAATGGTCCGTCGTTGTTGAAAGAAAGCGATAGCGTGAGAATGGCACCCGACGGCGCTTTGAGCTGGATGCTCATGTCCATGGCGATGCCGAGCGTCGGATGAATTGGTCCCTGGATCGCCTGCGCGATCTCCGCGGTCCCGCCGGTCTGCCACTGAAAGAGATCGACGGTGTGGCAGGCGTGATGCCAAAGCAGATGATCGGTCCAGCTGCGCGCTTGTCCAAGCGCATTCGTGTTGGTTCGACGGAAGAAATAGGTCTGCACGTCCATTTGCTGGACGCTGAATTCACCGCGCTCGACGCGCTGGTGAAGGTACTGATGGCTCGGATTAAACCGGCGCACGTGGCCGGCCATCGCGACGACGCCAGTTTCGCGTTGCACGTCGACGAGGGCGCGCGCATCTTCGAGCGAATCGGCGACCGGAATTTCAACCAGCACATGTTTGCCCGCGCGCATCGACTGTTCAGCTTGCGCACGATGGATCTGGGTGGGCGACGCGATGATCACGGCATCGAGCCCGGGCCGCGCGAGCGTCTCGTCAAGATCGGTCGTCCAGTGCGGAATCTTGAAGCGTTCGGCAACTTCTTTGGTTGACTCGGGGCGGCCGCCGGTCAGGGAGATGACCCTCACGCCCTTGATGTTGGCAATTGCTTCGAGATGTTTGACGCCGAAGGCGCCTTGCCCGGCGAGCGCAACGTTGATCAATGCTGGTCCCTCGCGTTTGCCAAAATGAGATGCCCCACGGCCGTGTTGGAAGCGGGCACGTGGTAGAAGCGATGCAGCTCCTCGACGCGGTCGTCGAGTGCGCCACGCATGATCAGCCACATTACCAGTTCAATTGCTTCTGAGCCGGCTTCACGAACGTACTCGATGTGCGGCCGCTGAGCAGCGCGTACCGGATCGGCAATGAGCTCGTCGAGAAATGCATTGTCGAACTCCGCGTTGATGAGGCCGGCACGCGGACCTTGAAGCTGATGCGACATCCCGCCGGTTCCGAACACGACCACGCGCAGGTCCTCGGGATAGGATTCGACGGCCTTGCGGATCGCTTTGCCCAGGTTGTAGCAGCGGTGTCCGGTCGGCGGCGGATATTGCACGACGTTGACAGCGAGCGGTATCACCGGCACGGGCCATGCTTGGGGCTGGCCGAACATCAACGAGAGCGGTACCGTGAGCCCGTGATCGACCTCCATGTTGTTGACGATCGTCATGTCGAACTCGTCAAGGATGGTCGATTGCGCGATGTGCCATGCAAGTTCCGGATGCCCGATGACCGGGGGAACCCGGCGCGGTCCCCAACCTTCATCGGCAATGGGAAACTCCGCCGCGCATCCGATTGCAAACGTCGGAATGATGTCGAGTGAGAACGCCGAGGCGTGGTCGTTATAGATCTCGACGATGACGTCGGGCGCGAGATCGGC
>DATHMY010000239.1:0-10300 GCA_035486535.1 Candidatus Acidiferrum sp.
TCTCTTCGACCAGGAGGCGCATGCTCGCAGAGGTTTCGGCTGCGGTGCGTGCGGCTTTTACCGACTGATCGACCGCTAGTGCGACGTTTCCGATCTCACTGCGCAA
This sequence comes from Candidatus Acidiferrum sp., assembly GCA_035486535.1. Classification (GTDB taxonomy): domain Bacteria; phylum Vulcanimicrobiota; class Vulcanimicrobiia; order Vulcanimicrobiales; family Vulcanimicrobiaceae; genus Aquilonibacter. The sequence continues at coordinate 107 of DATHMY010000239.1, forward strand.
TGCGTCGAGCGATGACGCAATCGATTGCCACGAAAAACTGTTACGTGCGGCGGCCACATTGGCGCGCACGATGTGCGCGAGCGTCGCGCGTTCATCGCGGTTGAGGGCGTCGAGCGTCGCACGCAGCGACCGGGCCACCTGAGGATACTGCAGCTCCCCTTCGAACGATTCGGCCGGATCGCGTCCGGCAAGCAGTGCGGTGAGCCAACGCGCGAACGGCGTGCGTTCGCCGGGAGGCGCGTGCGCGGCGCCTAGCACGCGCCATGCTTGGGCGCTGCGCTCGGCTTCCTGTAGCACGCCGAAGATATCGAGCGCTGCAGCATCGGCCGACGCTTTCGACACGCCGCTTGCGTGGCGCGAGATCTCTTCGATACTCGCGACGACATTGTGCAACGAGGTCGACTGTTGCGTCGCGATGCTTGCGATACTCTCGACGATCTCTTCCACCCGTTCGAGTGACCCGTGACCTTGGAGCAGATTCTTCGAGGCAGCATCGATGCGCAGCGTCGCTTCATCGGTCGCCGATTGGGCCTCGCGCGTTGCCGCAGTCAGCCGATCGGTGGCGCGTGCGAGCTCGCCGATCAAGCGGCTGATGTCGTCACATGAGGCACGCGTCGAGCCGGCAAGTTTGCGCACCTCGGATGCGACGATCGCAAAGCGCGCGCCGGCTTCGCCGATATGTGAGGCTTCGACCGACGCATTCACACCCAGGAGTTGCGCCTGCCGCGACATTTTTTTGAGCACCGCGAGAAAGGAGCCGACACCACGGACGGCTTCATCCATCGTCTGCAGCGGCGTCACGCCGGCTTCGAGCCCCAGTCCGAGTCCGGCAAGGGAGCTGCGAATTGCCTCGAACTCCGTCGCGGCTTCGTCGGTCGCGGTGAACGCGCCGGACACCACGCGTCGTAAGGCCTCATCGGTCTGTGCGACGTGCGTTGCGCTGACCGCCGCTTCATTGATCGCCGAGGCCGTTTCGCGGATGCCTTGCTCGTGCTCGGAGGTTGAAGCGACGATTGCGGTGAGCGACTCGGCGTCACGGCTAGCGGCGCCGAGCGCGCCGGTCACCACCGCGGCGAGTTCATTGAGCTCGCTTGAGATGGTGAAAAAGAAGCCAAGCAGCGCCTCAGCGTCGAGCCCGCCAGGCGCGGGCAACGTCAAATCTCGCCCTGACGATACGCGATCGAGCCATGCCGCGAGTTTCGCATCGTCGGGCGCGTCCTGCGGCTGGTAGTCTTCAAGCGGGCGTGCCGTCACGAGAGCCCATCATTCGGCAGACAGGCGAGTCATTGCTGCGCGGTCAACGCAGCGAGTGCGTCAAGCTTTGGCCACGAACTGCAAAGCGAGCCCGTCGATGCAATAACGCAGGTGCGTCGGAGCCGGTCCGTCGTCAAAAATGTGACCCAAGTGTCCGCCACAGCGCCGGCAGTGGACTTCCGTGCGCTCTTCGCCAGGAATATCGTTGTCGGTTTGCGTCAACGTCGTGTGCGGAAGGACCGTCCAAAACGACGGCCAGCCGTCGCCGCTGTCATACTTCATTGCCGAGGTGAAGAGTTCGAGGTTGCAGCCGGCACAGAAGTAAAGGCCGGCGCGATGCTCCTCGTTGAGTGCACTCGAGAACGCCGGTTCTGTGCCATTTTGGCGCAGAATCACGTAGCGATCGGGACCAAGGAGTGCCTTCCACTCGGCATCCGTGTGCGTGACCGCATACGCTCCCGTGGCTGCGCGTGCGAGTGCGGGTGCGAGGACGGCTGCGCCGGTAAGGCTAGCAAGGCTACCGAGAAACGTTGATCGCTGCATCATATATTTTTGGGAACGCCGCCGGGGCGCGCTTGGATGCATGGGGCTCAGGCCAGTACGTCGCTGCGGACGTTGCGCACGCTGGTGGTCGCCGTCAGACCCATCGTGATATCGAGTTCGCTGCGAATGATCTCGATCGCGCGTGTGACGCCGGCCTGCCCGGCGGCACCCAGCCCGTAGATGTAGGCGCGGCCGAGTAGCACCGATCGCGCGCCGAGCGCCAGCGCGCGCAAGATGTCTTGCCCGGAGCGAATGCCGCTATCCACGATCACCTCGATCTCGCCGCCGACTGCTTCGACGATCGCCGGCAGCGCGGAGATACTCGACGGCGCACCGTCGAGCTGACGCCCACCGTGATTTGATACCACCAGCGCGGTTGCGCCGGTCTTGGCCGCGATTCGCGCGTCTTGCGGATCCATGAGGCCTTTGATGATAATTCGCCCGGGCCACAGTTCGCGAATCCATTCGAGGTCGCGCCAGTTCAATGTCGGATCGAATTGTTTCGAGACCCAGCTAGCAAGCCTGGTGACATCGTTCATGCCGGCGATGTGCCCGGCCAGGTTGCCAAACGTTTTGCGCTTGCTGCGAAGAATCGAAAGCGCCCACGCCGGTTTGCTTGCGACGTCGAGAAGATTTGCAAACGTGATCTCCGGCGGCACGGCGAGTCCGTTCTTGATATCGCAGTGCCGCTGCCCAAGCATCGTGAGGTCCATCGTTACCATCAGCGCGCTGCACTTGGCTGCCGCCGCGCGCGCGATGAGATCGCGGACAAAGCCGCGGTCGCGCATCACGTAGAGTTGAAACCAGAACGGCTTCTCGACTGCCGCTGCAACGTCTTCGATGGAGCCGATCGACATCGTACTCAGGGTGAACGGTATACCGGCCGCTTGCGCGGCGCGGCACGCAAGGATCTCGCCATCGCCGTGCTGCATGCCACACAGCCCGATCGGTGCAAAGGCAAAGGGAAGCGCCGATGGTTCGCCGGCAATCGTGGTCGAGAGATCGCGTGCGGCCATGTCGATGCCGACGCGCTGACGCAGGTGAATCGCTTGGAGATCGTCACGATTGGCGCGCAGCGTTTGCTGCGTGTATGAGCCGTGATCGGCGTATTGAAAGAAGGCTCGTGGTACTTGCCGCTGGGCGATCGCGCGCAGATCGTCGATTGACGTGGCCTTACGCAGGGTCGAATTCATGCGAAAAACGCCTCCAGGAAGGTTGACTCGAATGCACGCAGATCGGCCGTCGCGTGCGGACCGTCGCCCATCCAGTTGTTGATCATCAGCGCGAAGATCAGCGTGCCGTGCGGCGTTTGCAAATAACCCGCCAGCGTGCGCGTATGATTCACCGTCCCGGTCTTGGCGATCACCGCGCCGGCCAGAGGCGGTGCCGTGAACGTATGCTCGAGCGTGCCACTGCGACCCGAAACGGGGAGCGCATCGCTGACGATGTCGCGGTTAGGGCCGTTCCAATCGTGGGCGAGAACTGTCACCAAGTCACGCGCGCTGATCCGGTCGTAGGCCGAGAGTCCGCTCCCGTCGGCAAGCGTGGTTGTCGCCGGATCAACGCCGATCGATAGCAGCCAGTCGTGCTCGCGCGCGAGCGCCGCATCACGCGTCGAGCCCAACGCGTTGAGAAGTGATTCAGCCAATAGATTGTCGCTGGGCTGCCACATGGCACGCAACAATGATGGGAGCGCGAGCGACCGATGCGTCCACAGCACGCGCGCGCCGGCCGGCGCCGCGGCAAGCCGCGCGTCGTGAGCAAAGGTGATACCGCCGCGAGCGAGTGCATCGTGCGCGAGGGCGAGCGTGACGTCTGCCGGATCGAGCATCGACGCATCGAGGACATCATCGGTTGCATCAGACGGCACGCTGCCGGTGACGATGAGGGTGTTGGGGCGATCCCAGCTGATGCGCACGTCGGTTGTATCCTCGGAATGAGCCGGTCCGGTTGTGGCTGCGTTAACGATCGTGATGACGTTCGTCGCGGGTGTGACCGAAAGCGCCGGCGCCGTGCCAGGCGTCGACGGATGCAGCGCGATATGCAGGGTGTTCTCGCCGATCGAGAGCGCGCTCGGCGGCGCGGCGTAGTCTTCGCCTAAATCATCGACCTGCCAGCCAGGAGGATAGCGACCCAGCGACGCTGCGCCGGCGACGCCGTCGAGCGCATCGAAATGCGTTTGCCCAACGGCCGCGAGCGTCCGCGCGGCGTCGTCGAAGTCGCCGGCTTGCAAGAGCGGATCACCGCTGCCTTCGAGATACAGCGTGGTGCCGTCGGTAGCGAGCGTGGTGATGAATGAAAAGGCCGTGCCGAGGTCGTCGAGCGCAACTGAACCCACGACAAGTTTCAACGTCGAGGCGGGAATCATCGCCGCATCCGGATCGCGCGCATAGACCACCGCACCGGTTTGTGCCGAGATCACGTATGCGCTGACCTGCGCGCCGCGCAACGTCGGCGCTTCGAAAAGCGGGGGCGGAAGAAGAAGCGCGAAAAGCGCGAGCATGGCCGCTCCATTCGCGCGCTTCGATCGCTTCCCCCACGCGCCGCTGGCATCGTGGCGGCCGCAGCTCCCGAAGGGACGGCTCGAGCGCATCTATCTGCATTGGTCGGCAGGTGACTACGAAACGGTCTACACCGCGTACCATTACTGCATTGCGTTCGCACAGGGCGTGCCGTTGGTCGTGGAAACGTACGATCTGCGCGCGAATATGCGCGAGATTCATGCGGGTGATTCCGCATACGCGGCCCACACCGCTGGACGGAACAGTTACGCTGCCGGGCTCGCGGTCATGGCGATGCGCGATGCGACGCCTGAGAACTTCGCGGGCTATCCGCTGGTCGAGCCCGCGATCGACGCCATGTGCCGCGTCGCCGGGGCGATTGCGCGCGGATACGCAATCCCGATCGATCTCGATCACGTCATGACCCACGCCGAAGCCGCTTTGGCCGACGGTTACTTCGGTACCGGCGGCGATGAGGAGCGCTGGGACATCGCACGCCTGCAGCCCTCGCCCACACCGCTAACTCCGCAGGATGCGCGCATGACCGGCGATGTGTTGCGCGCGCGATGCCGCGCGTGAGTCTGCTCGACTCGTTGCAACGCCTCGCGGCGAAATCACCGCTGCTCGTTCGCGCGGCTGTGGCATTGCGTAATCAGTGCCGCTGCGTGATCAAGTATCATCTAGCGGAGAGCCCCGACGCGCTCGATACGGGCGAACGTTGGCTCGTGCAGCGGGTCGCGGGCTATGGCGACCGCTTCATCGATGTCGGCGCGAACGTCGGCGATTGGCTCAACATGGCGCGAGAAGATATGCACGACCGCACCTTTGCGGCGCTCGCATTTGAGCCGTCGTGCAGCGCGTACGAGGCGCTCGAAAGCCGCTTCCGCGGTGAGCCGCGTATCACACTGTTCAATGTCGCGCTCGGCAGCCAGCCGGGATCACGGTCTTTTTTCGAAGAGCCCGATGCCGGGCGGGGCAGCACGCTGGTTCCCGATTTTATGCGCACGCCGGGCACCACGCGCACGGTCACGGTGACGACGCTGAATGCGTCGCTGCGCGAGGCCGGGTGGAATCGGGTCGACCTCTTGAAGATCGACGCGGAAGGCTATGACTTGCAGGTGCTACGCGGTGCGAGCGATGCAATCGCTGCTCGCGCGGTTGGGGTCGTGCAGTTCGAGTACAACCGCGCCTGGCAACTGGCCGGTGACACACTGCGGGCAGCTTACGCGTTATTGGAATCGAGCGGCTATCGCCTCTTCGTGCTCAAGCGCGACGGCCTCTACACGCTCGATTATCTGCGCTATGAGGAGTATTTTGAGTACACGAACTTCGTGGCGATCGCTCCCGCCGTCATCGCGCACTTCGAAGATCGGATTCACGGCCTGATATAGACATCATCTCCGCAGCGCCTCCTCATTACTCTCGCGCTGCGCCCAGACTTGCGGTTCGCCGTCGCCAACCGCAACGACCGGCGGGCGCGGGAACCAATTATAGTTGCTCGACATGCTGTAGGTGTAGGCGCCGGTCGTGCGCATCGCGACCAGATCGCCTGCGCGTAAATCCTCCGGCAGCATCGCTTCACCCAACTCGTCGGCTTCGCACGAGCGGCCGCAGACCATCGCCGGCGCTAGCGGCGAGCGTGGCTCGACCGCTTCAACGTGATGGTATGCGCCGTAGAGCGCGGGCCGCGGATTATCCGCCATGCTGCCGTCGACAATGACGAATCGCCGGCCCTCGAAACGCTTGACCGCCATCACGCGATAGATCGATGTTCCGGCTGCCGCAATGAGCGCGCGGCCAGGCTCGATTTCGATGCGGATGCCGGCCGGTACGATGCGCGCGACGGCGTCGAGCGTGCCGGCGATGTCGATCGTTTCATCCGTTGCATCAGGATGCATCTGCACGCCGAAACCGCCGCCGATTACGATCGTATCCGCCCTATCGAACCCGGCGCGGCGCATGCGCCCGAGCAGGTCCAGGAGCCGGCGGGCGTTTTCGACGTATGGTGCCGGCTCGTAGATCTGCGAGCCCATGTGCGCGTGTACGCCGCGAACGAAGAGCGACGGTTGCTCGAGAAGCAGCACGAACGCTTCGTCCGCCTCGCTCGGTGCAAAACCGAATTTGCTGCGGTTGCCGGCGGTGCGGATAAAATCGTGCGTATGCGCTTCGATGCCGGTGTTGAAGCGCAGCAGCACGTCGGCGCTACGTCCGTTCGCGCGCGCGATGAAGGCGCGTAATTCGTCCATACCGTCGATGATGATGCGCCCCGCGCTTCCGTCGAGTACCGCATCGAATTCCTCGGGTTTCTTGCCGGCGCCGTGCAGCGTTAGTCGCGAGGCTTCGAAGCCGCCGCGTAACGCGACCGCGAGTTCGCCGATCGACGCGGTGTCGATCCCAATCGGCCAGCGCAGCAAATGGTGAACCAGCCCCGGCAACAAGAGCGCCTTGGCCGCGTACGAGATCGCGAAGTTATGGGGCGATGCCGCTGCGAGCATCACGTCGAGCGCTTTGTCGAGGGATTCTAGATCGATCACCAGCAACGGCGTGCCGAAGCGTTCGGCTAGCACATCCGCGCGCTCACCGCCGAGCGCGATCACGTGAACTGCGCCATGAAGCGATCGATGCGATCTTGCTCGATGCCCGACGCCAACAATCGAACGGTCATCATTTCGGTGCTCTTCGGCGGCACAACCAGCATGAACGGCGAGGCGGTGCCGTCGACGGCAGAGACGGTGTACCACTGGGCGGCGGCCGGCACGAGCGCGGTCTGATAGCGCTCGAGTGCGAGCGCGATGTCGCCGGCACGCAGGGTCATTGGACGGTCGAGCGTCATGACGATCGCCGGCCGCCCCTCGGTTTCGAGCGAGGCTGCCTCGTCGGTCGCGGTGACGCGTTCGACAAAGAAGTTGCGGCTTGCGACGAGGGCGACGCGATCGACACCTTCGTAGTGGTAGGCGATCGTTTCGGCTGCATTGCGCGTCCCTTGATGATAGTTGAGGACGTCGGCCGCCTTTTGCACGGCGAGTTCGCGGGGTTTGCCATCCGGGCCAACGCGGTTCCAGTCGAAGATCCGATAGGTGAGATCGCTCGCCTGTTGGGTTTCGAAGAGCACGATGCCGGCGCCGATCGCGTGCAGCGTCCCGGCGGGCAAATAGTAGGTCTGTCCGGGCTTCACCGGCACGCGGCGCAAGATGTCGCCCAGCGTTCCGTCGGCGACGCGCTGCTCGTATTCTTTGCGCGTCGTATCCTGCGTCCAACCATAAACGAGCTCCGCGCCGTCGTCGGCGGAGAGGATGTACCAGCACTCGGTTTTGCCGTTGTGCTGGTGCTCCACCCGCTGCGCGTAGGCGTCGTCCGGATGCACTTGCACCGAAAGTGCGCCGCGCGCGTCGATGATCTTGGTGAGGATCGGGAAGAGCTGGTTCGGATCGAGGTCGCCGAGCAGCGTCGCGCCGAGTTCGGCGCGCAATTGTGCGATGGTTTTGCCCGCCAGCGGTCCGTTGAGCACGCGATTCTCGTCCCAGCACTCCCACGACTCGCCGATCTTGTCGTTGGGGTCGCCCTTCTTGCCGTAATGCGTGACCAACGCATCGCCGCCCCAGATGGCGGGGGTCTCTTTCGGCTCGATGGAATAAGGGTAGATCGCCTCGTTGCTCACGCTGGCTCCGTCATCATCCGTTCACCGGTGACCCGGCGTACACTACATATGTTCAAACTGTTTGCACTCATGCTCCTTGCGAGCACCACCACACTTCAACCGATTTTCGCGGCGAAGGATTGGATCGGCACTCGCGTTGCGGCCGCCGAACTGGCCGGCAAGGTCGTAATCGTCGACGTTTTCACCGTCGATTGCTACAATTGCCGCAACGTCGTACCCACGTTGCGCGCCCTTTATGCCGGTGATCGCGCCCGCGGGCTCGCCATTGTCGGGATCCACGCGCCGGAAACGCCGGCCGAGAAGGAGCGGCCGTACGTAACGCAGAGCCTGCGCCAACAGGGCATTGTCTGGCCGGTCGCCGTAGATAACGGCTTCTCGCTGTGGGATGCCTACGGCGTCAACGCCTGGCCGACGCAACTCTTCTTCGACCGTCACGGTCGCTTACGTAAGGTCATCGTCGGCGACTCGCAAGACGACGACGTGCGGTCGACGGTCCAGACCCTACTACAAGAACGGTAAGCGTGCACGTTTATATTGGAATCGGTTCGAATCTCGGAGATCGGCAAGCGAACATTCTCGCTGCGCTTCAGCGCTTGCGCGCCTACGCACGCATTGCGCGCGTCTCTTCATTCTATGAGAGCGAACCGGCTGACGGTGCCGGTGGCCCCGCGTTTCTGAACGTCGCCGCACAGATCGACACCGACCTTTCGCGCGAGGCGTTCGAGCAGGTTGCACATGACGTCGAGCTTGCGGTCGGCCGGATTTCAAACGCACGCTTGCAGGCGCGTCCGATCGACATCGACGTGCTGGTCTTTGGGGATTGGACGCATCCGCAGCTCGCGCACCGTCCCTACAACGTGGTGCCGCTTGCCGAGATCGCGCCGCAATTCGCGCAGGTCGCCCAAAGCAACGGCGCCGTTTCACCGCGTCGCCTCGCGCGCAGTCTCCACTTTCTCGCCAATCGCCAGGAAGAGACGCCCGACGTTCGGCTGTCGCTCAATCGTGTCGGCGTCTCGCGCGTGCGTCGCATCGTGCACCTCGAGATCGACGGTCAGGCGCGCGTCTTCAACGGCGAATTCACGATGGTCGCCGATCTCGCGCCGAATAAAGCCGGCGTGCACATGTCGCGCTTCTCGGAGATTTTGGAAGAAGCGACGCTCGACGTGCTGGCGGCATCTTCGGCGCCGGCACGCATCGAGCGGCTGGTCGAGGCGATTGCCCATGAGATCGTGCGCAGTCAGCGCGCGATTCGCGCCGACGTGCGCCTGCGCGCCGACTTCGGGCTGGAACGTTGGACGCCGGTTTCGGGCAAGCGCGGTGAGGAGATCTACACGCTCGTCGGGATCGCGCATGCCGACGAGCAGGGTACCCGGCGCGTCGTCGGCGTGGAGGCTGAAGGCATGACGGCGTGTCCGTGCGCGCAGCAGATGGTGCGCGAAAACTCGCTGCATGAACTGCTTGAGGCCGGATTTTCGCAGGCCGACGCGCAGCGCGCGCTGGACGCCCTTCCCGTGGCCACCCATAATCAACGTGGTCGCGGAGCGGTGCTCCTGGGCGTCGGTGACGGCAACACCGACGTCATTCGCGCCGAAGATTTGGTCGAGATCGTCGAAGGCTCGATGTCGAGCGAGACGTACGACTTGCTCAAGCGACCCGACGAATTCTTCGTCGTCAACAAGGCGCATCATAATCCCAAATTTGTCGAGGACGTGGTCCGCGGAATTCTCGCGCGCTCGCTCGACATGTACGCCGATCTCGGCGACGACACGTTCGTGTTCGCGAGCCAAGTCAACTACGAGTCGATTCACAAACACGACGCGTTCGCCGAGGCATTCGGACTGTTCGGCGAGTTTCGCAAAGAGCTCGCTACCGGCAGTTACGTCACAACCAAGACCGACCTCGCTACCTGGCTCGGAACGCGCCACTCCCCGGTGCTGTCACCGTAGATCTAGGGCATGTTTCGTGTGGCACGTGCTTCGCGGGTGGGGGCGGCTGCCGTCCGGTGACGCAATACGTCGTCTGTTTTGCGCAGATCAGAGAGCGAACGGGCGGCTAGGTACGAAGATCGAGCTCCACGGTAAGCTGCTCGATTTCGTCATCGAACGACGCGAGGATGGCGCGCGCTTCGGGCTCGACCACGGACGTATTTGGCGCGTCGCCTGCGAACGCGCGGATCGATTCGATCGATTCCCAGAACGTCAACACGGTGATGTCGATGGCCGTATCGTTGTCCGCGCT